>JBAZCK010000120.1:0-2509 GCA_041654955.1 Acholeplasmataceae bacterium | reverse complement strand
TCGCGATTTTTCTGAAGAAATTCAGAAAATGGCTCGTTCCGGAAAAACAGAGCTGGAGGCCAGAGATTTTTTAAAAAGAGAAATTCCCTGGAAATTATTCCAAAAAAATGAAAGCTCCAGACGGAAGCTTTGCTATGTGGTTTCCCTGTATCTGAAATTGTTCAGGCAGGTTGAGCAGGTAGTTAGCTCAGGTGAGCCTTGGTCTTATCCTGAGAATCAGAATTTTTTTCTTTTTGAGGAAAATGAAAATTTCCGTTCAAAACACACGCTCCGAAAGGGAGAATGTGTTGGAGGATTTTTTCCGCAGGACTAACATTTGAAATGTTAACCGACCCGAGACCGAGCTTTAAGCCCGGTCTTTTTTTTAATTAAAAATTTCAATAAGGGGTATTGGTGATAAAAACAGCTGCTTTTATTAGGCTTTTAAAACAACTTTTAGGGTTGAAAAAAATCTAAAAATTCGTTATACTGTCAGAAGTTTTTTTAATTTTAATTACGGTTATTTAGCTCAGCTGGTTAGAGCGCTGCGTTCACATCGCAGAGGCCAGTGGTTCAAGTCCACTAATAACCACCAATCGTTTATTGCCGATTGAATAACTCTTTTAAATAAGAGTTTCAATAATTATTAAACGGCAGCGATTAATAAAAATTTTTATGAAATTAATTTTCCGTTTGCTTTTTAACGCCGCCTGGATTTTGCTCGGCTCTTTTCTAATTGGGGGCGTAGAAGTTAGTAGTTTCTATATTGCTTTAATTGTCGCGGTTATTTTAGGCTTAATTAATGCTTTGGTTCGACCAATTTTAATTATTTTAACCCTACCGATTAACATTCTTTCTTTAGGTTTGTTTACTTTTATTATTAATGCTCTTCTGGTGTGGTTTGTTTCTAGTTTCATCCAAGGCTTTGTCCTGGCTGGTTTTTGGCCAGCTCTCTGGGTTGCCATTTGGCTATGGCTAGGATCCTTTATTACTAATCTTTTATTAACCGACGATTAAGCAGCGGTTGAATTAGAATATCTATCCATCAAAAATATTGTATGACTTATCAAGAGGCCTACGAGTACTTAGATTCGCTTCATAATTTGCCGCGCGTTTATCGCGGAAAAGGGAACTGGCAGAATACCCCCACTATTTTAAAGGGCATGCATACGATGCTGCACTTAGACGAAGACCCTCAGCTGAAAATTCCTCATTATATTCATGTTACCGGCACGAGTGGGAAGGGGTCAGTTTCTTTAATGATTAGTCGGATGTTAGTTGAACAAGGTTTTAAAGTTGGCACAATTACTTCGCCACATCCGACAAAAATTACTGAGCGTTGGCAGATTAATGGCCGCTCAATGACGGATAAAGACTTTGTTAAAACAATTGAAGAATTGAAACCGGTTTGGGATGCTTATATTAATCAGGTAAAATTTACTTTCCCTTCAATGGCGAGCTTAAATACTTTGATTGCTTTGCATTATTTTGCCAAGCAAAAAGTCGATTTTGCGGTAATGGAGGTTGTTTGTGGTGGCAAAAATGACAGTACTAACATTATCCCTCATAAAGATGTAGCGATTATTACTAACATTGGCCTCGATCATTTAGGGGTTTTAGGAACCAGTAAAGAAGTAATTGCTCTTAATAAATCAGGAATTATAAAGAAGGGTTGCGATGTTATTACTGCTGAAGGAAATCCTAAAATAATCCATATTTTGAAAGTAGCGGCCGCCAAAAAGAAAGCTCGTTCTTTTGAGGAGGTTGATGCTAGTCGTTATAGCTTTTTAATTAATGGCGAAGTTTTAAAGCATGGTTGGGGTGGTTTGGATTTTCGGCTTAACGGTGAAGAGTATCATATAAATAATCTTGGTTATCATCAGGTGGCTAATGCTCGCGTCGCTATTGCAGCGGCGAAAAAGCTGGGCTTGAGTCAAGCTGTGATTAGACGAGGTCTAGCTAACACGGTTTTCCCGATTCGCTTTGAAGTAGTTGCTCAAAAGCCGTATATTATTTTAGACGGCGCTCATAATCCCGATAAAGTTCGGGCGACAATCTCCAGCCTTAAAAGCTTAAAAGGTAAGTATAAGAAATTGCATCTCTTAATTGGCTTTTCTGACAATAAAGATCACAGCTCTTTTCTGGATGAGCTTTTGGCTTTGAAACCAAAGAGTTTAGCTTGTACGCGCTTCACCCAAAACATTTTTCGTAAAACCGCTGATCCTAAGAAGTTAAAAAATTCAGCTTTAAAGATAAACCCTCGTTTAAAGGTAGGTAGTTTCCTAGATCCTAAAGCTGCTTTAGCTTGGAGCCAGGAGCAGTTAGGACCTGAAGATTTGTTACTGGTTACCGGGTCAATGTTTTTATCCGGAGAGTTGCGCTCAATTTTTAAAAAAATTGAATAATTTAGAACTTTCAAGGTTAACTCTAAAAAAGCCGGCTTGGCCGGTTTTTTTGTTTTTATTGAGTATTTATTTTATAATCAAAGAGCAGTTATTTAGATTATGTTTACAAAAAATCTTTTAGGTGA
>JBAZCK010000119.1:0-2514 GCA_041654955.1 Acholeplasmataceae bacterium | reverse complement strand
GAAGGTATGATTGTGACATACAAAAAAGGAAATACAGAAGAAATCATAGAAGATTATGAGATTTCGGGATTTGATTCTTCTAGTGTTGGTCAATCAACAGTAGTGATTACATATCTTGATGTATCTAAAACCATATCAGTTCAAATTTTATTTGGTGTACAAACATCTACACAAGTAAAAATATATGATATGCCTGATATCCTAGAATCATCTGAAAGATATGAAATACTAGTTGAAGAATCACCATTATTTGTGTATGAGACACTAGTTAACCATGCAAGAAGTTTCACATGGGTCAATTCAACAGATAAAACATCAGTAGCTTCATTTGATTTTTTAGGTAAAGTTCATGTGAAAATAAGAATACTTGATGATTATGAAGTTACCAAAGCATCTGTTCATCCATTATCATATGAAATAGAAACAACTATTACGGATAATGTTATTGAATTTGATTTAGAGTATCCAGCAAATTACACAATTCAATTAAATGATCCAGTAGAACAATCTACACCTAATGGATCAGTGATTCAAGAAGCTATTCATCTTTTCGCAAATCCAATTGAAGAAGATCCAATCACAGAAGCTGAAGCGATGCTAGATGATGACATCATCTATATCGGTCCTGGTGTTTGGAAAACTGATACCATTCCAGTAGAATCTGGTCAAACTGTATATATTGCTGGTGGAGCTTTAGTTTATGGACAATTTAATTTATATGGATTAAATAATGTAACTATAAGAGGAAGAGGTATTATCTCTGGATCTATTTATCCTAGATTAGAAGCTGCACAACGTGCTATACCTATTGAATTACAACAAAGTAGTGATATTCATATTGAAGGTATAAGTTTCTTAGATCCTGCTGGATGGACATTGCATGTTCAAGAATCAGAAGATATTACCATTGATAACGTTAAAATCATTACCGCAAGACCTAATGGGGATGGTATATCTATTCAGTCTTCTACAAATGTAGTTGTTAAAAATTCATTTGTAAGAACATGGGATGATTCACTTGTTGTAAAAAACGTAAATAATAAATCAACTTATAATGTAAGATTTAGTAATAACATCTTATGGACTGATTTAGCACAGTCTATGGAAGTCGGTTATGAAACATATGGTGAAAGTATTAAAAACGTTGTTTTTGAAGATATCACAGTCTTACATAATTATCATAAAGCTGTAATGAGCATTCATAATGCTGATCAAGCATTAGTTGAAGATATATACTTTAGAAATATAACTGTTGAAGATTCATATCAAGTTGGAGATATTTGGACTGAAAGTTATGAAAACTTCTATATTGATTTAACTATTCAATATAATGCGGATTGGTCAAAATCTCAATATGATAGAGGTGTGATTAATAACGTTTATTTTGAAAATATCAAAGTGTTAAATGATAAAAAAATAGGAGAATCATCATCTGATCTAAACATTAGAATGAATGGATTTGATGATACAAAAACTATTTCAAATATATATTTTAAAGATGTTGATTTTAGAGGGGAACCACTAACTTCAGAAGATCAAATTAGTGCAAATAACTTTGTATCAGATATACATATTACATCGTCTAATGAGCCACAAGGTGCACCTGTTTATCATTACTATGATTTAGAATTAGGTGATTATTATGTCGTTGATAAAGAAGTTATTGAAGCTAGAGATCAAGAAGCTATAGAAATTCCTGACTTTTCGGTATCAAAAGCTGAACCACCTTATGCAGGAACAAAAATTGAAGGTGATTTTACAGCGAAAGCTACTTATGGAGTATCCACTCTAGATTGGGGCGGAGAACAAACAGAAGATTATGATTTAGAAGGATTTGATGTATCTAATGTATTAGTTGATGATCAATCAATGTGGATATCTAAAGATTGGGCAGCTGATGTAGAAAGAGCAGATTATGTTGCGTTATCTATTATATTTGATCAAGCATATAAAGTTGGATCTATTCGATTATTCTCTGATCCTGAATCCATGTATTTCTTAACTCAAAATATATCAATCTATGCAGCAACATTTATTAGTGAAACAACAGGACTTCCTGTATTTAGTAAAAAACTAAATGGAGAAGACTATGAGTTTTCACCATCAAAAAATAATTATGTAGATATTAGATTAGCTCCAGGCGATTATGTTGCTGTTCAATTAAGATTTAATTATAAAGAAGGATCTATCTATTCAGAATCACCATTCTTAAGATATATTGAATTTTATCCAGCATCTCTTACTTTTGGTAAAACACCTTATGCGAGTCAATATGAAGATGTGTATAATCCAGAAAAATTAACAGATGGAGATATATCGACATACTTTGAATCACAAAAAGGTATATGGCCAGGTTGGGTAGCTATTGATATGGGAGAAACATATAGCGTAAGAATTATTAATCTTCACCTTCCACCATTATCAAGTTGGCCAGATAGAACACAAAGAATTGAAATCAAATATTCGCTTTTCTCAGAAACGAATATTAGTTCATCAAATTGGGTAACATTATTT
>JBAZCK010000118.1:0-2516 GCA_041654955.1 Acholeplasmataceae bacterium | reverse complement strand
ATCATGAGGCAAAAACGTATAAAATATGTTAATATCGAACTTTTAGAAGAACATGGTGTCATCACTAAAGTTGCACCTTTAAAGATACCAAAAGATAAAAATGTATATTTGGAAATAGGATGTGGCAAAGGTCAATTTATTACATCACTTGCAAGAGCAAATCCAGATGTTTTATTTATCGCAATGGAAGTAAATTTATATGTGATCTATCGTGTTTTAGAAAAGAAGTTAGAAGACAACATCGATAATTTAATGATTGTATTAGCAGATGCTAAATACTTAGAAACCTATTTTGAAAACCAGAAGATAGATGGACTTTATCTAAACTTTAGTGATCCTTGGCCTAAAGCTAAGCATCATAAAAGAAGATTAACGTATCCAAGTTTTTTAAGACTCTATTTAAAAGTGTTAAAAAAAGATGCATTTTTACAGTTTAGAACTGATCATTTAGATTTGTTTAACGATAGTATTGATTATATCGAACCATATTTTCAGTTATTTGAAATAAACTATGAGCTAGAGCCTTCAAAGTTTATGACTGAATATGAAGTCAAAAAAAGAGCACTTGGCCCAATATATCAACTTAAAGGAAAGGTAATACAAGATGATTTTAAAAATATATAAAGATTTGTTTACATTAGAAGCTACATCAGGATTTGAAAAACCAGTTAGAAATTATATGATTGATTTTATGAAAAATTATCCAAACTATGAAATCGAAAAAGATCATCTAGGCTCTGTGTTTGCAGTTAAAAGATCTAGTGATCCTCATGCACCTATTGTGATGGTTGCAGGGCATATGGATGAAGTTGGTTTGATGGTTGTTGGTATTACTAAATATGGAATGTTAAAGCTACAAAATATTGGTGGACTTAATGGGGAAGTCTTTATATCACAAGTTTTAAATGTGCATACAAAAGATGGCATCATTAAAGGTGTGATAGGCGCACTTCCACCTCATTTAAAACAATCACAACAAACACAAATATCTGATTTAATTCTAGATATAGGTGCATCATCTAAAGAAGAAGCTTTAAGTTTTGGTGTAGAACTTGGAAATATGGTTTTATTTGATAATCCATTTTTTTACACTAAAAATAAACAAAGAGTCATATCTAAAGCAATTGATAATAGATATGGATGTGGACTTGCATTAGAAACGATTAAAAAGTTTCATGACATAGATCTACCTTATACATTAGTTGTTGGCGCAACCGTTCAAGAAGAAGTTGGTTTAAGAGGTGCTGAAACTGCTGTTAATAAATTTATGCCAGATATCTTTTTAGCACTTGATGCATCACCAGTAAATGATATGACATCATCTGATAGCCTTGGAAAATTAGGAGAAGGTTTTTTACTTAGATTATATGATCCAAGAAATGTGATGCATACTGGATTATTAGATTATTTTGTAAATCTTGCTAAAAAAAGACATATTAAATATCAATATTTCACTTCAAAAGGTGGGACGGATGCAGCTAAAGCACTTGATTTAAAAGATGGCGTTTTAGCAACCACTATTGGACTTCCTGCAAGATATATTCATTCAACTGCAGCGATGATGGATATTGATGATTTAAATAGTGCAAAGAAAATGTTATTTAGTGTGTTAAAAGATTTAACACCACAAAAAATTAAAAATTTGAAAGGATAATGATCATGAAAAAAGTTATATTAAATAATGGTTATGAAATGCCTTTATTTGGACTAGGAACATTTAAAACAGAAGATGGAAAAACAGCTTATGATACAGTTAAGTATGCTTTAGAGGTTGGATATCGCCATATTGATACAGCACAAATGTATGGCAATGAAGAAAGTATTGGAGATGCTATTAGAGATTCAAAAGTTGATCGAAGTGATTTATTTATTACGACTAAACAAAGATTTCATACAAGCATTGAAAATATGCAAAAGATGTTTGATGAATCTTTAAAGAAACTAAAAACTGATTATGTGGATTTATATTTAATTCACTGGCCAAATCATGATGCTAAGATTAATCAGCAAACATGGAAGTTTTTTGAAAAGCTATACGAATCAAAAAAAGCGAGAGCTATCGGTATATCAAATTTTCAAATTCATCATATCGAAGATTTACTTAAAACTGCTAAAATTAAACCGATGATTAATCAAGTAGAATGTCATCCAGGTTTATCACAAGTGCCATTAAAGAAATACTTAGATGAAAAAAATATCCAAATGGAATCTTATGGACCTTTAATGAAAGGTGGCGTATTTGAAGGTATTTGGGGTGAAAAATTAGGAGAAATCGCGAAAAAACATGATAAGAGTATTGCACAAATAGTGATTGCATGGGGACTTCACAGACAAATCGTCATGATCCCTAAATCCATAACACCATCAAGAATTAAAGATAATTACGATGCTCAATTTATTAAATTAACAGAAGAAGAAATCAAAGAAATTGATGCACTAAACAGAGGAAACAGAGTCTACACAGACCCTGATAACTCTCCATGGGGACCTTATAGAGATTAAATGTTTTAGACCAT
>JBAZCK010000117.1:0-2565 GCA_041654955.1 Acholeplasmataceae bacterium | reverse complement strand
GCACTCTGACGCTTTTGGATCATCATAATTTTGACACTGAACAAAGCGTAGGGTAAAAGTGATAACTCCAGTTTGATAATCTTTCGGAAATTCGTAAGTATAAGCAGTATATATACTACCAGCCGCTCCTTCGCTTTCTTTAGTTATGCAATATACTCGGTTATCAACCAAACGTTGTTCAGTTTGCCCACCCTGTTGAATTTCATTACCAGACGGATTACAAATAAAAGACCTATCTTCAATTATTAATTTTGGCGGCCACTTCGCTTCGCTAATATGCTCTGCCAATATTTCTTTCGGATATTGAAACGTTATGCCATCACCAGTCGTTATTGTCGTCCACAAATCATTATTACTTTCTGTATTATTTATATTTTCTATTATATTCCAAAGCGAATAAAACCTACTGTAATGTTTACGAGTCGCAACAGCGTTTTCCCCTGTTATGGATTGAAAAAAATAACCAGACCCCATTTGTTCAATAAAATTATACCCATTATCATTCATGTATAATTTAATAACTTCTTGACCATTATTGCTCTTAGTCAAATATCTGTCCTCGTTCACGTCCAATTTAATAATTTTGTCTTGAGTAAAATTTAGTTGAATTATCCCTTTCACAAAAGGCCAGGGATTCCCTTCTTGAAAAATTACTGGTCTATACAATAAGACGACTAAAATAAAAATAGCTATCAACACCCCAAAAAAACCAAGTATTTTATTTCTTTTTGTTTTTATCATATTTTTTTTATTAATAAAGTAATACCCCTAATAACAATTCCTACCAATCCGCCAAAAATACACACGATTGAGAAAGAGTTTTTATTGATGAAAATAAAAAATTGACCTTTATTTTTCCCATCTAGGGCTAGATTTAGCACCTTCTGAATGGTTTACTTCAGGGTTGCTAGCAGGTCATCGGGCTATTTCCCTCACTGCGCTCTTTATAAAAAGATTATTCAATTGTGATTATATTATAGCACTATTACTGTTAAAAATAAAACAGGGCTCGGATTCGAACTAAGGATACCCTTCATTTAAAGCTTTTTTAACTCATTTGACTTAACTAAAAGAACTCAGCCTAAACTGAGTTCTTTAAATTTTTTAGTAATATTAGACGACTGCTGTCGGTCTACTACACCAAAAATGTGTTGGCTCCGAGTGCTGGAGGATGTTAGAACCTGTTTGGTTTACCCCACCCCTTAACTCACCATTGTTTTAAAAAATTCTTATTAGCTTTAAAAATACTAAACAATAATTCTAAGACCTCATTTTTAATATTTTCACCTAAGATATATTTAAAATCTTTATTAAAATTTACCGATATTTGGTATAAATATAATAATAGATCATAGCTATCTTTATATACCTTCAAACTTGATGATATGGCCATTTTTTTAGTCAAATCTTAAAATTTCATAAAGAAATTTTAAGATTAAGAGATAAAGAGAAAAAGAGATCTCAAAATTAGCTAAGCTAATTTTGAGTAAGGATTACTTATTTATTCAGTTCTCAAACAACGAACCGAAAAACCAAGAGACTGACTGCCACTACCGCGATAGACCCTAGCATCGCCAGATCCCAAGCTACGGCTCCAAGAGAAACCAGAACCATGCCCAGATGATGACCAGAAATAGGCGAAGTCTCCGAGATCATAGAAATCACCATCGTCGAAGCGGCTATCGGCCGGCAAAGCTGTAAAGCCAGAGCTATTATTGCCATCCCAAACAGAAGCCTTTAAAGCGGTTCCTTCGTATCCGGATTCAATTCCGCCATAATTTACTAACCAATCAGTTAAAATGGTAAATTCAGCATCAGTTGGTACATGCCATCCCGTTGGACAAATGTTTACTTGATCAACAGCATACCAATTATATAATACTCCATAGGTGGAATAATTAGCTTGAGATTTAGCAGTAGTTAAATCACTTCCATCATAACCATAGACACCATAACCAGGCAATCCTGCTGTACTTGAAGCGACATAATCAGAATTATTATGAACCATTGGTAAATAGGCTAGATTCTCTTTAAACCAACATTGTTCACCAATAGCGACAGTATTATAAGTAACTCCATCATACAAAACGGTAGAATCTGGACAAACTAATTCAAATTGAGCAGTAACATTTATATTATTTAAAACATTAGTATCAGTTCTTGGATTGTTGGTTGACTCATCAGACCATTTAACAAATTTATAACCATCCGCTGGAATAGCTAAAACCTCTGTTCCGTTATAACTAGCAAATACTAATTGAGTAGTTGAGGTTGATCCAATCATATTAATATAGCCATTGTCGCCAGAATTATAAATTAAAGTATATTGAATTCCAAATTGGGCCTCTACAGTTATATTACCACTAATATTGATATCAGTTCTAGGATTATCAGTTGAATTATCAGACCATTTAACAAAGGCATAACCAGAATCAGCTACAGCTTCAACAGCTGTTCCATTGCTACCATAATTAACTGATTGGGTAGTTAATCCAGTTAAACTTCCACCAGTTCCGGCAGTGTAGGTTAAAGTATAGGAGTTAATAGTATATTGAGCAGTTACTG
>JBAZCK010000116.1:0-2567 GCA_041654955.1 Acholeplasmataceae bacterium | reverse complement strand
TTGTTACCTCCACCGTAACCATTCACTTCAAAATTCCATTTTGTTTCATCAATCTCTTCACCTTCAAATTCATCTGCCCAAATGCAAACCCAACCACCATCAAGTGTGCCTTCTTCACATCCTTCAACAGGTTTTAAGGGATCAATTGGTAGTTCTTCATCTTCATTAGGTTCGCATCCAATTAAAATGAACAAAAGTAAAACCAAACTTAATATTTTTTTCATATTATTCTCCTGTGATACCAGTTCTATCAATACTTTCAACAAAGTATCTTTGTGCAATAAAGTATAACACAAGAAGTGGTAATATCGTTAGCATGTTGCCTGCTAGCATAATTGCCTCATTTAATTCTGCACCTGCGGTTCCTGGTGGGAACAAGGTCTCATAACTTGATCTAAACGCTTGTAATTTAAGCGGTAAGGTGATTCTGTTACCTACATAAAGTGAAGTAATGAATGTTTCATTCCAATACCATACAAAGCTAAATAGAAAGACGATTAGAAATGAAGGTATCGCAAGTGGAATTGCAATTCTAGTAAATATTTTTAATTGTGATGCACCATCTACTTCTGCTGATTCCATTAATACACCTGGAATCGTTTTAAAGAATTGATAGAAGATAAGAATGTAGATTGCTGCATTAACACCTTGTCCAAAGATTGCTGGTAGGATCATTGAGTTTTGTGTGCTCATCAATCCTAAATTTTTAAAGATCACCATGTTTGCGACCATCGTTACTTGTGTAGGTAAGATGAATGTCGCAAGCATTAAGACAAATAATAGATTCTTAAGTGGGAATCTAAACTTCGCAAATCCATAACCAATAATTGCTGATGATAAGGTTACTGAAATCGAAACTTTAAGTACATAAGTTGTTGTTCCAACAATCGAACCTGGTAATTCTAAAACTTGCATAGCTCTAGCATAGTTTTCAAACTGCAAACTCGTTGGTATCCATTTAACCCCTGGATTAATAAGATCATCAACACTCATAAAGCTATTAATGGTCATAAATAATACTGGATATAAATAAATATAGCTAAAACTAATTAACAATGTGTATATAACAAGTTTATAAATAAATCCATCCGTGAAGTTCATACCGAAGAGAAAATGTCTAGATTTAGATTTTAATCGTTTATAATCAATCTTTTTCATTAGTATCTCTCCTTTCTTCTAGCCGAAAGGACTAAAATGAATATACCCATAATAATAACCATGAGTAAGAAATATACCCAAGCGATTGCTGCTGCATAACCATAACCATACCAGAAATTAGAATCAGGTGCACCGACTAACATATGTAATCTTGCTAGATCCAATATACCTTCTGGTTCTACAAATAGACTCATTGAAACAACAATATAAATCACACTCACACTGATCAGTGGCTTAATGGAAGGCAGAGTAATCTTCCAAAAACGATCCCATGGCGATGCACCATCAATAGCAGCTGCTTCATAAATTGAACCATCAATTTTTTGAAGTCCTGCTAAAAAGATTAAAATGGGTATACCTGCATACCATAAAATCAGTAACATAGAAGTTAAGATAGCTTCAATTGGATTGGCTAACCATGGTCCTAGATTTTCTGAGATATAAGTAATGACTGAACTATCTTCTAAAGCAGGAATAGAGGTTGCATTTTGATTGTTTAACTCAACAATCACTGGTCCTGTTGAAATAATTACTGGTAAGAAGAAAATGGTTCTCCATATGCCTTTTAATTTAATCGGATTGTTAATAAGAACCGCGATTAATATAGAAAACACAACAATAAGCGGTACTGCAATGACCATTTTCCCAATATATGTTCCAAATAATGGTAATAAAGTTTGTGATCTAAATACATTTAAATAATTGGTAAAACCAATAAAAGTTGTTTCTACACCAGTCTCTAAACTATAATAAGCTTCATTAAAACTTAAGTATAGTGAATAAAACATTGGATATAATGTAAAAATTAAAAAGCCAATAACCCAAAGCATAATAAACATAATTCCATAAAATGCTTCTCTTCTTTTTCTAGTCACATTAATCTTGATAAAGCTAAATAATATAAGTGTTAATCCAACTCTTCTAATGATAAAATTATGCGTTAGCGCATAAGAAACTTTATCAATGACTTTTGATACCTTATAAGTATAAAAGTCTTTTAAAACAGTGATGACTTTGTTATATGATAGTTTTATTTGTTTAAAGAACTTTTTCATGATGGCACCACCTTATAATCTCTTGCGTCAACGGTTTGTCCATCTAGAGTTATTTGTTCATAATTGTAATTCACATAGATCATCACGCCATTAGAATATGTTACTTTTACAAATCCAGTCTCTAAAACCTCACGATTAGAAATGTATGCACCAATCACATTTGATAATGCTTCATTTAAATATTCATAAGTCTCAACAATTTCTTCTTCATAATCGCTTCTTGTCGTTGTATAATACATGGAAGCGTTCGTATATCTCATCTTGTATGTATTTTCTTCTGTTAGAATATAACTTGGATTCATTGCGAAATCAACCATCGTTAATAATCTGTCTTCACCCATTGCGTTAAAGTTT
>JBAZCK010000115.1:0-2573 GCA_041654955.1 Acholeplasmataceae bacterium | reverse complement strand
CATCATGTCGTTAGAAATAAAGGAAGTAAGCTTAGAGGTAACATAAGGAGCAATGTTTGCCAGCGCTGCTTCACCACCAGCCTTTTCCGCTTCATCACGCCAAAAATCAATAACCGTTTGATTCTGACAGCGCTCCATCTTTAAGCGTCTAAAATTCTCATCAACTAAGACCTTAGGTATCTCCATTAGCGTTGAACCGCTATCGGGATCATCCATAACCAGAAGCATCGCATTGCGCATATACTGCTCAAACATTGGGCCGCCGGTGGATTTAAGATCGTAAAGCTTATCAAAAATACCAATCATCTCGTTAATAACAAAACTCTTTTGTTCTGGATAGCGAGGATCAAACTCTAACAAGTTAAGCCCTAAGGGGCGATCAGTGTCTGCGGGTGAAAAAATAATCACATCTTCAGCGCGTTGCGGCGGTATTCGTTCCAAAATATCACTAACTAAATCACCGTGTGGATCTAAAACACAAACACCTTCACCGTTTAAAATATCTTGAACCGCCATGTTTGCCAAAAGAACCGATTTACCGACGCCTGATTTACCAACAATATAAGTATGGCGGCGGCGATCCTCAGCTTTAATTCTAACCTCAGAAGAAATACCGCGATAGATATTGTGACCCAGTAGTAGACCCTCATTAGGAAGTTCAGCTGAAGCTGGGGCAGATTTAGCCGCCAACCAAAGGATATTAGGAGTTTCAGTAAAGCGGAGAGGAAAATGAAAAAGACTGGCTAATTCCTCGGTGTTTAATAAAAAACCAAGATTTTCCTTAAAGCGTCGATAAATAAAATCAGTTACCGTTCTATCATTGCCTCGACTGAGACGAGAAAAATTATTGCCGTAAGAATAATTGTTATACTCACTAAAAGCGTTGGAAATATTATCTAAATAAATTTTCGCTTGGAGTTCTGTAGCCGCTGAAACCACTACCCGAACGTTAACGTCGAGACCTGATTTACTATTCTTCTCCTCCATTGCTTTCACTAAAATCCGCTCCACTTCACTTAAAGTGGCTACCGGAGCAGCCGCAGCTGCCTCGGGTTTCTTAGAGCTTTTCAAACTAGCCATCTCTAAAAAAGTATCTAATTTTTGCCCACCCTCTTTTTTTAGACCAGCACTAATGGAATTAGTTTTTATAATTTTGGAAACCACCTCTTTGCTATGAGAATGCCACTGCGCTTTAGCGCTGCGAACTACATATTGAATAACGATACTCTCATCTTTATTAAGTTTAGACATGACATTAATTAAAGAGTTGAGAGGATCAACATCCATTTGACGATAAGTTTTAATCGGAAAAACAAAACTTTTTTTAGTTTTTAAAAAACCGGCCACCACCTTTGATTGGGGGGCAAAAGCATTATAATCCTCAACCTCTTCTAAAGAGGCTTCTGGGTAATGAGCATGAATCTGTTGTTCTAGATAACGGGCCTGATTAGCCGGCGTAACAACATAAAAAGCAATTTTACCTTTACTAGCAGCAATTTCTAAAGAAAAGCTATCACGGCGACCAAAGAGCCAAGTCTTAAAGCCTCGCTGAGCAGATAAGCCGCCAATACTAGCAAAAAGAGTCTCCCCTTTAGAAATTTCTTCCTGCATTTGAGCGGTAGTATAAGAGGCTTCTCCGTCTTTAATCTTTTCTTTAGGCAACTTCACTAGAAAAACCTTTTGTTCAAAATAGGCATTAGCGGAAGCGCGATAACGAATAATCAAAAGCAGACCGTAAAATAAGACGGCCGTGACAAAGAGTCCAATTAAAATTCCAAATAAAGGCGCGACGATATTTAATAATTCGCTGCCAGGGAAAATAAGACCACTACTCATAGGCTTACAGTTTATCTTTCAAATTAAGGATTTTATCGGCTTTAATTTTAGCTTCTTGATCTAGATAAAATTTATTTACTCCCGTAATTAAACTTAACCATTTCTTGATTAGACTCACAATTTTATTAACCTTAACTTTAGTTTGATCTAAAAGAGTATTAATTTTAGCAACTGTTTCTTCCCCCTTCTCTTTAAAAGTTTTTTGCTGAGCAGGGTTCATCGCCAAATAAGAATTGCCCAAGCCCTCAGACAAGGTTTCATCAATTAACTTTGCCCGGCGGTCGCGATAAGTGGGGGCAGTTGAAGGAATGGGGGGTGCGGGAACTGCAACTGGCGCTGGAGCGACTGGAACCGCCTCTCTCTTTTCAGTACCCTGCTCAACTACTTGCTCAGGCTTGTTTTCTTTCCCACTGGGAGCTTCCGGACTAAGGGGGGCTGGGACTTGTTCAATTTTATTCCCTAATAAATCCATAGGATTATTATTCTACCGCGATAGCATTTACTGGGCAGGCAGCAGCCGCTTCCAAGGCCGCTTCATGGTCACCATTTTCATCAATCACCTCTGACTTGCCATCCGCATTCATAGCAAAAATTTCCGGATGCATATTAGCGCAAAGGCCGCAGCCGATACAGGCTTCTTGATCAACTTTAATCATAAATTTTATTTATTATTATTTTATTTTTAACTAGACTAATTATAACAATTTTTTGAGAAATAATCTAGGCAAAAAAAATAG
>JBAZCK010000114.1:0-2584 GCA_041654955.1 Acholeplasmataceae bacterium | reverse complement strand
AAACATCGATCACATGGTTTGTGATGATGTTAAAAAAACCGTTAAAATTTATGGCGGTTATGTTGACGGCGGTGAAGCTTATACAGTAAGCGATAGCAGCAAACAAATCGAGTGCAAACAAGATTGTGCTCCTCCTCCAACCCTTGGTTGTGGGACTTGCGGTTATAATGCAGAAGGGGAACTCTGTCCTAATAATTGTGGCGACAAAGGATATAACTTAGTTAATTGCTCTTTTAAGGCAGCGGTAAGCGTTACTGAATGCAAAGGCGGAAACCCACTAATCCCTTTGGTTAAAAATAATAATAATTCGTTTTTAAAAAAATATTTTAGTGTTGCTTCCGCTTTAGCGTATATTGAGCCAACTGGTGCTGGCACCATAGAAGATTGCATCACTTATCATACCGATGCTTACTGGACCTGCGATAATAGTGATGATTCTTCTTTGTGTGCCGCTGGGTATTATTGTACTAATGCTGGAGGTTTAAATACATCTTTTTGCCCCTCTGGTAAAACTTGTCAAATGATTACTTGTCCCGCGGGCAGCTTTTGCCCTAAAGGATCTTCTTATCCTCGATATTGTCCTTATAATTACTATAGTAATTCTGGTGCTTCAAGCTGTATAAAATGTCCGACCGGAACTGGGACGATGACGGGTGGAGCGGCTGGTGTTGCCTCTTGTGAGCCACTTAATATTGCAAACGATGGCGTCTGTAATCCCCTTGAAGATCCAACAAACTCTCCTCAAGATTGCCCAGATAACTTATCTGACTCTCGTCAAGCTGGATGGATTGGTGATGGGTTATGCACTGGTATTGAAACGATTGCGAATTCTTTGGATTGTTCTTGTGGCAACGGTGTTTGCGATGCTAGTGAGAGCGACTTACTTTGTATAGCTGATTGTGCTTGTCTGGATAATATTTGTGACACTGGGGAAACAAATAAATGTGCGGTTGGTGGCGTGACTCGAACTAATCCTGGTTGCTCAACGCTAGCAAACGTCGATCGTTGTGGTGATGGTGTTTGTTCTGCAGGTGAGAGCTATAATGAGACTTTAAAAAAGATTGTTTGTAAAGATGATTGTTCTTGTGGTAACCGTGTTTGTGAGCCAGCAATTGGAGAAACCATGTCAACATGTTTTCGTGACTGTTCTTGTGGCAATGGTATTTGTGATGGGGTTGATACCAGATATAATTGCCTTCAAGATTGCTCCTGCGGTAACGGTACTTGCGAGTCTCAATATGGAGAAAATTGGAGAACTTGTCTTACCGACTGTCGTTGCGGCAATGGTATTTGTGACAGCTCTTACGGAGAAACTCCTTCTAATTGCTATATAGATTGCAGTGTTTGTGGTAATGGTGTTTGTGAATTTAGAGAGACTGCTACAAAACCAGTTCCACTAGGCTTCGTATATTGTTACAATGATTGTAGTGATAATGAGTGTTTACCAGGGGAGCCGTGCCATATCATAAAAGAACAATAAAACGTCAATATGAATAAAAAACAAAAAATTATTTTTTTTGCAATTATCTTCTTCCTACTGCTTGGTTTAAGTTTTATTTTTTATAAAAATAAACAAAAACTCCCCGATGTAGAAAACGAAGCTAATGCAGAACAGCAAAATCTGGATCAGTCACCCGCTTACACTCCCACTGCTCGCGAAGCCAGTAACTGGAACGCTCCTTTTACTAAACAGATTCAAGTGGTTTTTGCTACTGAAGAAGAACGAGAACAAATGGGAATAAATGTTAGCCCTTTATTTGATCCGGCGCGTATTCAGGTTTTAGAGCGAGATGAGAATGGTCGGGTAATTACCTATAAAAAGATTTATAACGATAATGAAATTATCCACGAATTATATCTCCCCACTGGAAGTTTAAGTGAAGGAGGAATTGTCCCAATAATTGAAGAGAGTGAAGAAAATATATAACAGCTAAAAAAGCTCCCAGTCGGGAGCTTTTTTTAAGCCTGTTTTTTAGGGTTAAAGCCTAAAACAGCCAGGAGCGACCCGGCAAGAATCCAAAAATTCCACTGCATTACTGCATCTTTGATAACGTTATCAGTTAAACTGGCTCCTAAAATTCCTAAAGTAAATATGGCGACAAAGAATGTTAGCATTTTTAGACGAGGCCGCTTTTCTTTTCTAAATCCTAAATAGAAGCGCCGCAACAGGTCTCCGTAAATTGATAAATAGCTAAGCAGTAGAATAATTCCACCTTCAAGCCAGATGCGAAGATAATCATTGTGTGGCTCAGTATCCATCATGAGGCGAGGAATATTTTTACCTAAAAAAACTGAAGCCGTTCCAGGTCCATAGCCCAGCCAAGGGCTTTTTTTGATGTAACCACCAATGTCGCGCCATAAATCCAGACGCCAGGAAGCGGAGCCAGTGACCCCAATACTAGATAAGGTGTTTACGCGCTCCTGAAAGAAGGGAATAAAAGTATAAAAAAGTAAAAAGGCTAGAACCCCAATCAGGAGAAGTTTGCGGAAATAAATAAGTCCAACAATTGTTAAAATTCCCGCTAGAGCCAGCCAAGCAATCCGGGTGTAAGTGAAAATTAGAGGAATTAGGAAAAATAAACTT
>JBAZCK010000113.1:0-2607 GCA_041654955.1 Acholeplasmataceae bacterium | reverse complement strand
TCTTTTGGTATTGCATGAGCACCCATATAAGTTGATTCAATGTGAATCGGATGGTCTTGATTTAATTTATTAGAAACTTCTAGCTGTTTTAATTCATGTTCTAAAGAAAGACCATAACCACTTTTAGCTTCTAAAGTAGTGATGCCATAACTAAGCATTGTATCTAAAGATTTATAGGATTGCTTATAAAGTTGTTCAAAAGATGCATGTCTAGTTTTATCAACTGTACCTAAAATACCACCGCCAGCTTTTAGAATATCTAGATAAGGTGTGCCTTGTTTAAGTTTTTCAAACTCATCTTCTCTAGACCCTGCATGAACTAAATGAGAGTGAGAATCAATCAAGCCCGGAAGACAAATTTTTCCACTAGCATCAAAAAGAGTAGTTTTTGAATCAATGAACTGCTTGAACTCACCTTGGCCAACATCTAATATCTTACCATCTTTAATGGCGATATAAGCATGTGTTAAAACCTCAATATTTGCCATGCGCTGCCCTTTTACAGGTGGAAGTTCTAGAGGATTATATAGTTTATGAATATTGTAGATAATAAGTTCTGCTGTCATATAATATCCTCGATGTGAGCTTCGATAATTTTGAATTTATCAAAATCTCTAAAGCCTAAATATTTTATACCTAAATGAACGATATCATCAATACTCATATCTTTTTGATATGGAATATCTTCCATATCTAAATAATATTGTAAAGAGCGATAAATCGCGTCTTTAGGCACTAATCCTACAATCTCTGATGATTTGATTCGAATGCCATATCTTAATGCTTCCATATGAATTGTTTCATATATTCTATAGATTGGATTTTTCTTATAATCTAAAATGTTCATGGTAACTTGAGTATGATTTTTATCTTCTAAAAACGCTGGACCAGCTTGAATATACTGAAAGCCACCACTTGATTGTCTAATAGCTTTTGCTAGATTTTTTGTGATTTTCATATCATCAGTATCTAGGTCAATATTATATGCAATCAGTGGTAATCTTGCGCCAATCGCAACGACACCAAATGTTTTATGGATCTCTTGTTGACCAAAATCAGGTTTCCAGATTGGATCTTTTATTTTTTCTGCCATACCTTCAAATTCACCACGTCTTATGTTTGGTAAATCAATCCGATCATTTGATTGAGCAGATTTAGCATATAAGAACACAGGAATGTTTAGTGTTTCAAAAACTTTTTTACCAAATGATTTAGATATTTCAATGCATTCATCAATATCTATGTTTTCTATAGGTATAAATGGGACCACATCAACAGCACCCATTCTTGGATGTTCACCTTTTTGATGATTCATATCAATTAGTTGTGTTGCTTGTTCAAAGAATCTTAGAAGAGGGTCCATCATCATATAAGGATCACCTATTAATGTAACAACTGTTCTATTATAATTTGAATCAGCTTCATAACTAACTAACTTAAATCCTTTTTGATTTTTTAAGGGCTCAACGATACGTTCTATAATTTCTTTATTTGCTCCTTCAGAAAAGTTTGGGACACATTGGACTATTTTTTGTTTCATGATTTTATACCTTTGCTTTCTAAAGTTTTAGTTAATAATGCATCATCAGCAACATAAGGCATAAGTACAGAAGCTTGATCGTGATGCTCATTAAATGTATGTGTCGTTTCGATAGCAGGTTGATTCATAGCCCATGATCTTCTACAGACACCAGCCATAACATCATAAATCAATGCTTGTTTTAAGATGTCATCAACTCTTTTTGATCCATCAAGTACCATACCATAACCACCATTGATTGCTTTTCCAATGCCAACGCCACCACCATTATGAAGAGCTACTAAACTCATACCTCTTAAAGCATTTCCTAAAGCCACATGAGTTGCCATATCTGCCATAATATTAGAGCCATCTTTGATGTTAGCTGTTTCTCTAAATGGACTATCTGTACCACCAGTATCATGATGATCTCTACCTAGCATGATTGGTCCAGTTTTTTTATCTCTGACAAGCTTATTAAATTCTAGTGCTATTTTTAATCTACCTTCAGCATCTTGATAAAGTATTCTAGCTTTAGTACCAACGACTAATTGATTATGCTTTGCATTTTTAATCCATTCATAATTATCATTATCTTGAAATCTTCTATGAGGATTAATGCATGACATTGCAACTTCATCTGTTAAATCTAGATCTTCATCTTTTCCTGATAAGCATACCCATCTAAAAGGACCATACCCATAATCAAATAGAAGCGGACCCATAAGATCTTCAACATAAGAAGGATAGATGAAACCATCTAAATCATTTTCATTGTTTCTACAAATATCTTTAATACCGGCATCATATAAAGCTTTAAGAAAACTATTACCATAATCAAAAAAATATGTTCCATTTTCAGTTAATGTTTTAATCGCTTGATAATGTCTTTTAAGTGTTTCGTTAACTTTATGGATGAATAATTGCTTATCTTCATTTAGAAGTGCAGTTCTTTCTTCAAAGCTCATATCAACTGGACAATAGCCACCATCATAGACTGCATGACAGCTTGTTTGATCACTTAATAAATCAATTTTAATTTGGTGTGTGTTTGCATATTCCAATAAATTAACAATATTACCGTGATA
>JBAZCK010000112.1:0-2692 GCA_041654955.1 Acholeplasmataceae bacterium | reverse complement strand
ATAATCGCCATCGCGCTATTGGTAGTACCCAAATCAATTCCTAATATTTTACTCATATTTTTCTAGTCATCAGTCCTAAAAAGAACCGAATTACAAATTATTTTTTAGTTTCAATTTTAATATTTTTAGCTTCACCGCTTTCTGCTTTCGGGATGGTAATCTTTAAAACACCACTCTCTGCTAAAGCTTTAGCATTAGCGCCGTTAACTTTTGCTGGTAAAGAGATTGCTCGATAAAAAGAGCCCCGACGAATTTCCTTACGATAATAATTTTTATCATCCACTTCACTGCGCTTTTCACTTTGCCCTTTAATACAAAGGGTGTCGTTTTCAATAGAGACATTTACTTGCTCCGGATCAATCCCCGCTAACTGAGCTTCTACGATAATATTATCTTCGTCTTCATAGATATCAACCGCTGGCGTAAATCCTTCTTGTTGACTACGAGTTGCGGGTAAGAACTCACCGAACGCCTTATCAAAATCATCAAAGGGGTCGGCAAATAAGGGGGTCCATTTTATTAATGACATATTTTTAAGGGGGCGGTACTGAAGGCTTGCGGCTCCAGCCCTGGCCCATTTAATTATTTTTATTTTTAAACTTCTTTATTTTCTGGTTGGCCTTGACCAACGATTACCTTAGCGGCGCGAATTAAACGACCATTTAATTTATACCCGGGCATCACCTCCTTTATCACTAAATCACCAGCGCCTTCAATTGCCTCCATCGTATTTAAATCAAAAGGCTGATTAATGGTAACAACTTCTTCAACACCTTCAGTATTTAATAATTCTTTAAATTGCTTGAGAACATGCTGGACACCAATCACCCAGGCATTTTTAACTTCAGTTTCTGGTAGATTAAATAAAGACAATTTTAGATGATCATAAACCGGCAACAATTCTTCAAGTAAGCGCCCATTAGCGTATTTAATAAATTCGGTTTTTTCTTGGGCTGTTTGCTTAATTAAATTTTGATAATCCGCTAAAGAGCGATGATATTTATCTTTATACTGACTCTGCTCTAAATAATTATGTGCCTTCAAGGAGACGGCAATCACTAAGGGGCAAATATTTTTTTTCGCCGTCATTTCATCCTTAGAAAACCACTTCACTTCACTATACTTTTCAGAAACTAATTTTGTTTCTCCGGAAAAATCACTTACCAAAAAGCGAAGCAAATAAACATCCTCTATTAAATCTCCAGCGATAAGTTGTGGGGACTCAATATTTAAATTTAAAACACTTTTTACTTTAGCGCTTAATTGCGCCTCCGGAATATTGGAATCTCGTAATGAAAAGGAAGGAGCGCGCCATTGTTGGCTTCTTTTATCTTTAACTAATAAAATCTTTTCTTCCTCATTAATAATTAAGGCACTGACCGCCAGCTTAGGGGCATCTTTTTCGATGTTTTGCGAATTAACTGTTTTAGGCATAAAAATAAAAGAACTTAACAATTAAACTTATTCTTTAGGTAAGAAACTAAAGCCAAATTACGGTCATAATCCATGCGCAAAGGACCAATTAGGCCAAAAACGCCAACCGTGTTTTGATCTTTATATTTCACTAGAACTGTACTTAAAAAAGAACCAAACGGATTTTTTGAGCCGATTAAAACATGCTCACTGTAATCTAAGCGCTCAAAGATTTGAGCAATAATCTCTTCTAACTGATCAATTATTACCGAGATATCATAAACAGCTTCTAATTGTTTAAATTCCGGATGGGAAAAAAGATTAGCTAGCCCGGTGTGGTAAACATTATTCTTGCTAAAAGCCCAAAAAACAGCGTTATTAGAAAACTCAGCCATTTGCTTAGCAAGAGCTCGGTAAGCATCCTCATCTTTAGAAAAGAGCTGATCCAGTTGCGCTTCCTCACTGGTTTTCAAACGGGGAGGATTATCCTTCAAATCAGAAAGCCATAACTCGTAAGCAGACTCGGTCGGAATTCGGCCAGAGGAAGTGTGAGGCTGCATTATATAGCCCGCCTCTTCTAGTTCAGCCATCTCATTTCTAATCGTGGCTGAGGAAACACCTATTCGCGAGGTTTTGGCCAACATCCCTGAAGAGACCGGCTGAGCAGTCTTTAGATATTCTTTAATGAGCGCTTTTAAAAGCGTGAGCTTGCGAGAATCTAACATAAAATTTATTACAACCCTTATTATATAAAAGCTTAGCAGTCTTGTCAATAGACTGCTAAGATAGATTGGAAATCCTAAATTTTAGGCTAACTTATAAAAAATTAATCCTGTTCATTAGACTGGTCTAAATGCTCACCAAAATACCAAGTTAAGATTTCTCGAGCAACGGCCGCACCTACAACACTCCCCTCTTCACCCTCTTCAACTAAAACGGTTAAGACAATCGTCGGCTCCTCAAAGGGGCCAAAGCTAGTAAACCAAGCATGAGGCGCTTTCTGGGTGGACCATTGAGCAGTGCCGGTTTTGGCAGCCATCGGGACCGGAACAACCTGCAAGCTCCGAGCCGAGCCACTAGTAACTGTCTGGCGCATTCCTTCGCGAACAATTTCTATATTTTTTTGATCAATAAAATCTTGCCGAATGAGTTCCGGTTCAATTTTTTTTATTACTTCATTATTAGAATCCAATAAGGCGCTAACTAAGTGGGGTCTATAGAAATGAGCGCCATTAGCAATCGTTGCCGTATAATTAGCTACTTGTAAAGGTGTGACAAC
>JBAZCK010000111.1:0-2705 GCA_041654955.1 Acholeplasmataceae bacterium | reverse complement strand
TCAGTTTTAAGATTGATCTTTTTCTTTATGTTTTTATCATTTCTAGTTATTAGAAAAGATCACAATTTGACGATATTAAAACGAAAAAAACATAAAGAAAAAGATCAATCTTAAAACTGATCTTTTTTTTCTGTCTCGATTTCAAATGATTGTCTTGTTACTGGGTGAATAAACTTAATATGTTTAAAGTGTAGCTTTAATCCGTTTTCTGTTTTTAACTGATGTCCATAAAGCTTATCACCAACAACAGGATGACCTATAGAGGCTAGATGTACTCTAATTTGATGTTTTCTTCCGCCAATGATATGAACCTTTAAAAACGTTCTATCATTATGTCTATCAAGCACTTTATAAAGTGTTTTTGATGGTTTACCATCTTTTGTAACTCTTTGTTTATTATCATGTCTATCTTTTCCAATGGGTTTATCAATCTTGCCTTCATCTTCTTTAATGACGCCTTCAACATAAGCTAGGTATGTTTTTTTAACAAATCTATTTTCAAATTGATAAGATAAAAAGCTATGTGCTAAGGGATGCTTTGCAAAAACAAGTAAACCTGATGTATCATAATCTAGACGATGCACCGGTAATATTTGATTAGGATATGTTTTATAATGATATGCAATACGGTTAGTTAAAGTATCAATTGTTTGACCATCTGTATGTACTAAAATATGTGCTTGCTTGTCAATAATTAAAAGATCTTGATCTTCGTAAATAACATCAATTACACCATCATAAGGCTCAATACTTTCTGCTTTCAAGGAAGTAAAATCGACCAAAACGTTATCATCTAGTTTTAAGTGATCATCTAAACTCGCTTTTTTTTCATTTAATAAAATATGCTCTCTAAGTAAATAAATCTTTGATTTCGCTAAATAAAATGAAGCTAAAAGCTCTCTAATACTCATTTGATCAAAATATGTGTTAATTTTTATTTCTATCATCTTGCACCTCACAATAAAAGTATATCATAAAAAAGTCATACCTCATCGGTATGACTTTTAAGTTATTTTTCTAAACCTGTTCTCATTGCCTGAAGTAAAATACCACTTGTATCCGTACCATATTCCCAAAACATAAGTCCACCGATATTTTCATCAATGATATACTTACTTTTTTCTAAAATTGATCTAGGACTATCATATGAAATAAATACAGTTTTGTCATCATTAAGTAAATATGGAACACCTGCATTTAAATCATAGTATTCAGTATATTCTTCATGGTTTAAGTATACATTATAGATGTCATGATAATAAACAGAACCATCATTAGTCCAAGATGAATAGGTATTTGATATTGGATCATATGTTCTTGTTTGTTTTATACCATAAAAAGCTAAGCCAACAATAATCTTTTCATAAGCAACTTGATAATCATTTTTAAAAATTTTTACACTTTCATCAATGGATGCAGTTGATAAACTACGTCCAACTAAAGCAGATGGATTATGATAAGATAATGATCTATATAAAGGATTTTGATATTGTCCGGCATTACTAGTCATGCCATAAGTCATTAAATTAATGTAATCTAGATATTGATTAGAATAAATCAAATCATATTTTTCTGGTTGCCACATACCACCAGTAATCGCGGTTGTAACTAAATGATTTGGATTATTTTCTTTGACTTTTTCATAAACAACTTTCATTAAAGCTGTATAGCGTTTTGTTTCAGCCGATGTTGGTGTTTCCCAATCAATATCAACACCATCAAATCCATAAGTATTAATAAATAATACAATTTGATTAGCAAAGTTTTCAATCGCTTCTGAATTTGAAGCAATCGTTGACCATTCTGTTGATGGACCAACTGACATGATGACCCAGTTGCCATGTTTTCTAGCCTCAGGCATAATATATGTTTCTACTTGATTTAAGTATGCAGTACCATATAAATCACCGGCTGCATTACCTAATATAAATGCTGTATTAATAATATCTAAAGTCTCAAAGAAAGCCTCATCAACTTGGTCGTAATCTCTATAAATATAACTTGATGCGATCGGTTTATCTAATGATTTATATCCGATGACAACAACATCATAAGTTCTAGTTACTGTATCTAGAGATGATGTAATATCAACTGTTAAAGTTATTGTCTCAGTTGTATATGGTCTTATAAATTGTCCTGATGAAGTAATCACTGTTTCATTTGATGTCTTCCAGTCTAAAGTAAAGCCACTATATGTTGTTGGAAGTAATAAATCATTATAGACTTCATCTGGTATAAGTTCATGCAAATAATTTTCTAATTCATTCATAGTATAACCTTCCCATCTTGCTTCATAGGTAATCGATGTAATACCATCTTTAAGTTGATAACCAGGGTAGTTAAATACCTCTTCTTCACCATTAAACCATCCTATAAAGCGATACTCATCTCTTACTGGTGTTGGTAGAGGTTCTTCAGATAAATATGTTTTATGAAAAGAAACGCCAACAATATCAACTGTGTAAAAATGAGCATTTAGATCACCAGATTCATAAGTTGATAAATCTTGATCAAAAATAACAAAGTTTAGTGTTTTATCATTTGTTGTATAGTTTCTAATTGCAGTTAATACTTGATCATTTTCATAGTATTGGTCTAGTGCGATAATATAGTCATAATCATCAACATCTAAGTTTTCGACACTATTTGTTACATCATCTACAAACACAACTTCATATGCATCAAAAGATTCTTGATATTTAATA
>JBAZCK010000110.1:0-2771 GCA_041654955.1 Acholeplasmataceae bacterium | reverse complement strand
ATTAATTCAAGCGTATCTTGTGTATCTTCAACAGTAAGTATAAATTGATCTGCTATTTTTTCATATGCTCTATTCATAGTTTTTAAAGTCTCTTTTAATAACTCTTTATCTTTAGGAACTATTTTAAATCGATCAAAGCTAAATCTTTCTTTAAGATATGCAGGTGTGCCTTCGACCATGATCTTTCCCTTGTTAATAATAACCACATGATCTGCATTAGCAGCTTCTTCCATATAATGCGTTGTTAAAAAAATTGTAATTCCTTTTTCATTTTTTAAGCGCTCGATTACTTGCCATACAATCTTTCTAGTCTCTGGATCTAGACCAGTTGTAGGCTCATCAAGTAATAAAATCTCTGGATTAGCAAACAGTGCTCTAGCTATTTCTGTCCTTCTTTTTTGTCCACCAGATAGTGTTTTGAATTTTTGATTTTCAAATTCTTTGATATTTAAAAATTCACATAATTCATGATATCTTTCTAATACTTTTTCTTTTGTTTTTAAATATAATGCGCCACGGTACAATAGGTTTTCTTTTACTGTTAACACGTCATCTAAAACATTATTTTGAAAAACAACTCCTAATTTCTCTCTAAAATATTTCTCATCAGTCTTTCCGTTTAGTTTAACTTCACCACTATTTTTATCTAAAAGTGTTGTAATTACGTTTATAGTTGTTGATTTACCTGCACCATTTGGTCCTAAAAACGCAAATAAACTTCCTCTTTTTACAGAAAAAGAAATATCATTGACTGCAACGACATCTTTGTAAGTTTTAACTAAATGTTCTACCGTTAAGATTGCATCCATACATTCACCCCTATTCATTTCAAAAATGCTTCTTTGTAAAGAATTATATCATATTATATAAGAAACTACGGAAAAAAAAGAAAACCACGGATTTAGAATCAGTCCATGGTTTATTAGTGAGGTATCTAGTTAATTATATATGTTTATTTTGTAACATCTTTATTTTTTGGGTCATAGACGAGTGTTGTTAAAACTTTATGATCATAAATATCATCAGTTTCAATCATTTTGATAGCTGCCATAAGTGGAACTACTTGATAAACTGATTCTTTTTTCAAATCCATCATATCTACTGCTTTATATAAATACTTTTGAGCAATTTTATAATCATTTAGTCTTAATAAAATATATGTTTGTGCAACATCAAGTATTGGATGTCCTAATTTAGCATGGATCCAGTCCATAATATAATACTTTTCATTAAACCTAGCTACATGTGAAGGTTGATAATCAAAGTGACATAAATGATTTTTATATTCTAACTGCCCAAGTATAGATAGTGAAATTTGTTTAATCTCTTTACTTAATTGACTCATCTCTAACCATCTTTTATAGACGATATGTGCGTTTTCTAGTTCCAAAGCGCTATATGTATGAATTTCAGATTGAAGATGCACAAAATCTGCCATCATTGAATCATCATAATTTTTATATACATGAAGATTAAGTAAATCTGTTCCTAAATAAGGCATTTTAATTTCATGAGCATCAACTTTTTGCATCTCTGTCACAGATAGTGATGTTTTTTCTTTTAGGATATCATGGATATAAATTTCTTTATCCACCCATTCTTCAGGATAAAAATCATCGTATATTTTATATGCGAATTGGTCCTCAATATATACTTTAGCCATATGTCCTTGTCTAAGCATTGTCTTCATAAAACCACAACCTTTTTTTGATTAAACATATAAAAAAACAAGAGTAAAAACCCTTGTTTCTAACATTAAATAAGATTTGTAACGACGTGAATGATGATAAGTACTAAAGTTATAGGTCCCATCACACGATGTGCTATGTATAATGATTTTTTCTTAAGTTTGTAAAATAGCATTCCAAATAACCCTGTTAATACTAAAGCGATAACCGTTAATAAGCCAGTTAATCTAAAACTATCATTAATAATCGCAATGATCATATGCGTGATTGCTGTGATACTTGCAAGCATGCCAAAAATCTTATGTTTGGATGCTATCCATAACACTGCACTATGTTTACTATATGCTGTTAATGCATTGGTCGAGGCTAGTAAAAAAAATATAAATGTTAATATACCTAAAGCTACTAATAATTCATACATACAACAATCCTCCGATTATTTTGATTATATCTTATCATATTTTTTAAAAATACAATAAATATTCCCTATTTTTATATGATATTGAAACAAGTCAGTATCATTTTGTATGCTATAATGGTTATGCTTGTGTCTATTTCGACACTTTGGAGGATCTATGAAAACAAATTTTATGCAAAAACAATATTTAAGAATATTTTTATACATGCTAGGTATTATGATTACAGGTTTAGGGATTAATGTACTTCTTCGCTCAACATTAGGTGCTGGAGCATGGGATACAGTAACGAATAATTTTAGTGAGCTCGTTCATATCTCTTTAGGTACAGCTAGTGCTATCATTAATATCACAGTTTTACTTTTGGTGCTTATCTATAATAAACAAGTAAAATATCTACTTATCTTAATTCCAATCGTTGGCATTGCGTTAGCTATTGATTTTTGGGATTTAATTGTATTTAAAGAATTTGAAATCAGTCAGTTTTTGTTGCAACTTGTATTTTTTATCATTGGTGGTATTATTTTACCATTAGGATTATCACTTATGATAATTACTAAATATCCAGCGATGGTTTATGATGAACTAACAATATCTATGATGCGCATGTTAAAAATTAAAAAGTTTTTCAATATGAGAATAGCAATCGAATTATTTGCGATTGCAC
>JBAZCK010000109.1:0-2791 GCA_041654955.1 Acholeplasmataceae bacterium | reverse complement strand
CCTCCGAGAAACCGCCCTCCAGGATATTGAATTTTTACGCGACTCTTTAACTCAGGGAACAGAAAAGTTTTTTCAATTTTCTCTTTATATCACTATTTATTCTGAAAATTTGGAAGAACTAGATCGGGCCAGTGAACAAATTGAAGATGTTTTAGGGTCCCGCCTCGTCTATTCGCGACGGGTTTATTTCCAATCAGAGCAAGGTTTTAATTCCACCCTTCCTTTAGGCAACGATGAGCTTTATATTACTTTTAACATGAATTCATCGCCGATTGCCTCATCTTTCCCCTTTATTTCCAGTGAACTCACCAGCGATAAAGGTATTTTATATGGAATCAATCGTCATAATAATAGCTTGATTTTGTTTGACCGTTTTTCTTTGCCTAACGCTAATTCAGTTGTTTTTGCAACTTCAGGAGCTGGTAAAAGTTACGCAATTAAATTAGAGGTGTTGCGCTCTTTAATGTTGGGAGCAGATGTAATTGTTATTGATCCGGAACATGAATATAAACACCTTTCTGATGCCGTTGGTGGTACTTACATTAATATTTCCTTGTCTTCAGAAAACAAAATTAATCCTTTTGATTTGCCTCGCTCTATCGGCGGGGATGCTAAGCCAAAAGACATCTTGCGTTCAGCGGTTATTACCCTTAAAGGCCTACTCCGCTTAATGTTGGGTGAATTTACTCACGAAGAGGATTCAATTATTGACCGAGCCCTTTTAGAGGCCTACGCTAAGAAAGATATCACTCCCGATTCTGATTTCTCTAATATTAAGGAGCCGATAATTAGTGACCTAGAACAAGTTTTAGAGGGAATGGAGGGGGGCTCTAGTTTGGCGCTTCGTCTTAAAAAATATACCGAAGGAACCTTTTCTGGTTTATTAAATAACCCGACTAATGTGGAGATGAACAATCAGTTAGTTTGTTTTTCAGTTCGCGACCTAGAGGACGAACTGCGGCCGATTGGAATTTACACCATTATCAATTATATTTGGAATGTGGTTCGGAGTGAAACTAAGCGGCGGCTTTTGATTATTGATGAGGCTTGGTGGATGATGCAGTATGAAGATTCCGCTAAATTTATTTTTGCTTTAGTAAAAAGATGTCGTAAATATTATTTAGGAATCACCACAATTACCCAGGATGTTAATGACTTCTTAACCTCTCCTTATGGCCAGGCAATTGTCAATAACTCCTCCATGCAATTATTATTAAGGCAAGCACCGGCGGCAATAGAACTGGTTCAAAAAACTTTTTTGTTAACAGAAGGAGAGAAATATTTATTACTGGAAGGTGGTTTAGGTGAGGGTATTTTCTTTGCCGGCAATAAACATGTAGCGATTAAGGTTGTTGCCTCTTACTCTGAGGATCAACTAATTACTTCTGACCCGCGTCAATTATTAGAGATTGCGGAAGCAAAAAGACGCTTTAATGTTGCTCAGTCAAGCGGAGAGATAGATTCTCTGGGTGCGTAAATTTAATTGCTCTATATAAATTAATTAAGTATATATGAAAAACCCCAAAAGAACCGGCTTAATAATAATTATTTCAGCCTTAATTTTATTGGCGGCGTTAATATTTTTTATTATTTGGCAGAAAAATTATGAACCGGCAGAGCCAGAAATTATTATTCCAGCACCAACTTCGACTTTTCCTTTAGCTGAAGCTGATCCTGTTGAAGCGCCACAGACAACCCCGAGTGATCGACCGCGCAATTATCAGGCTTACGACATTTCCCAAGAAGAGGCTTACCAAGTGTCTACTCATGACGCTGAGAAAAGAGCGCAATTATTTGCTGAGCGATTTGGTAGTTTTTCTAACCAATCAAATTACAATAATATTGCCGATGTTACTATCTTAATGACTCCATCGATGCGTCTTTGGGCAGAAGATTATCTAGCTGAATTGCGCCAGCAGCCTTATAGTGGCGATTACTATGGAATTATTAGTACGGTAATTTTTTCAGAAATTTTAAATTATGATGAGGCTGAAGGAACAATCAGTTTGGCGGTAACCACAGAAAGGCAAGAGACAAAAGGTTTGGATTCCAGTGAGCCTTATCAGCAAGTAATTGATATTGATTTAATAAAAGATGGTAATGATTGGTTGGTTGACCGGGCTCAATGGCGGTAGTAATATTTTGTGACTATGGCCAATTTAAAAACAATTTACGTCTGTTCTAATTGCGACGCCCAGTTTCCAAAATGGAGTGGGCGTTGTTTGGAGTGTGGGTCTTGGGGGACTTTAACCGAGCAAATTAAAGATCAAAAAGAAAGTGCTAGGGCTAACTTAAGTAAATTAGGAGGTGCTGAACTTTTAGATTTACGTGAGATAAAAAGTGATCAGATGCCTCGTTTACTCACCGGCCTAACTGAGGTCGATGGCGTTTTAGGTGGTGGTTTGGTGCCCGGCTCTTTAATTTTATTGGCTGGTGAGCCCGGTATTGGAAAATCTACTCTGGTAGCTCAAATTGCCGACGCTCTAGGAAAAGGGGCTGAAATTGTAGAAAAAAAATCAGTTGTAATTTATGCGAGCGGGGAGGAGTCAGCCCGGCAGGTTAAGGATCGTTTTGAGCGCTTGGGAGGGAAGCTAGATAATCTTCGCTTTATTAGTGAAACTAATGTTGAAAAAATTATTGCCACCGCTACTAAAGTCGAGCCTCAACTGTTAATTATTGATTCTATTCAAACTGTTTATTCTGCTCTTGTTCCCTCAGAGGCCGGCAGTTTAAATCAAATTCGGGCGGCGGCTGTAAAATTATTAGAATTGGCTAAAGGGGCGGGGGTGAC
>JBAZCK010000108.1:0-2797 GCA_041654955.1 Acholeplasmataceae bacterium | reverse complement strand
AGTTTTGTTAGCCATCATCATTTACAGAAGTTGGGGTTAGGGGAAAGCGCTTATTTAAAGTTGGCCAACCCCTTGTCTGACCAATATGATTATTTGCGTCAAAATTTAGCTGTTAACTTATTAAATAATGTACGCACTAATCAATTTAATTTTCCACGCTTAGCTTTTTTTGAAATTGGTCGTGTCTATTTTGATACTCCCGGAATTTTTGATAAGGCTGGCGATGATAATGACCGTCTCCCTTATCAACAAAAACGCTTAGGCTTACTTTTGGCAACCAAAGAAGATTTGGATAATTTTTCGGTTGTGAAAGGGTGGGTAGAGTCTTTACTTGAAGATTTGTTTGGAAAAACCTGGGAGCCCGAGTTTGTTATTCCTGAAGATTTAAACGCCTATAGTGACCCGAGTCAAACAGTAAGATTGCGTGTAAATGACCGAGACTTGGGAATGATAACAGTGATTTCACCCCCGGTTGCCAAAGAGTTTGGATTAAAAATGAAGGTAGCGGTGGCTGAATTAAGTTTAGTAGAGATTGAAGCTTTGTTGGCAGTTTGCCCCGCCCGTAAGTATCAGGCACCTTCTAAGTATCCAGCAGTTGAACGAGATTTAGCTTTTGTTGTTAGCGGTGGAATGTTGTATAATGATTTAAGAAAGGAAATAAAAAAATTCAATCCCTTAATTGTCGCTGTTGAATTATTTGATATTTATCAAGGCGGGCAATTAGGAGAGAATAAAAAAAGTTTAGCTTTCCACCTTAGCTACCAAGCCGAAGATCGCACTTTACGCTCAGAAGAGGTGGAGGCAATCCAAAAGGAGTTGGTTAATCATCTGGAAGAAAAGTTTAGTGCTCAAATTAGAAATTTTTAATTTTTAAAAAATATGTTTGAAACTTCAGGGGACATTTTAAATTTAGTTTTAATGATTTGTGTTGCAATCTTAACGTTTTTTATTTGTTGGGCTTTGTATTATGTAATTGCGACTGTTATGAAGGCGAAGCGTTTGGTTGATAAGGCTGATCGGGTAATAAATAGTGCCGAAGGCTTAGTATCAACAGTCAAATCCACCCTCAGCGATAGTGGGCTTTACCTAAAATTCTTTAATTTAATGGCTGGGCAAGTATTGAATATTTTAAAGAATCGTCCTTTCCATCGGACGGCGGCCGAGAAAAAAACTTCAACAGCGAAAGCGACTACAAAGAAAAAGGCTGCTAAGAAAAAAGTTTCGAAAAAGAAAAGTGTTAAAAAATAATTAGCAATCAAATAAAAAAGCCCCTTAGATTAAGGGGCTTTTTTGAAACAAAAAATGAATTACTTTTCAAAACCGCAACTTTTCCGGCTGCAGAGTATTTTTCCTTGGCGATCTTTAATTAAAAGATCTTGGCAATCAGGGCATTTTTCTCCGGTCGGTTGCCCGTAGTAAGCGGTTTTGCAATCGGGATAATTATCGCAAGCATAAAAGGCACCACGCTTACTAAATTTCTTAACAATTTTTCCTATTCCGCAAACTGGGCAAATAATTTCAGGCAGAGAATCATCGCCAATATTTTTAATATTTTTACATTTTGGGTAGGCAGTGCAAGCCAAGAAGGGGCCGTAGCGACCAGTTTTAACGGCCATTGGGCTTCCACATTTAGAGCATTTTTCATCTTTATGTTTTTCTGATAGCGCTGCTATTTGTGGATCAGCCGTTTTTTTATTAGCGCTTAAAGGTTTGATGTTGTGGCAATCAGGGAAACCGCTGCAAGCTAAGAATTTTCCATAACGACCAGTTTTAATAATCATTGGTTTTTCGCATTTTTCACAAATTTCTTCACTACTTTCTTCAGGCATAATTTCATTCTTATTTATTTCTTCGTATTTTAACTCCAGATTGTTGTGGAATTTTCCATAAAAATCACTGATGACTGGTTGCCAATTTATTTTACCGGCGGCAACTTCATCTAATTCATTTTCCATGTTAGCGGTAAACTGATAATCAACAATTTCTGGAAAATGTTCTACTAATAAATCGTTAACAATAAAAGCAATTTCACTTGGAGCTAAACGTTTGCTTTCGTCGCGGCTAACATAGCCGCGAGTGATAATTGTGTTAATTGTCGGAGCGTAAGTTGAGGGTCGGCCAATCCCGTGCTTTTCTAGTTCTTTAACTAAAGTAGCGTCAGAGTATCGGGCGGGGGCTTTAGTAAAATGTTGTTCAGTTTGAAGCTCTTTTAATCTTAGCGTGTCTCCTTTTTTAACAATTGGTAACACTTGTTCGCTTGTTTTTTCTGGATAAACTTCTAAATAACCTTTAAAGACTAAGACTTGTCCGGTGCTTCGTAAGCCAAAATCAGCGGCGTTAATATCAATGCTAGTGGTTTCTAGTTCGGCAGCTGGCATCTGGGTAGCTAAGGAGCGACCCCAGATAAGACGATATAGGCGCTGTTCATTTCCCTCTAGGCCATTAATTTTGTCTGGGTGGGCGGCGGCTTCGGTTGGTCTAATTGCTTCATGCGCTTCTTGAGCGTTTTTATTTTTTTGTTTAAAAACTCGGGGTTTACTTATAATGTAACGCTCACCTAAATTTTTTTCTAACCAGGCGCGACTCTCCTGGAGAAATTTTTCTGATAAGTTTAGCGAATCGGTTCGCATGTAGGTGATAAAGCCGCGCTCATAAAGTTTTTGGGCGACAGTCATTGTTTGTTTAGCAGAAAACCCTAATTGACGATTGGCTGCTTGTTGTAAAGTTGAGGTAGTTAATGGAGTGGGTGGATTTTTCTTAACCTGCCTAGCTTTAACCTCGCTTATCTGATAATTTG
>JBAZCK010000107.1:0-2806 GCA_041654955.1 Acholeplasmataceae bacterium | reverse complement strand
GTTGTTTTTCAAAATAATGTTTTAGATGACGTGTTAACAGTAAAAGAAAACCTATTGTACCGTGGCGCATTATATTTAAAAACAAAAGAAAAAGTATTAGAAAGATATGATGAATTATGTGAATTTTTAAATATCAAAGAATTTGAAAATCAAAAATTCAAAACACTATCTGGTGGTCAAAAAAGAAGGACAGAAATAGCCAGAGCACTGTTTGCTAATCCAGAGATTTTATTACTTGATGAACCTACAACTGGTCTAGATCCAGAGACTAGAAAGATTGTATGGCAAGTAATAGAGCGCTTAAAAAATGAAAAAGGAATTACAATTTTTTTAACAACGCATTATATGGAAGAAGCTGCTAATGCTGATCATGTGGTTATTATTAACAAAGGAAAGATCATGGTCGAAGGCACACCTGCATATCTTAAAGAAAGATTTAGCTTTGATCGATTTAAAATAGTTCCTAAAGATAAAGAGTTATTAACAGAGACTTTAAAATCTATGAATAGAGCATATGAAAAAATAGCAGATCAATTTATACTTACTGTTGAAGATACACAAGATACGCTGGAATTAATTAATCAATTAAAAGATAATATCAAACAATTTGAAGTCATTAAAGGTTCTATGGATGATGTGTTCATCAATGTTGTTGGAAAGGATGAATACTATGTATGAGTTTACTGCTTTAGTCAAAAGACATATGCTTAAGTTTTTAAGAGATAAAACTGCTGTTTTCTTTTCTTTCTTAAGTGTGATTATATTACTTACGCTTTATTTCTTATTTATTGGTGAAAATTATGTCTCTGAACTAAGAAGACCTGAGTATGCTGGTATTATTGATGCTAATCTCATTGATTATTTAAAAATAAGTAACATGATGGGTGGTATTTTAGTTATCAATACAATCTCATTATCATTAGGTATCATGGGAAATATCATCACTGATTTAGAACAGCGTTCACTAGATGCATATCTTGTAACACCTGTGAAAAGATATAAAATTATTTTTAGCTATTATTTATCAGCTATTTTAGTAACTGTGTTTTTTACAGTCCTAATGTGGGCTTTTACAATTATTTATGTTGGCATAGTTAGTAGTTATTGGTTTCCATTTATGGTTATTATTCAAGCTCTTGGATTATTAATAGTATTCACATTTGTTTCAGCATCATTAATGATATACTTAGTGACATTATTAAAATCTGTCAATGCATTTGGTACTTTATCAGGTATACTTGGTACATTAGTTGGTTTTATATGTGGTATTTATATGCCACTAGCAATCTTTTCAAACTCTATCCAATATGTAGCATCAGCCATACCATTTACACACATGACAATCTTATTAAAAAATATTATGCTTGAAGAACCGATGAGATTGTTAAATGATGCCATCCAAAGTGAACAAGCCATTTCTGAAATGAAACTATATTTTGGCATGAATGAAATAGGATTTTTCGGTATGGAAGTCCATATGACATGGCTTATGTTTGGTTCAGTTTTAATTGCAGGAGTACTGCTTTATTTAGGATATAGAAACATGAGCAAAAAAATTAAACACTAAAAATATATCTAGATGACTAAACGCCTTATGTTAAGGCGTTTTTTCATTTACAATTTCTTTACAAAACTCTTACTAATTTATGATTTCTAAAAAAAATACACTTAGATATAATATGAGTGGAAAATAAATAAGGAGATCAAAAAATGAAAAAAATTAAGAGTTTAATTTTAGTAATGACAGTTTTATTAGCATTTGGGCTTGCAGCATGTAATTCAGAAGAAGAAACGTTTAATGCTGAAAGTAATATTACAGTATATACAAGAGATACAACCTCAGGAACAAGAGCTGGTTTCATGGGTGGCATTGGATTTGATGAAGCAGAATCTAGTGACAGTGTTTTAGTAGAAGGGTTTGTCATCAAAGACAACACAGGCATCATGACATCTATGCAAACTGATGAGTTTGGTATTGGTTATGTTTCTCTAGCAAGTTTAACTAATGAAATTAAAGGTTTATCATTTAATGGGGTTGAACCTACAGTTGAAAATGTAATTAATAATACATATGACCTAAAACGTCCATTTAATTGGATGGTTAGAGCTGAAGGTGATTATCCTTCACAAGCAGTAGAAGATATCGTTGAAGCATTCATCGCATTCTTAGGCACAACAGATGCAGCAGATATTATTAATAATGAAGGTGCTGTAGCACTACCTGCAACAGATACTTGGGATGATATTAAAGCAGATTACCCAATTACAAAACAAGATAATAGTGGTGTTACTGTAAGATTTGGTGGTTCTGATTCTATCCAAAAGGTTGCAGAAGCACTATCTCAAGCATTTAGTGCTAAAGCAGGTAACTTTGTTGCAGATCATGACCATACAGGTTCTGGTGATGCATACAAAAGAGTTGTTGGTGATCAAAAAGATGAATCTGTTGGTAAAGATGTAGGCTTTGCATCTAGACCATTTAAAGATACAGAATTAGAAGTAGGTGGAGTTGCACTACCTGAAGCACAATATGGACAACTTGCATGGGATGCGATTGTTGCAATCGTTCATGTAGGAAATCCAGTTAGTAATATCACTACAGATGATTTAAAAAAAATTTATGAAGGTACATACACGACTTGGTCAGATTTAATTAGTGAGTGATAAAAAAATAATAATGGAAAGACCTTACTAAGGTCTTTTCTTCACGTGTAAAGGATGAGTATATGCAAAATTTAGCAAACATTAGAAAATCAAAAAACGGTAAACAAAAAGTCATAGATATTGTTGCAAAAAACTTTTTATT
>JBAZCK010000106.1:0-2811 GCA_041654955.1 Acholeplasmataceae bacterium | reverse complement strand
ATTGGTAGTTCTCGATAAACACCATCTTTTTTTAAATCTTCAATATATTTTGTTAAAAATGTCACTCATATCACTCCTTATGATTTGGTATTAATACAATTTTACCACTATGTCCAGACATCATAATTTCCATGCCCTTTTCAACATCTTCTAATGGTAGTACATGTGTTACTATATTTTCTAAATCTAACATATGATGATTAATTAAATATCCAACTTTATCCCAAGTATCAAATAAAAGTCTACCTACAACACCATACATGGTAATACCTTTGAATACAAAATCGTTTGAAATATCAAAAGTTATATCATCTTCTGTGATACCTAACATTGACATTTTTCCACCTGGTTTAACATATTTAAATGATGCTTCTATAGCTGATTTGTTTCCTGAAAACTCACAAACAACATCAACACCACGTCCGTTAGTTTCCTCTAAAACACGTTTGATAACATCTTCTTCTTTTGGATTAATCACAACATGTGCACCTAATTTTTTAGCTAATTCAATACGATATGGATTGACTTCAATCGCAATAATTTTTCTAGATTTTAATGCTTTAGCTATATTAACTCCCATTAAACCAATTGGTCCACATCCTACAATTGCTATATCTTTATCTTCAATGTCAAAATGCATCATCGTATGAACTGCATTTCCTAGTGGCTCTTGGATTGATAAATATTTTGGATCAATATCTTTATTATTAACAATTAAATTAAACTCTGGCATTTTGATATATTCCGCAAAACATCCATCAGTGTCTACACCAATAATTTTAGTGTTTTCACAAATATGATATTCATGTCTTTTACAAAACTCACATTCGCCACATACTAAATGTGTTTCTGATGAGACGATATCTCCTAATTTTACTTTTGAAACATCTTTACCAATCTTAATAACTTCTCCTGCAAATTCATGTCCCATAATGTATGGAGGGTTAACTCTTCTTTGGCTCCATCTATCCCATTTATAAATGTGAACATCTGTTCCACAAATGGATGTTGCGAGCACCTTAATAAGAACCTCTTTTGGTCCTATGTCGTTTGGAATCTCACGCGTCGTGACCTTACATCCTTTAGCACTTGTTTCTTTAATAACCGCAGTCATTTGCATCTTTAATAAGTCTCCTTATGTAGTTTTTTATAAAAACGCTTTCATGGTTATATTATACGCTTTTTTAGTCTATTTTTAAAGCCATAAAAAGAAAATAAATAGCAAAAGCTATTTATGCTTCATTTATCCAATATTGAAGTGCAATGACTGTTTTCCCATCTTTAACCAATTGGTTAGTTAACAGATTTTGTGCTTCTATTTTATCAAATAGATATACTTCAATGTCTTCATCACTATCTTGTGGTTTTGGATGCTCAACTAAATAAGCATTTTTTGCTCGATATATTTCAATAATTTCATCACTATAACCTACACAAGGATATATACTAGTTAAGAATGTAACATCTTTTGATTGATAACCTGTTTCTTCTTCAAGTTCTCTTATTGCACATGCTTTAAATGTTTCTCTTTCAACATCCATCTTTCCTGCTGGTATTTCGTATATAATTTCATGAAGTGGATATCTAAACTGCTTAATTAATATAACGCGATTATCTATTGTCGTTGCTAGCGTTGCTGCTCCACCAGGATGCTTAATATAAATCCTTTTTGTAAGTCTTTTGTCTTTAAGTAATACATCATCTTCATAAACACTCATAAAAGAGCAATCATAAACTTTTTTGCTAGACTTTTTAGTTTCCTTCAACTTTAGCACCAACTTTTTCATCTTTATATTTAATATATGCAATAAATATATCTAGCGCATACTTCACAACATTGAAATTTACATGTTCTAATGTATCATTAGGTGTATGATAACTTGTATTTCTATTTGAGTTTGACCAAGGCATACCAATAAGCGTGGTTGCTTTTATACCAACTTTCGCAAATTCAGCACCATCGGTACCTCCAGTTAAAAATGCTAATGGTTGTTTAAATGTAAATATACCTCGAGCTTCTGCAACATCTAATAGTTCATCAACTAAACCATCATCAAATTTTACAAAATTATTTAGATCACTTGTTAAGAAAAATAATTCTTTTTCATCATATAAACAATCTGCATTTAAAACATATGTAGGTATTTCTTTTAATGATTTTTCGTGTTTTTTAACATAAGCTCTAGCACCTCTTAAGCCTTCTTCTTCAGCATCGAAGCTAAGCACTACAACTCTTGTATGTTTTAATGTTTCTTTTTGTTTAAAATGTTTTCCGATTTGAATGGCTATCATACTAGCGATTAAATTATCTCCAGCACCAGGAGTGCCTTTTTTGCTTGCAAAAAACCACATTTGTCCAACCCATAAAATGGTTACTGAAAAAATAATGTTTACATACAAACTGATATCTTGCAAAAATGGAACAAATAGTGTTAATAAACTAAAAACAAATAAAATCATAACTAAAGCAATTGAACCTGTTGTTCTAAGATTGTATAATTTAGGTTGTTTTATAAAAAAGTTAAATATCCTTGCACTATCATGATGACCACTAACAATAATTTGTTGTTTTACCTCTTCTTTAGGCTCAACAATACCAACAACATTTTTGGCTTTTCTTTTTGGATATAGTTTATCTAATAAGGGTAGATATAAGAAAAATTGTAGCACTAAAATAAGAATACTTATCCCAACTAAAATCACAGAAACATAGGTTAGATCAATCCACAAAAAAACGATGGCTAAGATATAACTTGCAACTAAAATTCTTATCCATCCTAAAAATGCACCTTGATGAATATAAAACTCTTC
>JBAZCK010000105.1:0-2880 GCA_041654955.1 Acholeplasmataceae bacterium | reverse complement strand
TAGTTTCGGATTGAAATTTGCATTGTGGTATGAAGACTTTAAACGCTTATATCAAGGTTTTTTAGATGCATGTCATTTAGTTGAAGTATCAAAGTTTAGTGGTGCTGTAGGTAACTATGCTGCAAACCATCCAGATATAGAAGCTATAGCTAGTAAAAAGTTAGGCTTAAAGCCATCAATTATATCAACGCAAGTTTTACAAAGAGATCGTCATGCAAGATATATTTCACAGATTGCATTAATAGGTTCAGAACTTGAAAAAATTGCAGTTGAGATTAGACATTTATCAAGAAGTGAGGTTCGTGAAGTTTCCGAATATTTTGATCAAAATCAAAAAGGATCATCTGCAATGCCTCATAAAAAAAATCCTATCGCTAGTGAAAATATTTCAGGATTATCAAGAATTCTTAGAGGGTATGTGACAGCTGCGATGGAAGATATCGCTTTATGGCATGAAAGAGATATTTCTCATTCATCAGTTGAAAGAATTATATTAGCTGATGCAACCACTTTAATTGACTATATGTTAAATCGTTATAAAGATACATTAAATCAGTTAATTGTTTATAAAGATGATATGATAAAAAATATTGAATTAACTAAAGGAACAGTCTATGCACAAAAAGTACTTCATTATTTAATCGATCAAGGATTTGATAGAGATAATGCCTATGACATCATCCAAAAATTAGCATATCAGGCAATAGAAGAAAATAAAGATTTCAAAATGCTTGTTTTAAATGAATCAAGACTCAATACTTATATCGATAAAAATGAGATAGTTCATATATTTAAGCCTGAAAGTTACTTAAAATATGTGGATTATATCTATGAAAAAGTATTTCATTCATAGTTTTTAAAAAGAAATGATATTAATCGGTTATTAAACATTATTTTCATTGATAAACATATCATTTTATGCTATAATTTATAATAGTTGAAATTTAGGAGGATATGAAATGGCAGACAAATATACAAAGGTAAAACCGAAGATACACCCAATAACAATTTCTGCGATTGTTGGCTTTTTCGTATTAGCAATTGCATTAATTATTGTATTACAACCAAGCAACAAGGAATCAATTTACAATGCATATGAATTATATGCAACAAATGACTTAACAGAAGACCATCCATTTTATGAAGTGAATTATAAATCGACTTTATTTAATAAAGGATTAGATAAACTTATTGCAGAAGAAGACTTAATTCTAGTCTATATTGGTGCTCCAAGTTGTACTTCATGTCAAGCTCATATTGGTGCTTTTCAAAAATATTATGAGTCATTAGAAATGGCTGAATATGTTGATTTAATTCACTATTACGACCCAACAAAGAATTTAACACAATTTGAAAATTTCCAAGCAGATTATGAAGGTATCAAAGATACAACACCACAACTTGTTATGTTTAAAGATGGTGAAATCTTATTACAATTTGAAGTTGTAAGTGCAGAAGATACTCAATTGTTAAATCGTAGCGTTAGAGATTTTTATGAAGATGTTATCGATTTATTAGAAGCAGCATAAAAAGCACACAAGTGCTTTTTTTTGACAAGGAAGATAAAAATGATAGAAGTTATTAAACAAGAAATTAAACAAAAAATTGAATCTTTATATAACATTGACCAAGTCATTGTTGAAGAACCTAAAAGAGGTGTAGCAGATTTAGCTATCCCGCTTTTCAGTCTAGCTAAAGATTGGAAAATGAGTCCAAAAGCAGTCTATGACAAAATCTCAAATGATGTTAAAGTTGATCATGTATCAAATATTGAGTTTACTAATGGCTTTTTAAACATCTATTTAGAGCGAAAAGCATTGTCTTTAAGTATTTTAAAAAATATTTTTGAAAAACAAACGCATTATGGGGATCAAATCTTAGAGCACAAAGAAACTGTTGTGATGGACTATTCATCACCTAATATTGCAAAAAGTTTTGGTGTTGGACACTTAAGATCGACGATGATTGGAAATTCGCTTAATCTTATTCATAAAAAATTAGGCTATGATACAGTTGCGGTTAATCATTTAGGCGATTGGGGTACTCAGTTTGGTAAAATGATTGTTGCTTATCAAAAATGGGGTAACAAAGAAGACTTAGAAAAAAATCCTATTCAAGAGATGCAACGTTTATACGTTAAGTTCCATGATGAAGAAAAAAATGATGATACACTTGAACAACTAGCTAGAGATGTTTTTAAAAAGCTTGAAGATCAAGATGAAACATATACAAAATTATGGACTTGGTTTAAAGACGAATCTCTAAAAGAATTTATGGAAATGTATGAATTATTAAATGTTTCCTTTGATTCATTTGCTGGTGAAAGTTTTTATAACGACAAAATGGATAAGGCTGTTAAACTTTTAGAAGATAAAGATTTACTTAAAGTTGATGATGGCGCAACGATTGTTGATTTAGGTGAAGATATGCCACCAGCGCTCATTAAAAGAACTGATGGCGCAACACTTTATATCACCAGAGACCTAGCAGCTATTTTATATCGTCACGAGACTTATGGTGCAAATAAGATATTATATGTTGTTGGAAATGAACAACAACTTCATTTTAAACAACTTAAAAAATTAACAGACTTAATGGGTTACAACTTTGATTTAGAACATATTAATTTTGGATTAGTATTAATTGACGGTAAGAAAATGTCTACTAGAGGTGGAAAATTCAAACGTCTAGAAGATGTCATTAAACAAGCAATTGAACTTGCAAAAGATGCGATAACAAGCAAAAATCCTAATTTAAAAAATCAAGAAGAAGTTGCCAAAGCGGTTGCGATTGGTGCAATCATTTATAATGATTTAAAAAATGAACGTCATTTAGATGTTGATTTCAATTTAGAAAACATGCTTAAATTTGAAGGACAAA
>JBAZCK010000104.1:0-2887 GCA_041654955.1 Acholeplasmataceae bacterium | reverse complement strand
GTTATATCTGATCCGAAGGCTTATTTAATGGTTGAACAACCAACTAAGTCAGACCAGATTCAGGAGACTGCTATGGCTGGTGCCGCGGCTAACGTCATGCAACAGCAAAATGGTGGTCGTCCTGGTGAAGCATCGGCTGAAGTTCCAATGACCGATGAATCAATAATGCGCTCAGACGCTCAACCAGCTAAATAATATTTATGAAATCAAAAGAACAAATAGCGGCAGCTAACGAGCAGATACGAAAAGCAATTCTCGTATCTCAAATGCAGGATCACCCTGGTTTTAGTCATTTCTTGGAAGACCAGGAAGACGTTATAAAAAATGTTCAGTTCCAAGATATTAGATTTGTTAAAAGCGAAACGCTAGAGTATTCTAAGGGTTATGTCCAGGCTATCTTAGACTTAAAGGACTATCTAAAGAATCAAAAACTCTGGGCGTTAAAGCCGATGATGGATGAAGAGACCGGAGAGCTTGAGGTTTTAAATAATAAAGAACAGTTTTAATAATTAAATAATTGACTAACCCTTTGAAGGATGAGAAATCTAACCCGGCAAAGGACGTCACAAAACGTATGACTGAAGAAGCCAACAACCAGGAAGTGGTTGACACCACAAACCCTGAAGAGGGAACTCAAGATGATGAATTAACATCTATCCTTGATGCCCTTGGTAAAGACGATGCCGTTGCTGATGAGCCTGAAAAGACTCCAGAGTCGTCAGAGGATCCAGACAAGCCATTCAAAAAGATTGGCAATATGACCTTTAAAACGGAAGCGGAATTTGAAACGTGGGCAATGAAACAGAATGGTGAAGTTTCTAGATTAACCGGTGAGCTTAAAAAAGCTCAAGAGAGATTGGAGGCTAATCCTAGTAAACAAACCGCTGTTGATGTCAACGCTTTAATGACGCAAATCGAAGTCAAGAACTTTTTTAATTCTCATCCAGATGCGCTTGAAGTCAAAGACATTATGGCTGCAGCTATCCGCTCTAAAAAAGCTGGTAACCTAGCTGAAGCTAGAATAATTGCTTTAAGAGCTATTGGGAAAGAAGTTGAAGAAGATGGTGGCAACGATACTAAGACAATTTTAAAGTCCGGGGGTGGAGAAGGTGGAATGTCAGAAGGTTCTTATACTAATAATGATCAGATGAAGGGAACATCTGACTTTGCCGACGCCGCCTTGACTGGGCGTATCTAATTTTTAACTTTATGATCCGAGGAGCTGCTGATACATTTATTATCAGTTCGGACGAAATCGTCCGCAATGTTTCCAAGCTTTACATGACCGAGCCACGTAAGTTCGCTTTAATGGCCATGGTTCATACTCAAGGCTTGGAATATCAGAAGGAAGCCAGCCAAGTTAACGTTACTGGTCAACCAGTTGGCGTTATCATGGTTGATAATCCTAAGTTTGAAATGCAGTTAGATTCAGTTAATGAAATCAAGACTGCTGTTAATTTGGCCGCTGGTTATAACTCCAGTGCTGTCAGCATCGTTGTTGATGATGGATCTGTTGTCGAGAAATATGGTTTAATCTATGTTCCTCGCACTGGTGAAATCATGAGAGCTTCAAGTGTTACTACCAATACCTTGACTGTTACCCGCGGTCAGGCCGGTACTACTGCTGCTGCTTTGTTAGACAACGATGAATTAGTTATGTTGAACAGTGCTTATGCTGAGAACACTCAGTCTGGTGATGCGTTGTTCAAGAATACCACTTTTGATTACAACTACACTCAGATTGCTCGCATGCCTTATGGCAATTCACGCACTGAGCAAGGTACCAAAAAGTACGGTATTGATAATAGCTATGAAAAGAAAAAGAAAATGGCTCTTATCGACATGTTGCGCAAGAACAATGGCAATATGTGGCTTGGTGGTCGTTCTATTGATTCCGCCAATAAGTTTAGAACCACCGGTGGTGTTCTCAGCTTCATCGATTCTGCTAACGTTTATGACGTTAACGGTAACTTGACTCAAGCTGAGTTCGAATATTGGATGCGTAAATATGCTTTGGCCTATAATAGCACCAAGAAAACTTTGTTTGCTGGCTCTCGTTTGATTGAAAAGATCAATGGCTGGGCTTCTGATAAGGTTGTTTACAATACCAATGCTTCTGTTTCTAAGTTTGGTTTGAGTGTTAAAACTTATTCCACTGCTTGGGGCGATATTGATATTGTTTACGAATCTTACTTCGATGAAGTTACTTCATTAAATGGTTATGGCGTTTGCTTGGATCTTGATTTAATCAAGTTCGTTTACTTCAGCAATGGAGTTTTACGTGCTCTTGATGATATTCAAGAAAGCGATCGCGATGGCCGTAAAGGTGAGTGGTTAATGGAATGGGGTTGCCAATGCAATGTACCTAAAGCCCATGCTATTATTAAGAATGTCTAATTAATTTAGTTCTATAATTATGGCGGCCTGATGGCAAAACCGGATGGCCGCCGAAAAAACTATGAACGCAATTCTAAATCCAAAACAACCAGTAGTTAAGCACTTCGTTGATGATGCTGACACTGGTTTGACTGTCCGCTACATTGGTCCTGAGGCCAGTGCTACTGTTACAGTTGCCGCTAACGGTGATTTAACCTTCAAGCACGGCGATGCCGGGTCCGAAGCCGTTGATGATACTGTTGGTGCATCTGGTGTTATCGATGTCTCTGACGCTGCTTATAACACCTTTGCTAAAGTTGTTGACAATATCAATGGCTCTCCAAATTGGGAGGCATATATTGTTGATGCTTTGCGATCTGATTTATCTACCGATACTTTGCTTGCAATGAGCGAAGCAACCATTGCTCCAAAAACTGACTTGGCCTTGAAAAAGGACACCTCCGTTGCTCTAAACTTGGGGGTAAGAATTGGTAAGAGGAGTGCTGTCACT
>JBAZCK010000103.1:0-2890 GCA_041654955.1 Acholeplasmataceae bacterium | reverse complement strand
CGGCCGCCAAAGCGCTCACTGCTAACTCGGCCCCGGTGATATCTTTAAAATCTTCACTCCATAAATCAGCTAATTCGTAAGATTTTAAGCTCCGCTCCGCTAAAGGCTTAAGGCGAACAGTAACATTGGCTTGCGATGAAGCACCGACGCTCGAAAAATAAGATAAGGAGCCGCCACCGCCAACCACAGTTGAAAAATTAGAAATCTCTGGATAAGCCAGAAGACGATTTTCCACCTCTTGAGCAATCTTATCAGTTTCTGATAATTTCAAACCATGGGGTGCTTTTATATCAATAGTAATATATTCCAAATCAGTTTTAGGGAAAAATTCATATTTAAGGACACCAACAAGCGGTAAAGATACGGCGATAAAAAAGAGAATGGTAACGAAAGCTAAAAAGCGGCGACGAAGTAAACGCTTTTCAATAATTGGCCGTAAATATTTTTCATAAACTGGTAAGACCTTATCAAAATGAATAATGCCATGAAACAGGCGTGTAAAAAAACTAGTTTCAGTAACTGACGACTGCTTAATCAACTTTTCTTTTATTTTTTCATCATCAAAAGACTCTTCAACCATCAGCTCACTATTCTTTTTTAAAACCAAGCGTCCGCCTTTAAAATACCAGAGAGAAGCGGCCCCTAAAAGAGCCAAGACTAAGACCGTTACCACTAAACCAACTGTTCCTCCATAAAGACCAGCTAAAAAAGCAACTCCTAAGAGTCCGATAAAGACCGAAGAAAATAACCCTTTGCCAAAGCGAATCCGTTCTAGAACCGCTGCTAGTGGGTGGTTAATAATTAAAGCAATAATTAAAGACAAAATTAAAGTTGTCGAAATGGTAATCGGAATTGATTTCAAATATTCACCCATCATCCCGGTTGCTAGTAGTAATGGCAAAAAGGCCCACACTGTTGTTAAAGTGCTCGCCGTTAAGACAACCTTAAAATCATTTAGCACTAAAAGAACCGCCTCCTCGGGAGTAAATTTTCCGCTTTTCAAATATTGCTTGGTTGCTGAAACAACGACAATCGCATCATCAACCAATAAACCCAAGGACAAAATTAAACCATAAAGAGATAAGAAGTTTAAGCTAATGCCTGAAAATAACATGACCGCAAAGGTGCCAAAAAATACTAAAGGCACTGCTAAGCCGGCCACTAAGGCTTCTTTAAAACCAACAATCAGAAAAAGAATGGAAAAAACTAAAATAATCGTCAATAAAAAATCACCAGTTAGCTGATTAAAATCTTTTTCAATCATGTCGGACATGTCCAAAGTGGTGGCATAACTTAAGCCAGCTGGAAGAGCTTCAAGTTTAGCTTCCAGGCGTTTTTCCCCTTCATCAACAATCTGGATAATATTGCCGCCGGTTTTTTTTACCACTTGAAAGGTAATACTTTCTTGGGGGGCTGAACCCTCCTGAGACAAGCGAGAAAAGCTAGTTTTTTTAAGAGCTGTTTCCTGAACAGAGGCAACATCTTTTAAATAAATAATCGCCCCTTCAGAAGTGTGACTCAAGGGAGTGTTTCTTAAGTCCTCCAAACCATTAGGTTGGGCGTCGGTCCGAATTGAATAAGAATATCTTTCACCATCAAAAATCCCAACCGGAATAGCACTGTTGCGAGTAACAACAGCTGAATTAGCGACTGATGGTGACAAATTATAAAAAGATAATTTTGAAGAATCGTAATCAATACTAAATTGTCGCTCATCGCCCCCAGAAACAAGAACTTCTCGAATGCCGGGAACTTTTTCCAGCTCATCTTTAATATCTTCGGCGAAATCGCGCAGAACAAAACCATCATAACTGCCTGACAAGGTAAAAACCCAAATCGGTGAATCATCGGCAGAAATTTCTTGAACAATCGGCTCGGAAACTTCAGCCGGCAAACGCCCCGATAAGCTATTAACTTCATCCCGTAACTTACGCAAAGCGTCTTCTAGGTTTTCTTTAGCATCAAACTCCACTGTAATCATTGACACCGAGTTACTAGACTCAGAGCTAACTTGCTTAACCCCTTTAATCCCAGAAATACCGGTTTCCAGACGCTTCGTAACTAATTCTTCAACATCTGCTGGTGAAGCTCCGGGATAAGTGGCTATTACTGCTGCGTAAGGTATTTTTACCTCTGGGCTAGATTCACGCGGCAAATCTTGATACGAGTAAAGACCAATTGCCACTAAAAAAGCAATTAACAAAAAAATGACCCGCGGTCGGCTAACAAAAAAGTTTAACCACCCCCGCCGTAACTTTGATTTAAATTTTATTTTTCCCAAATAGAGCTGATCAGCCGTTGACTGCCCCGAAGAAGAATCTGAATCTTGATTAACGATTGAAGATTTTTGCTCTTTTTCTAAATCTTTTAAATCTACTTCCATAGGATTATTCGCTTAAGACAACCGCCTGCCCCGAACTAATTAATTTGTTACCATCAATAATAATTATCTCTTCTGGCGCTAAACCAGTTTTAACTTGAGCCATCTCGCCCTGAACCTTTAAAACTGTGACCACCTGCTCCCGGGCAAGTCCATTATCATAAATTAAAACTTTAGTTTCGCTTTGACCAACTGTTAAAGCCGATAAAGGCAGCCAAGAAAAACCACTTTCTAAACTTAAAGTTTGAGTAACCTTGATTTTTACATCAACAACCGCGCCAATTCGTAAACCTTCATCCTTTTCTAAAGAAAATTCTGCTAAGAATCGATGCGACCATTCATCTGGCTGCTGAGAAACCGAACTGATTACACCCTGATATTCCTGGCCCGAGTTATCTTTAATTGTTGCTGGCATTCCCACTAAAACATCGTTAACGTGATCAGAGTCAAGATAAAATTTTACTTTTAATTTTTCCAACTCACTGACCGTCGCCACTAATTGACCAGCAC
>JBAZCK010000102.1:0-2910 GCA_041654955.1 Acholeplasmataceae bacterium | reverse complement strand
AGATGGCTGGAGATTTACGATTAAACCCAAATTATGGGTGTTATTTGGTGGGTTGGTCGTACCTGATTTAGAACTTATTGAAGATGAAAAAACATATTATGAAACATCAAGAAAGTTTGCGAAATCATTAATGGCAGCTCCAATTGTCACAATCAGTTTTCTAGGATTATCAATTGTTAGTTTTATTTTAGTTTTAACTATATCTCAAAGTTATGGATTTATAGGTATGATTACAGTTTTTAATTTCTATGTCGTAGGTTTAAGTATGTTATATATCTATACGTTTAAACTTTCTAATCAAAACTTTTATGGTGATTTTGCAGCATATAAGAAAATGAAATCAGATGAAGTCTTTAGATTTACACAGATTAATCAATACATGTCTTTTAGATTAGATCAAGATCATGTATTTTCTAGATATATGTGGGAAAAATCAAAAGAGTTACTTAAGACACATAAGATGAGACATGATATGATCTATACGATGTTAATGACAGCTTATGTAGAAGGTATTTTATATGAGAGCATGGGTATGGATGAAGAAATCGATAAAATGATTACGAAACTGCCAGTTACTTTTTATTTAAGATCTGAACATGGTTTAACGATGGCTTATGATTTATGTTTATATCATTATAAAACAGGAAGAGTCAAAAGAGCTTATGAATTGTTTGAGATTGTAGAAAAGAAACAATCAAAGAAAATTGAGGAAGATATTAGAATATACTTAAGTAAAAAAACAAAGCATGTTTTAAATATTGAATATGATTATGCTTATCTAAATGATAAGAAGAATTATCCATATGGTCATTCATGGATATTTGAACCGATTATTGATATTTATAAAAATATGGATATCATCCATGAACCACTACCTTTTATTGTATACGAAGAAAATGTTGATTTAAAACCAGTTGAAGAAGATATAAATAATAATATATAAATCTATTGGGGGATCTATGAAACATAAATATGCTAGGAAGTTATTTAAAACAAGACACGTTTATGATCTTAATCATACAGATCATCTTTTTGTACGTGCAATGAGAGAAAATGCAATTTTTCATTATACGCATCAAAAAGATTATAAGCGTATATTAGATGAGGCTCATTTTGATCCTTATCAGATTAAACATATGGAGGATTTAATCAAGCTACCATTTATTCCAACACTATATTTTAAACATCACGAATTATTTTCAATGCCACTAAAAAAAATGCCTATTAAAGCAACCTCATCAGGAACATCTGGAACAAGAAGTAAAATCGGTATGGACTTAAGATCATTATGGTATGGATTTAGAATGGTATTAAGTATTTTTAAATATCATAAGTTATGGTCACTAAGACCTGTGACATATATTATCTTTGGGTATGAACCTCATAAACATAATCAAGCAGGTATTGCAAAGACAGCTCATGGATTTACTTTTGTAGCACCGGCTAAAAAAAGAATATATGCCATTAGATATACAAAAGATGGATATCAAGTCGATTTAGAATATGTGAAACAAGAATTAATCAAAGCGTCTAAAAAAAGAACGCCGATTAGAACTATTGGTTTTCCAGCATACACTTATTTTTTATTAAAAGAGATGAAAGCTGAAGGTATTAAACTTAAGATGCCTAAACGTTCGTTTGTAACTGTCGGTGGCGGATGGAAACAATTTTATGCTAAACAAGTCGATAAAAAAGAATTTTATCAACTTGTCGAAGAAGTCTTAGGTATAAAGGAAGAAAATTGTGTAGAATTTTTTGGAGCTGTTGAACATCCTGTCTTATATACTGATTGTAGTCATCATCATTTCCATATTCCTGCTTATGCAAGAGTAGTGATTAGAGATGTAGATACATTAAAACCAATAAAAAATGGAAACATAGGACTTGTAAATTTAATGACTCCGATGGTAAAAGCGACTCCGCTTTTATCCGTGATGACTGATGATTTAGGAATCATTCATGATGAGGTGTGTGGATGTGGTGCTAAATCTCCTTGGCTTGAGATTATAGGTAGAGTAGGGATTAAAGATATTACAACTTGCGCTGCTGGTGCAGAAGAGCTTTTAAGTCAAAAATAGATAGATAAGAAAGTAGGCAACTTTTATGATTTTATATCAAGGCGAGATTTTTCCTAATGAAAAACAAATGGAGAAAATAAGTCATTTAAAAGAAGATTGTTATGAGTCCTTAAATACTAAACCTTTATTAAAACCTATGGAAGTTATTTTGGCATGTGATAAGTTAGTTAAGCAGGTTAGAGACAATAGATATGATGATATCATCATGCCATTACTAGATGCGTTTGATATTCCTTATGATTATTTTTTGCAATCATTACCAATGTTTGAAAAAGAATCATTAATTAAAAAATGTGAAAGAGAGTTAGGCAAAGATTTTAATGATTTAGAAGATTTAGATCATACGTATCAAAGAAAACTCTATCCCTTAGGTATATTATTTCATATCGCAGCAGGTAATGTAGATGTGTTACCTGCGTATTCAGTGATTGAAGGACTTTTAGTTGGTAATATTAATATTTTAAAATTACCATCTGGGGATCAAGGACTTTCAGTGAAATTACTCTCAGAACTTATCAAGATAGAACCTAAATTAAAACCATACATTTACGTATTTGATGTACCTTCTACTGAAGTTGAAACTTTAAAGATATTTGCGGATATCTCTGATGCAATCATTGTTTGGGGTGGAGATGTTGCAGTCAAAGCTGCAAGACAAATGGCATCTGTGACTACAAAAATTATTGAATGGGGACATAAATTATCTTTTGCTTATGCAACAAAAGACGTATCAGATCAAGAACTTATTGATTTAGCACATCATATCATGATGACAAATCAAGTGCTTTGTTCATCATGTCAAGGGATATATTTAGATACATCTGATAGAGCT
>JBAZCK010000101.1:0-2938 GCA_041654955.1 Acholeplasmataceae bacterium | reverse complement strand
AGGTTCGCCAGAATGCCAGTGATATGGCTATCCACGAAATTACCCGCGCTATAATCATGGATGCAATACCAGTTAGTGGCCGGATTGTTAGGGTCTTTTGATATATCCAGCCTTTCTTCTTTCTTGAGTTCTTCTTCACGGCTTAACCAATAAGCCGCTGTTTTGGTCCAAAGACCGAAAACATTACCTAACCACACATCGTCAGCAGTAACTGGTTGGCCAATTTTGGTCCGGTTTATACCAAATTGGCACCTGCCAGCATTCTCAAAGTGTTTTTGAAGTGCTTTAAGGGCTTCAACGACTATTGGGCTGATTTGCCCATAGTCCTTGCTCTTGATCTGTTGAAGGGTGCCGCTGAATCCGCCGGCATCTTGGATCGGTGAAATAACCTGGAACAATCTTACAATGGCTTCAATCTTGTTGGGCATTTGTTGGATTATCTCCATTTCTCTGATCAGACCGGTTACTTGTTTGTAAATTGCGTCTACGTCATTCTGCGGGCTAGAGCGGAAGGCTCTAATTCTTTTTTCAATATTAAACATGACAGTCTCCTTTTTTGTTTTTTATTTGATTGTTAATACTACAACCTCATTGTTTATATCTTAGCACTTTATTCTAATTCTGTCAATGGCTGTAGCTGGAAAACCAAATAAAAACAAGGCTATTAACCTTGTTTTATCTGTCCGCGGAGGACATGGGACGTAGTTGGAACAGCTTTAGGATGAAAATTAATTACCCTGTTCGAATCTTCTCAATATTTGTAAATAATCCTCCTGCAGTTCAAGGGCAATATGAGAATCACCTAGAGGAGCGATCTGGCCATTATTATCAATAATGTTGGTAATTTCGTCTAAATAAAAACCGTCCAGTGTGGCAATGAACAAATAGGATGGGTTCCATGACTGGCTCATTCTAGTGGCGGCCTTTAATGTATATTCTAGACTTAGCTGTCGTTGATATTTCACCTCAATTAATTTTACTTGTCTGGTTTCTCGATCAATAACCGCGAAATCTGGAGCTGTCCGTAATGTTTCAATCATTGGATTATTTTCCTGATAGCCCTGTTGGATCATCTCAGGAATAACTTTCTCATAACCAAACTCTAAAACAGTAAAATTATTCGAACCTCTAAACATCTGAGAAAATATTGTTTCAGCAATTTTCCCCTTAACTAATTGCCGGGTAAAATCAAGATTACTCATATTATTTATATTAATAAATTATTAAAAATCATCATCATATTCTTCATCATCGTCATCAAAAATATTCTCAATATCATATTCTTCATCATCGTCATCAAAAATATTCTCAATTTCACCCTGTACCTGTTCGTTATTTTTATAACGAACAGGCGGCGGAGCATCTATTATCTCATTAATTTTTTTAATATGCTCTTTACGTATATTCTTATCAACAATATTAATTTGATTAATCTCATCAACAATTCTATCCCGATCAATATCAGATAGAACAACTTGATTATGAGACTTAATCTTATCGACTATTTCTCCGGCATATCCAACCAAATCAGTTCCTGTAATTTTTAAATCATCAGCATCAGGAAAAGCCACATAAGAATAAACTGGAACCTTAATACCTAGTCTAGCAATTAAATTTTCAACTGTTTTTACATGACCAAAGTTTTGCCACAAAGGATTATAAAAACGACTTTTCTTGTGATAAATAACCTGAGTCCAATATTTATCATCTGCCCGACCAAATATCCAACCAGAATAGGCTTTAGTTTCAATACAGAATACGCCAAAATTAGAAACAACTATTTGATCAACCTGAGTGGTACCAATTTTGTTTCCAGCCGATGGCAACAAAACATTATTTAATGTCTTATAGTACTTAAAATCAAGTTTATCTAATTTTTTATTAACAAAACGCTCACCAGCTCGACCAATGAATTTTGGAGAGTTTCTTAATTCTAAAAGAATCACTAACACAAATATTATTAGTAAAAACCCCATATTATATCAATTAAACTGACATGCTATCTAATTTTATATAATCATTGATCAACTCTTATTATATCACTAACCTAAAATAAAAACACACCCTTTTGAGGTGCGTTTTTGCGTTCGCGGAGGAGAAGGTTTCGGTCACGGTTGCTAAGCCTCGCTTGTTCACTAACATCGTGAACGGCGCTCGCTAAGCGCCCCGACCCGGCCTCGGCTACGCCTCCGGCTTTCGAATCCCTTCTTTTTATCACTTGAGTAAAAACAAAACCGCCACTGGCGGTTCCATTTTTACGCGGAGCAAGTGGGACGTAGTTGGAACTTTTTTGGAATGAAAATAATGCTTTTATACTAAATATTTGATATAATTTGTTTATCCTAAAAATCTTATTTTAATTATCATATATGGCTTATTTCAACAAAATCGGTTTACTTTTACTCAATAATGACCGAACTAAGTTTATGGTATGTGAAAAGAACAACTTCACTTCTGACTTTATTATGCCTGGTGGTCAGATAGAAAAGGGTGAAGATGATCTAAAATGCCTAGCTCGTGAGATAGAAGAAGAACTAGCCGTAGAAACAGATGAGGCTAGCTTAAAATATATTAATGAATATCTGGACGTCGCCGCTGGCGACCTAACAAAAAATGTTTCTATTAAATTATACGAAGGTAAAGTCATTGGCGAACCCAAACCTTCAGCCGAGATAATCAAATTTTATTGGATAGGCAGAGACGATCTGGATCATCCTCGACTTTCGCCAATAATTAAGAACAAAATTTTACCTGACCTTATCGCCAGAAATATATTAGAATAAAGCAATACTGAAGAAAACAAAAACAGGGCATATAACCTTGTTTTTTGTTTGTAATAGGGAATAGAAAAAATGCCTATATTTCCCTGCTGTTTCCCAATGTTTACAGAGCCCAGCTGGTTCCAAAGTTCACGTATTTGCGGGGGAGATGGGACGTA
>JBAZCK010000100.1:0-2947 GCA_041654955.1 Acholeplasmataceae bacterium | reverse complement strand
AAAGTGATTTTGGATAATTATCAACTTTTAAGAACTGAATTAGTTCCAGAATCTGAGCTGCAGCGTACAAAAGATATGTATAAGGGAAGATTGGTAATTTCTTTAGAGTCCTCTGACTCTTTAGCTAATTGGTATGGCAGTCAAGCGGCTACTAAAAGAGGGTTGCTGACTCCAGATGAATACTTAAAAAAAATTGAAGCAGTCAGCGCTCTTGATTTGCGACGAGTAGCTAGAAAGATTTTTAGAAATGAAAATCTAAATCTAGCCTTGATTGGACCAGGTGGAAAAACTAAGCAATTGGCTCTTCAAAAGATATTAAAATTTTAAACATGAGTGAAGATGTTTTAGCAAAACTTAATGATACTCAGCAGATTGCTGTTCGTCATGAAGACGGACCTCTTTTGGTAGTGGCCGGGGCTGGAACGGGAAAAACTACTCTTTTGATTGCTCGCTTGGTTCATTTGTTGCTCAATCAAAAATATTCAAGCAATAGTTTGCTTTTACTTACTTTCACTGAGAAGGCCGCCGGAGAGTTGGAAGAGCGAGCTGATCGGTCTCTGCCTTATGGGTATTTAGATTTATGGATTCATACTTTCCATGGTTTTGGTGAGCGAATTTTGCGGGAGCACGCTTTAGATATTGGCTTACCGGCTGATTTTAAAATGATTGATGATACTGAACAATGGATTTTGATCCGCAACAACCTAGAACGATTTGCGCTCAGCTACTACCAGCCCATCGGCAATCCGACTAAATTTATTTCCGAGCTTTTAAGACACTTTTCCCGTCTAAAAGATGAAAATATCTCCCCAGAAGCTTATCTTGCTGTTGCGGGTGCAGATTCAGAGTTACCCGAAGAAGAAAAATTACGCCAAAAAGAGCTTGCTTTTGCTTATCAGACTTACAACCAGTTATTGCTAGAAAATAGTTATTTGGATTTTGGTGATTTAATTGTTTATACCTTGAAACTTTTCAAAGAGCGTCCTCAAATTTTGGCGCATTACCAGAATCAGTTTAGGCAAATTATGGTTGATGAATTCCAAGACACCAACGGCGCTCAGTATGAATTGGTAAAAATGCTCGCTTTACCTAAAAATAATTTAACAGTGGTAGGAGATGATGATCAGTCAATTTATAAATTTCGAGGCGCTTCAATTTCTAATATTTTGCAATTTAAAGATGACTTTTTTCATGCTAAAGAGTTGGTACTAACCGATAATTATCGTTCTCGCCAGGAAATCTTGGATTATGCTTATCGCTTTATCCAGCACAACAATCCTTATCGTCTCGAACAGAAGCTTAAACTTGAAAAAAAGCTAGAAGCGCGGGGAAATTTTAAAGAAGAAGAGAGAGCGGCTGTCAATTATTGGCAATTTTTGCGAGCTGAAGACGAGATTGCTTTTGTTGTTGATCAAATTAAAGATTTACACAATCAGGGCTTGGCAAATTGGCTGGATTGCGCAATTTTAGTGCGCGCTAATGATACGGCCGATGCTTATGTAAAAGAGTTGGCCCGACAAAATATTCCTCACCAGTTTGTTTCTTTGCGCGGTTTGTATTTTAAGCCGGTTATTTTAGATTGCTTGGCCTATCTCCGTTTGTTAGATAATTATCACGACTCGGCTTCACTTTTTCGCTTGTTGAATTTGCCTCAGTTTAAAGTTTCTTATCAAGATTTGATTAAAATTAATAAGGTTGCCAAAAGACGAATTTGGTCTATTTTTGAAGCTCTAGAAAAAGTGGAGAGTATTCCTGATTTAAGCCCAGAATCTCAAGCGGGGATTAAGCGCTTACTCGCTTTAATTAAGTTTAATTCTGAGCGTGTGGCCACTACTGATCCTAGTCGCCTTCTTTTGTATTTTCTAAATGATTCTGGGTTGCTGACAGATTTAGATTTTGATCGCGATGTGGAGATTTTTTCTTATCTTAATCAGTTTTATCAAAAAATAAAAAAATTTGAAAAGAATGTTCGAGATGTGCACTTGCGAGATTTTGTTGCTCTAATTGATTTAGAGCTTGAAGCTGGTCAGAGTGGGTCTTTGCGCTTAGAGTTTGCCGATAATGACACCGTTAAGGTGATGACAATTCATTCAGCTAAAGGACTAGAATTTAAATATGTTTTCCTTGTTAATTTAGTGGACAAGCGCTTTCCGACGATTAATCGTTCAGAAAAAATTAGCTTACCGGAAGTTCTGCTTAGTCGCTCGCTGGTGACAGCTGAGAATCCGCATTTAGAGGAAGAGCGACGCTTGTTTTATGTCGCCGCGACTAGAGCCAAGGAGCGCTTGTTTTTAACCGGCGCCAAAGATTACGGCGGAAAACGGGAGAAAAAGCCCTCGGTCTTCGTCGAAGAAATGGGGTTAGCCGTTCAAGAGGTTGGCGTTTCTAGAGTGGAAAATTTAGAATTAGTCCATGATTTAAATAATTTAGATGAGAGCTCTGAGCTTATTCCGGAAGCGGCTTTACCAAATCATTTCTCCCATTCTCAGCTAGAGACTTATTCTATCTGTCCACTAAAGTATAAATTCAGCAATGTTTTAAAAATTCCCGTAGAGGGAAGTCGGGGCAACTTAACTTTTGGACAAACCATTCACAGCACTTTATATAAATTTTTAAAGCCATTAGAAGAGACAGAGCAAAGTTCTTTGTTTTCTGAAGATGCTAAAAAAGAACTATCAGAAGAGAATTTGAAAAAAATCTATGATTACTATTGGACCGATGATGGTTATAGTAGCAAAAAGGAACGTCAAGATTATTATGAGCGCGGCTTAAATTGTTTGCGTAATTTTTGGCAAGACTGGTCTGAAAACTCTTCGCCAGTAATTCTTTATTTAGAAAAAAAGTTTACTTATAAGTTGGGTGGAAAAATAATTAAAGGAACTGTTGACCGAGTTGATCGCTTGCCCGATGGGACTTTGGAAATAATTGATTATAAAACCGGAACCAT
>JBAZCK010000099.1:0-2982 GCA_041654955.1 Acholeplasmataceae bacterium | reverse complement strand
TCTAATTTAATCCCGAAAGTTTTTTCAATATTAAGTTTTATAGCTTCTAATTTAGCATATGTTTCTAAAGATGGAATGACACTACCATAACAAGTTAAGTTTGTTCCTATACCTAGTAAATCAATAGATTTGAAAGATAAAATTTCTTTAATGATATCTAAGTTAAAAGCTTGATAATAGATGCCTTCTCTTAAATCTCCTAAATCGATCATCAAAATAATTTGATGTCTTTTTTTCATCTTTCCTGCAATCTCATTTAATTTTTTAATGACCTCTAATTCTGAATTTAGAGAAATATCTGTATACTTAACCACTAGTGATGCCTCAGATAATGCAGGTATTCTTAAATAAACTTTGGGTTTTCTAGTTTTCATATGCATTAGATTTTCTAATTTAGAATCTGCTATATAATCCACATCAAGATCTTCTAAGACAGAAAGTAATTTAGGATCTTTACAAAACACTTTTGATACACCCATTACTGATATGTTTTGTTTATGTGCTAGATTGGTTATATAATTGACATTATACGCATATTTTTGAGCATCAATAACAACTCTAGGATACATGGTCTTCACCTCTAACAAACATTTTTTTAAGCAAATTTAAAACTTCTTTTTTATAAGATAAAGATAGAACACCTAATGATGAAAAAATGTAATCTACATCTTTAAAAATACTTATATTTTTATGAGGCACAAGCTTTGTGACTGATGATTCAAGATAATCTCTAATCTTATCTTCTATCTTTTGGTGATACAAGCATGCACCACCCGTTAAAAAGATTGCTTGAACTTGTGAAGTGTCTTTACCATCAGGTATGACTTTCATACCGTTTGTTGTAAAAACACGCTTCAAATCACCAATATGACGATCAAATGCTTTTTCAACACAAGTTTCAGTTAGACAATCAATAAGTGCCTTACCTTGTTCAGATATTGGAATATAAGGTTCATCTTTTATGAGTCTTTCTATATCATCATCTTCTAGATTAAGTGTCGTTTTAATTTTTATTTTCTTTGCTTGTTCATAAACTAACTTTCTATTAATATAAACACCTAAATCACCTTCTACAGTTCGTTTAAATAAAGGTTCACCATCACTATATTTTTGAAACATAGCTTTTGGTTCACAAACTGAATGAACATCGGTTGTAGCCCCTCCTACATCTATGGTCATGACGCCGTTAAAAAGTTCATTTAATAAAAGTGTTGTTTCCATGACTGCACCTGGTGTAGGAATGATATGACCTTTAACCATATCACTTATTTTATGCATACCTTTAGCGTGAATAATATGTTTTTCAAAGGTATCATAAATTGCTTTTCTAAGCGGTAAGATATTGAAATCATCAACTCTAGGATAGACATTATCAACAATCGTTAAATGAGCTAAATTTAAAGCTTTTAAACGACTATGATTATCGATATTACCTGCATAAATCAAAGGTATATTTAAATCTTTGACTTTTAAGACATTTTGATAAGCAACATCTTTTTCACCAAAGTTTGTCCCACCAGCTAATATGATGATGTTTGGTTTGATTTTCTTAATCTCACTTATGTGATCTTCATCAATTAGATTTGCGGTTACTAAATGAATGTTAGCACCTGCATTTAGAGCAGCTTGTTTTGCTGCTTTGGCAGTCATTTCATAAACAAGGCCATGAACTGTAATTTTAAGACCACCCGCTGCACTTGAGGTTGCTAGCATTTCATCATAAGTTAGCTCATCTATATCTAGATTTTCTTTTAAATGACTAACTGCTTTTTCTAACCCGATAGTTACATCCGTATCAACAGTCGTTTTGAAAAAACCTTTACCGATAAAACCGGTTGGCTCTGTATATAAATTAAATGCACTAACAATTGTTGTCGTTGATCCAATTTCTGCAACTATGACATCAACTTTCATATATTTCTTGATGTTTTTTCACGATAAATGAAGCCACATCTATCCCTTTCGTGCCTCTACCAAAGCCTTGGTCCATACCATTTGCTTTAGCAATCTCTGGTGTTACTTGAGTTCCACCAGCAATTAAGATTAGTTTATCTCTAACGCCTTTTTCAATCGCATAATCATTTAATTTTTGCATATTTTTATAATGAATATCATCATGAGAAATGATTAAAGAAATCATAATGCAGCTCGCATTTGTTTCAATTGCTGCATCCACAAACTTTTCAATTGGAACACTTGTTCCTAAATATGTATAATCCATACCGTATTTTTCAACACCACCGTGTTTAATATCAAGTATTTCTCTCATACCAACACTATGTTCATCATTGCCACCTGTACCAGCAACAATCTTCAAACTATGTTTTTTAACATACTTTGTAATAACATCTGCATCTAGGTTCTCTTCTTTTTTTATAATTTTAAGTTGATTAACATCAATATCAACATTTAATACACCTTTAAACTGTATTCTTGTACCTTCACTTGGATGCATCACTTCTATATGAATAACTTCTACATTTGATAAATTCATATTTTTACCAACTTCTAAAGCAGCAGCTTCTGCTGTTTCTTTGTCTGTTGGGAAAAATAAATCTACAGTAATGACGCCATCACCTAACCACTGAACTTCAGGTTTTAATAAATTTGTTTGACGATATTTAGAAGTTTGTTCCATTCTTGTATTGACATTATCTTCTTGATCAAGTTCATCAATATACTGAATCTTTTCAGGTTTTTCAAAAGTAGATCCATCAATAAAAGCCTCAGGATGTGCTTTTAAAGTCTCATCATATTGATTGATGTTATTATAGCCAAAGTGTGCTGAAACAGGCGCAAAATAATCTTTTGCACGCTTATATGTAGTATCTGCACCAATGCCACCATCTATTTTTCTACTAATACCATCTCCCATACGCTCTGGATATAGGCCACTATCTACAAACATACCTTGTTCAACAGCTTTAAAATAACCGCCCATCTCAATAATTTCTTCCATCATTAAAATCGCACGTTCTTGAA
>JBAZCK010000098.1:0-3007 GCA_041654955.1 Acholeplasmataceae bacterium | reverse complement strand
GTCAAGATCATGCCATTAAACTCATCAGTGATGCTATCATTAGACAAAGAGCTGGAATTAAAGATGAAAATAGACCGATTGGTTCATTCTTATTCTTAGGACCGACAGGTGTTGGTAAAACTGAAGTCGCAAGATCCTTAGCAGAAGCTATCTTTGATAGTGAACATCAAATCATAAGAATCGATATGAGTGAATACATGGAATCACATAGTGTATCTAGACTTATCGGTTCACCTCCAGGATATGTAGGTTATGATGAAGGTGGACAACTTACAGAAGCGGTAAGAAGAAAACCATACTCCATTGTATTATTTGATGAAATCGAGAAAGCTCATCCAGAAGTATTTAACATTTTATTACAAATACTAGATGATGGTAGGCTTACAGATAATCAAGGACGTACTGTTGATTTTAAAAATACAATCATCATCTTAACATCCAATATCGGTAGTGAGTTTTTACTTAAACATGATGATGATGCTTATCATCAAGTACAAAACCTTGTTAAATCAAAATTCAAACCTGAATTTTTAAACCGTATCGATGAACAAATTATATTTAATTCTCTTGGTCTAAAAGTACAAATAGAAATCACCCATAAAATGCTATCTGATTTATCATTAAGATTAAAATCTAGAAACATTCTTATTCATTTTGATGAAACTATTGATAAATATGTCATCAAACATGGTTATAATGATGAATATGGCGCTCGTCCACTTAAAAGATTTATTCAAAGACATATTGAGACAATAATAGCTACTAAAATGATTGAAGGTTTAATTGAACCGCACAAGCATTATAATCTCCATGTAATAGATGACCAATTACAGATTACAGAAAACAAAGAAAGTGAGTAAATCATACTCACTTTTTTTACGTAAAAAAAGAAGCTTTATTAAGCTTCTTTACTCTTTTTTCTGATAATCTTGTTTGCGTATCGATCCATCAAGTTTATGTATTACAACTGATGTATCATTTTTTTCTGCTAAATCTTCAGCAAATTCGATTGCTTCAGCTTGTGTATTAAAATACTTAATCGTTTTTGAAGAACCTTCTTTACGAACTCTCCATTGTTTAAAATAATTACTTTTAGCGTCTTTATTTTGCGAAACATGATATTTAGGATTAGTTGTAGAAGTTTTTTCTGTTACTTCTGGTTTCTTCTCCTCTTTTTTAGGTTGTGGTTTAACCTCTTCTTTAGGTTCAACCTTTTTTTCTTCTACTTTTGTTGTAGGCACCACTTGTTGTTTAGATTCTAATGGTGCAGCTGTTGGTGCAGGTGCAGGTTTCTCTTCAGCAATTGATCCTTTCTTCATAGATTCTTGTTGCATCTTTAACTGTTCTTCTTGTAAAGCTTTTTTCTTAGCGCGACGCTTTCTAAAAAAACACATATTTAAAAACCTCCTTCATTGTTAACTTCATTATATAACAAAAAATGATAAATGATAAGTAAATTACAAATATTATGATTTATGATTTTCAAACCAAGCCGTTATCTCATAAAGTCTCTTTAATCTCGCTTGAGGTTTACCACTTCTAGAGAGTTCGTGCGTTTCGCCTTTAAACCATATAAATTTAGTGTCTAAACCCTTTTCCTTTAATATGGCATAATATTGCATTGCTTGTTCAATCGGACATCTATAATCCTCGTCTGAATGAATAAATAATAAAGGTGTTTTAACTGATAGTGCATATTTCATTGGAGATTGTTTCCATAAAAGATCAGTATCAACAATTGGATGTCCCGCTGTTTGGTCTTTTGAGAAATAAAATCCAATATCTGATGTTCCATAAAAAGATAACCAGTTTGCGATACTTCTTTGCGTAGCCGCAGCTTTAAAACGATCCGTATGACCAACTATCCAATTAGTCATAAACCCACCGTATGACCCACCTGTAACATAGAGTCTTTTTTGATTGATTTGTTTAATCTTTTTTAATACTAAATCTGTAAATCCCATAAGATCATCGTAATCGATAGTACCATACTGATCTCTAATATCTGCAAAATCATCACCTTTGCCATCACTACCTCTAGGATTAGCAAACAATACAAAATATCCCATATTGGCCCAAACTTGCATTTCGTGATAAAAAACTTTTCCATATACAGTTTTTGGTCCACCATGAATGTCTAAGATTGCAGGATACGATTTTGTTTCATCATAGTCTTTTGGATATAATACAAAACCTTTAACTTCATGTGTTTTTTGTTTATAAATAAACGTTTTAGGTTTTGCGACATACTTACGTTTAAAAACACTTGAATTGATTCTAGATACTTGAATTAATTTATCTTGTTCTAATCTATAGATTTCTTGAAGTTTTTGTTTATGAAGTCCAACTAAATAGATTTTATGATTAATGATATTTATACCATCAATAGAACTATTCATTTCAAATACCAATTTGATATTTCCATCACTGTCTAGCGTCATTATCTCATTGTGATCATCAGTTGTTCTTATAAAATAAATCTTGTTTTCATCTACAAGTGATGTTATGTTCGCTCCTAATCTCACATCAGCTCCAACAGATGGTGATGTTGAAAGTCCATATAGTTTAAAAAGTTGTAGTTTTTTATCTTTTAAAACATAAAAATGACTATTTTGATTGACGCCATATGTCTTCATATCGGTTGCTTCTACGATGATTTTATCACTTAAGATAAATAGTTGACTGATTGCAAAATTATCTTCATGATACAAAATATCTGTGATTTTTGATTTCATATCATAAACATAGATATGCGTTGTTAAACTCTTTATAGATTTAGCTTGCTTACCCGTATAATATACATGTTTTAAATCCTTAGAAACAACAACTTTTCCTACATTAAAATCAGGATCTACAATTAAATCTAATTTTTTTGATAGCTCATCATAAATAAAGAGTTGTTGTCTTTTGTTTGCGATAAATCCAGTACCATTTGAATAAAAAGGCAATTCATTAATATGCTCATATAAATGATCAGCTTTAAGTTTTTTTAAAAGCTTACTTCTAT
>JBAZCK010000097.1:0-3028 GCA_041654955.1 Acholeplasmataceae bacterium | reverse complement strand
GTTAAAGCGCCACGCTCTAACCCCTAAAGATAAACTATTAGTACATTTATAAGCAAGTGTGCTTTTATACCAATAATTATCGGATCTATCTCCTTTTTCTAAAAGAGTTAAGAATGAAGTTTTGCCCTTTCCTAACCAGATACTACCTCCAACGCGGAATAAAGCGGGATTTTGTTCGAACCCACAATTTAAACCAATCTGAGCCCAGTTAGTCGGTGAGTATGCAACGCCAAGCATTGTTTCTGCCCATTTTTCTGACACCAGCGCAAAATAAGTAAAACTTATTTTTTCATTTATTGGCTTTATGCCAAATATAGTGGCGCAAGGAGCCAGCTTTCCTTCAGAATATTTTGTAAATACTGAAACTTGAGCAAATGAAGAAACTGAGGCAACGAGAAGCAGAATAAAAATAATTGATTTTTTCATGACTTATCCTTTTTTGAAAGTTAATATTATTTGATTAATTACTAAATTCACCTGGATTCAGACGAACTTGGTAATTAATCAAATATAACCTTATTTGTAAATGAGCCACTTTTAATATCTATATGATAGCATACTTTAATTGAAATGTCAATAGCTTGACAGGATTGGTATAAAATAGCCTAAAAATAAAAAGACAGGCTATTAGCCTGCTCTTTTAAAATGTGGGGAGCCTGGTACGATTTAGGAACATGGCTCGTTAATAATAAGGATATTAGTATTATAAAGCTTTATACGGAAAATTGGAAATAAAAAAAGCTTCTTGTTTAAGGAAGCCTTTTTGAACAAAAGATTTTTGTTAATCTTTGCTCGATTTTGAACTCGTGCTCTTGAACAGTACGCCTGCGAGGAAATTAATTCCCCAGGCCTGCCAAAAAGTGATTACTTTTATTGCAAATATTTCCGGCATAAGCCAATTCCACAAGTAATAAGTGGGGATAGCGGCTACTATGCTGACTACTGCAATAATTGCGATGGCTAAAACGCCGATTCCGATTCCGAGTGCTAATTTTTCTAACCAGTTCATTTTTTCACCTTTTTTAGTTAAACAATATTGGACTAATTACTAAATTTACCTAGATTTAGATAAACTTGGTAATTAATCCAATTTAACCTCTTTTTTAAATGAACTATTTTTAATATCTATATAATAGCATACTTTATAAATTATGTCAAGCAAAAGTCAATTTACATCATAAAACCCAATAAAATCAAGCAATTTTAACATATTGGCTCAGCTGCAACCCAAGGAGGTCAAAAAAAGTGGATAAATCTATTAACGGTTAAGCTCGATAGTTAAAAATTAGCCCGAATGGTGCAAGACTGACTAAAAATACCAACAAAAACGATAAAATGGAGGGATTGGCTTTGCATGCAAGATGGTGCAACATCGTTTCCGTATACTTAAGCCATAAAGATTCTTTTCTTTAATCCGATTTCTCTATTAACCAAGGAATAACTCTTTTTTTCTTTTCGGCGGATCCCCCGGAGGGGGAGCCGAAAAGAAAAAGTTATCCTTGTTTAAAAGAACTTATAATTAGAACCAGAAATCTATATTATTAATCATTTAAGCAATATGAAATATATCCTCTATGCTCGCAAGTCTTCGGAAGACAAGAGCAAACAAATATTATCCCTAGAAAGCCAAGTTTCAGAAATGAAAAAACTGGCTCATAGTTTAGGTTTGGAAATTGATAAAATATATACGGAAAGTAAGTCGGCTAAGTTGCCAAATAATAGACCGCTATTTTCGGAAATGCTTAAACTGCTAGAAAATAATAATGAGGTTGAGGGCTATGGCATATTATGTTGGAAAATAGACAGATTAAGTCGCAACCCGATAGACAGCGGAAAGATTCAGTGGCTATTACAACAGTCTAAAATAAAAGTGATTCAAACGAGCGATAAGCAATATTTGCCGAGTGATAATGTTTTGCTATTGAATATTGAGGGCTCAATGGCTAATCAATATATTTTAGACTTGAGTAAAAATGTTAAGCGAGGACTGAGAACTAAACTGGAAAAAGGTGGTTGGCCCTGTATTGCCCCAATTGGCTATTTGAATGACGGCAAGGGCGGGATTTTGGTTGATAAGGAACGGGCTCCCTATGTTAAACAAATATTTCAAATGTATATCAGCGGTAATTATACAATTAAAGAAATCGCCGATAAAATATATCTGACGGGATTAAAGAGCCGGGGTGGCAATAAATATCATAAGTCGCAAATCTATACCCTATTAAATAACAAATTCTATTACGGCGTTATGACCTCTCATGGCGAGGAATACGCTGGTAGCCATAAGCCAATAATATCAAAGAGGCTGTTTGAAGCGGCGCAGGAAATGGCGCACAAAAAACAGCATATCAAGAAAAATCGCTTAGACTTTATTTTTCGGGGACTAATGGTTTGCGCTCATTGCGGTTGTCTATATACCGCCAGCAAAAAGAGGGGCAAGCATATTTACTATTACTGCACCAATGGTAAAAATAAATGCGAAGAGCATAAAAGCTATTTGAAAGAAGATGACGCCATTAAAATGCTGGCTGATGTTTTTGAACGCCTAACTTTTTCGGAAGAGGTCATAAATTTAATGTATGAGGCGAGTTTAGATAAATTAAAGCAAGAAGCGGTCAATCAAAACTATCTTAAAACTAAAAACGAGCTTTTGCGTCGGCTCAAAATTAGAGAAGACCGCCAAGCTGAACTCTTTAACCTGCTTTTGGACAAAGCCCTCACCAAAGAGGATTTTGAGGCCAAGCGGAAGACGATAGCTGATGAGCTGAACTTATTAAACGAGGAATTAAAAACTTTAGAAAACAAAAATCAGCCAATAGATAAAATTACTTTGGAACAAATAAAAAAGGTCTTTTTAGCCCAACAGGCAATGAAAAATAAGTTTTTAGAAGCTAGCCCGAATAAGCAAAGAGAAATAATAAAAAACATACTTTGGAACGCCGAAGTTAAAGACGGAAAACTGACTAATATTAAATTTAAAGAGCCATATTCTTTATTCGCAAAAGACCCCCAAAATGGGAGTCTTGAC
>JBAZCK010000096.1:0-3062 GCA_041654955.1 Acholeplasmataceae bacterium | reverse complement strand
TGAAAGGCTTAAAGCCTCCTTATATTTTATTATGTACACACCATGCGTTTATCGATTTTAAAGTAACAACAAAAGCTATTTTTCCAAAACGTGCGAATTACGTGGTTGCGATTGATGGATTTATAAAGAGAGAATGGTTGTTAAGAAACGTTGGTGCAATTGTTAAACGTAAGTTTACAACAGACGCTGTCTTATTTAGACAGATTAAATACGGTGTAGAAAAGCTTAATAATATCGTTGCGATTTATCCTGAGGCTAGATATTCATTAATTGGTACGGATGCGATTTTACCAGATTCATTAGGTAAAATGGTTAAGGTATTAAAAAAGCCCGTTGTGGTTTTAAATATGCATGGAAATTATTTAACTCAACCAGTATGGAATTTAAAGATGCGTTACGTGCCTTTAAAAGCTGATATGACAAAACTTTATGATGTAGAAGATTTAGAAAATGCATCTGCTGATGAAATCAACGAAAAAATTAGAGCAGCCTTTAAATATGATGAGTATCAGTGGCAATATGACAATAAAATAAAAATTAAAAATAAAGATCGAGCTAAAAATATTCATAAAGTCTTATATCAATGCCCAGCATGTAAAAAAGAACATGAGATGACATCTGGTGGACATAAGATATGGTGCAATAGTTGTCATCATACTTATGAAATGGATGTATATGGAAAAATTAAAGCTTTTGATGGCAAAACTGAATTTACTCATATTCCAGATTGGTATGAATGGGAAAGAGAACAAGTAAGAAAACAAATAGAAAATAATACATACCATTTTTCTGATGATGTGATTGTTGAAGCACTTCCTAACAGTAAGGGTTATGTTAGACTAGGAGAAGGAAAATTAACGCATGATATAAATGGATTTCATTTAACTTTAAAAAATGATAACTATGAGATCGATTTGAAAAAAGAACCATTATCAATGTATGGATGTCATATTGAATATGATTATATGAAAAAAGGCGATTGTATTGATCTATCTACGATGCATGATACGTTTTATATCTATCCAAAAAACAAGAAAAATGTCGTGACTAAAATTAGTTTAGCAGTTGAAGAAATCTATAAAATTAAGAAGCGTCAAATATAGTTAAATCCATAAAAGGGCGTTGCCCTTTTTGTTTTAGATGTTATAATGAGTATAGAGGTAAATTATGGAAATTAAATGTATAAAACTAGATGATTTATATCGTCCAGTAACGGAAAAAAAACAAATCGTAAGATATATCTTACCAAATGAGACTGCAATTGTGTCTGATCCCAATCAAACAGTGATTAAAGAAAGTGATCTTACACATAAAAGTGCACATAGAAAAAAAGTTATATGCCCTATCTTTCATGAGTGCGGGGGATGTGATTTTTTACATATGACTTATGATTATCAACTAGAATTAAAACAAGAAAATGTAGAAAACTTATTTAAAGAAAATTTTAATGATGTAAAAATTAACGAGATTATCAAAAGTGAACAACCCCTACATTATAGACACAAAGTTGTTTTATCAGCAACAACTAGCAAAAAGAAATTAAGACTAGGTTTATATAGAGAACAAACTAAAAAAGTGATACCTTTTCTAGATTGTTTTATCCATGATAAATCAACAAATCAAGTGTTAAGAACAATTGAAATGTTACTTAATAAATACAAAATTCCTGCTTATGATATAGATACGAATCAAGGTATTTTAAAACACGTTTTGATTAGAAAATCATATGCTAGAAAAGATTTAATGGTAGTATTTGTGACAAATGGTAATTTACTACCAAATGCGAAAAAGATTTCACAAGATTTAGTAAAAGCTCATGATCAAGTGAAAACAACGATACAAAATATTCATAAGAAGAAAACACATCTTGTTTTACTAAGTGAAGAAAAAGTGATTTATGGTCCTGGATATATCATTGATCAAATAGGCGATATATCATTTAAATTATCCGCTCAATCGTTTTATCAGATTAATCCTGAGCAGATGTTCAAACTTTATAACAAAGCCATAGAAATGGCAAATATAAGCCCTACCGATGTTATTCTTGATACATACTCTGGAATAGGCACTCTATCTTTACTCTTAAGTAAGAAAGCTAAGAAAGTTTATGCGATTGAAGTAAATCAAGATGCACATAAAGATGCACTTGATAACAAGATCTTTAATAAAATGACAAATATCGAATTTATTTTAGGCGATGTTGGTGAAAAAATGAAGGAAATAAAACAAGAGATTGATATTTTATTTATGGACCCAACAAGAGAAGGGGCTAGTCTAGATTTTTTAAATGATGTTTTGTTGTTAAAGCCTAAAAAGATTGTTTATATTTCTTGTGAGCCTAAAACACAAGTTAGAGATTTAAAAACATTAAAACCGTATTATCATATCATAGATGTTCAACCTGTTGATATGTTTAGTCAAACAACTCACGTTGAAAACATCGTATTGCTTTCTTTAAAAACGGCTTAACAAAGCCGTTCGTATAATAGAACAAGAAGCATTTACCCCTTTAAAACTGGGTTAAATGCTTCTTTTTTACTTTTTGCCCAATGTGGAAACATATCGAAATCAATGTGGAAACATCAAACTATGCTTTAAGCATGTATTTTCTTGAGTGTGAGAACATCTTTTTGCTTAAAAATTATATCACTACAACCCGATATAACATCTTAGCCAAGCCATCGGGTGTGTGATATGTTTTCACAATGATTGGTTCAGTTTTTAAGAACTCAAAACGTCGTTCTTTGAACTCATTGTCTGAATAATTCTTGGTTCCAGCAATACAGTATACAATCTCATTTGGACTGACTGATATCATTTTATAGATGAATGTACTTAATATCTCTGAATCAAGTTCATCGATGACTAAATTCTTTTTGCCTAAAATCTCATTGATTTTATCCATACGTTTTCTGGTGTCGTAATTTTTTACGTGCTCAAGTTCAAGCTTGTTAATCTCTGCAGTTAGAACTTTAAGGCGATCAGAGTATTCTCTATACTTGGTATTAAATATTGATTCTGGAATATCTGGTGTTTTTACTTTTGTATCAATTAGATTGGAT
>JBAZCK010000095.1:0-3093 GCA_041654955.1 Acholeplasmataceae bacterium | reverse complement strand
TAGAATATATGATCTTTCTTACGGCCAAGAAGATGATGCTTTAAAGTTGTTAGAAACAGTCACCCCAGCCACCCTCGCCTACGATGTTCCAGATTGGTTAGAGAATTTTAAATCTACCGGGAGCGACGCTCGCTTAATTCTTATTTTAGGGACAGACGCTTCTAATTGGAGCCTGGAAACTTACAAAAAATAATTTATGACTAAAAGATTTTCACAATTACCATTGGTCGTCCTCTTTGGTCGAACCAATGTCGGAAAATCAACTATCTTTAATCGCTTAACAGAAAAATCGCAAGCGCTGGTTTCTGATATTTCAGGCACTACCCGTGATAGCAATCTAGGAACGGTTTCTTGGGAACATCATGAATTTGAATTAGCAGACACAGCCGGATTTTATGACTTTAATCAAATAGAGAAAAAAGCTAAGAAAAAAGAAGAGAAACTGACAGCTAATTCTCTAGCCCAAGCACAAGCCGCCAAGCTGTTAACTGAAGCTCAGTTAATTTTATTTATTGTTGATAACCGTGACGGCTTAACTGCCGATGACCGGCGCTTGGCTAAAGCTTTAAAAAGCAACCCCGAACTGGCTGCCAAAGTTATGGTTGTGGTAAATAAAGTAGATAGTTTTAAATATGCCAGTGAGGCAGCCGCCTTTACTAAACTAGGTCTAGGTGAGCCGAGTTTAATTTCCGCCTCTAGTGGCTCTGGTACCGGAGATTTATTAAGCGAGGTTTTGCCACGACTATCATGGGAAAACAATTTAACAACTGTGGAGAATGAGCCGGAAGAAATCCGCGTCACCTTTATTGGCAAACCTAATGTTGGTAAATCTTCTTTAGTAAACGCCTTGCTCGGCTACGATCGCTCTTTAGTTAGTGATGAGCCACACACAACCCGAGAGCCCCAAGACGCTTTCTTAACTTGGAAAGAAAAAACTATTCGCCTTGTTGATACGGCCGGCTTAACCAAGGAGGGACATAAGCGCGCTGGTTTGGAAAAAGCCAGTGGCGAAAGAGCTTTATCGGCCCTTCATAAATCAGATTTAGTTTTCTTTATTTTTGATATTACCGAGCCGCTTACCAAACAAGATTCCCGTCTAGTTGGAGAAATAATTGATCAACGAAAAAGCTTGATTATATTAGCGAATAAATGGGACAAAATTAAGCCTAAAAATATAAAAGAGTGGACACAAAAAATTCATAACCACATCCCCTTTGCCGCTTGGGCACCATTAAAATTTGTCTCAGCAAAAAACGGTTTAAAAGTTCCCGAAATTCTAGATCTTGTTTTAGAGATTGCTGAAGCTCGTCAATTAAAAGTTTCTGATTCACAATTACAAAAATTGCTTTCAAAAATCGTCAAAATTCATTTGCCCGCTAAAGGAAAGGGGCTTAAAGCGCCACGAATTTACGAATTCACTCAAAATCAAACAAACCCGCCGGCGTTCATGATTAGAATTGGCTCGAAAGACAATCTTCATTTTTCTTATGTGCGTTTCATGGAAAACCGCTTACGCGAAAAATATAATTTTTTAGGAACACCAATAAAAATGGAAGTTGTTAACAACAAGCGAGTTCACGGCCGCGCCTCCTAAAAACGCTTAAAAATATTATCTTTTTTAAATATTTTTCTTAACTTTTTATTAAACTTTTATTAAGCGAAAATTGTAGCGACTTAGTTTATAATAATTATATGAGAATCATTATCGGCTTAGGTAATCCCGGAAAAGAATATGCCGGGAATCGTCACAATGTTGGCTTTAATGTTCTTGATCGCTTACTGGGGGCGGTAAAATGGGAAAACAGTAAACGTTTTAACTGCGAAATCTACCGCCAAGGTGATTGTCTGTATGCTAAGCCGCTTTCTTTCATGAATAAATCAGGCGAACCAGTCAGAAAAATCCTCGCCTATTATCAGCTACTTCCAAAGGCACTTGGTTTATTTAAAAAAACTGATGCCGATTTAAGCGAAACTCTTTTAGTTATTCATGATGACATCGACCAAGCCTTGGGAAAATATCGCTGGGCTAATGATTCTGGTAGTGGTGGGCACAACGGCATCAAATCAATTATTAATCACCTCAAGACTCAGAAGTTTAGACGTTTAAAAATTGGTGTTGCCAACGAAAAGCTGCGCCAACAAATCCCCGCTGAGCGTTTTGTCCTTACTAATTTTTCCGACCCAGAAAAAAATATTTTAAATGAAACCATTGATCGCGCTCTTAAAGAATTAGCCAAATAACCAGTGAGGCGATGCCGCCACAAAGCGGCAAGCTGAGGAGGGGCGGCCTGTTTCTTTGCTGACGACATCACCTCACTGATTATAAAAATCTCTGATTATTCTCAGGGATTTTTTGAATTAATTTTAAGACAACGGTTGACAGCCTCAGCTTAAATAGTACACTGATTACGAGATAAATTTCTGATTTTTAATTTTATGGACTTAATTATCGTCGAATCGCCTACCAAGGCCAAAACTATTGCTAAATTTTTAGGGAAAAAATATCAAGTTAGTTCCTCTTTTGGTCATGTTCGCGACCTGCCAAAGAGTAAGATGGGAATTGAAATCGAAAATGGTTTCACTCCTAGCTATTTAATCCCAACCAGTGCTCGCAAACGAGTAACAGAATTAAAAAAGCAGGCCGCTAAAGCAAAAAAAGTTATTCTCGCTTCAGATGAAGACCGCGAAGGCGAAGCGATTGCTTGGCACTTAAGTGAAGTTCTAAATTTGAATCCGGAAAATAGTGAACGAATTGCTTTTCATGAAATCACCGAAGAAGCAATTTTAGAGGCTCTTAAAACTCCGCGCCCTTTAGATATGAATCTGGTTGAAGCTCAACAAGCTCGTCGTCTATTAGACCGATTGGTTGGTTATGAATTATCACCGTTCCTCTGGAAAAAAGTCGCCAAGGGTTTATCAGCTGGACGAGTTCAAAGTGTAGCCACGCGCTTAGTTGTAGAAAAGGAGCGTGAGATAAAAAAATTTGCAGCCCAGGAATATTGGAGCTTGAACGCTCTTTTAAAAACTGATAATAAAGAAGATTTAAAAGCGGAGCTTGTTAGCGTAGCCGGCAAAACTTTAAAACCGCTTTCT
>JBAZCK010000094.1:0-3208 GCA_041654955.1 Acholeplasmataceae bacterium | reverse complement strand
GACTTCTCCACTCCCCAAAGACCTAACAGGTATGAAGAAAACCTGTTAGGACAGCCTATCTCAACAAATCAACAAATCCCGCATGAGGCGGACAAGCATAAGCGTAGCGAATTCCCGAGAGCGCAGCGATTCGTGAATCAAATCATCATATCAGCACATCAGCACATCATCACATCAGCACATCAGCACATCATCACATCATCACATCAGACTTCCCCACTCCCCAAAGACCTAACAGGTATGAAGAAACCCTGTTAGGACAGCCAATCTCAACAAATCAACAAATCAACAAATCAACAAAAAAGGCCCCTTTCGGAGCCTTTTTTGATTGTATTCGAATAAACGATTAGTTGGTTACCACTACTTTTTTCGTGAAGTTCTCACCATTGATGGTTACAAACTTAATGAGATAAGCACCGGCTTCGTAGTTACGTACATTCAGTTGGATGGTCTGAGCTTTGGTAATGGTTTGCTCAAATACTACCTGGCCAACATAATTGTAAACAACTACCTGACTAATGTTATTGGTCAGTTCAATGTTAACCATGCTGTTGGATGGGTTAGGATAAACACTAACCGCGGCAGTTGCAACAACAGGAACATCGGTAACCAATATACAGGCTTCTTCACTCATTGGTGATTCGCAATCTTCGTAAACGGCGGTTACCGTGTAGCAGAAGGTTTCACCAATAGTGAGTACAGACTGGTCAGCATCGGTATAGGTGGTTTCTTCGGTTGAACCGATCATGTCACCATCACGATACACATTGTAACCAACCAGCTCGCGGCTACCCGATACTTCCAGTGGAAGCGATGCTCCCGGAAGTGCAGGATAACTTACCGAAGTAAGCGCTGATGCGGATACAGGTTCGTAAACCGTATTGTCGCTAATGGGCTGCAATGGAATGCTGACACCATCAAGGGTTTCAACAAATCCCTGGAGGTTCCAGTTGGCACTGATGTCAGAAATGGCTGACAGGTCATCCCATGTTGAACCATCTAAAGAGATTTTATCTCCAAATCCGGCAACGGCAGGACCTTCGTCGCAACCAGCGGCAAATACACCATCTCCGTGAGTTACGGTATAACCAAACCAAAGTTCGGTGGCACCGGTAACGGGAACTGCGGTATTAAGGGCTATTTCATTCCATACACTGGAAGTGTAACTGGCCAAAGGCTGAGTAAGTACAAGTTGACTGGCATTGGCGCCTGTCCATACTTTAAGCACAATGGTTGTACCCGGAGCATAGGGGAACATACGGATTTTGGTAAGGCTGGTTCCGGCATACTGAGCAAGCTGGGTTGGAGTAAACCTTGCAGCTACACTAAAGGTGCCACCACCGGTCAGACCTATGGCATTGTCATTTATACCATTATCCCATGCTAACCATCCCGATACTCCAGGACCTGTTGAACCAGGAGCAGTCCAGTTAAGTATTACACTCAGGTTTCCGGGTGAACTCTCTTCTGTTGCAGTGAGTTCAGTTGGAGGAGCACATTGACGATAGATGTGAATGTTATCGATCATCCAGTTATAGATGTCAAGTGAACTTGTACCCTTGGCCGTAAAGCGAACGCGGAAGACCTTGTTCTTGGCCTGAGAGGTGATTTTGACATGTTCCATTTCCCAATCGGTGTTGCCTTCGGCAGTGTAGGTAACTACAGTGCTCCATGCTGAACCGTTAAAGACTTCAACCTGTAAGGTTTCATCACCGGTTTGGTTCAAATCCTCAAGTTTCAGGTCGAAATCTAGCCAGATGTCGCCATCTATCAGATTATCATCGCCTTCACGTCCATTGATCCACGAACTGGTGAGTGACAATGCATAGTCAGTCTGAGCAGGATTGTAGAAGAATTCTGCTGCAGGAGCAGGATTACCTACCTGACCGGCAATACGCCAGTTTGCACCCTGAGTGGTCCATTGATTGGTAGTGAATAAACCGGTATTCCAATCTTCCATAAATGGCAGTTCATAACCATAAATGACGTCGATTTCAACGGTACCTTCTTTCATGGATTCTGCAGTCTGACCAGGATAACCGTAAGGCTCAAGGTCATAGACGGCCGTAACATCATACATATAGGTACCCGGATCCAGGTTCATGTCGAAATACTCGGTAGTTGGGCTCTCAATATAAGCAGCCACAGCATCATTGCGGTACAGGTTGTAACCTAGAAGATTTGCAGGAACACCAACAATTGGTCCGCCGGTGTAATCGGCAAGTTCATAACCGAATGCAATGTCGCCGCCTCCCTGAGCAGTACCGCCAAGGATAACCTTTCCCTGAACGAGGTTCTCAATAATGTAAAGACCACCGGCAATCAAATCACTACCAAAGTCTCCACTTACGCTGTGTGAAACACCTGTCATTGTTTGGTTGGCAATATTGTATTGCTCAACCTGGCATCCGCCAAGTTCAGTTGTACCGGTAAAGAACCACAGGTGTGGTCCATCGGCACTGTACTTGTCATAAGCTGCACCATACATACTCGGCATGCCCGGGAGTGAAGCCAACTGAACACCTGCTTCATTGAACAGGATCATGTCGGTTGCCCAGTTGTTTGCCCAGAATGCATCAGCATCAGAGTCATAAGCGATGGCACGAACAGCAGTAGGTGCAGTGAAGCTTGAGATCAGCGTATGGTTGGTAAAGTCCATCTTCCATACGGTAGATCCAGCAGCACCACCGAACATATAGGTTCCGTTAAAGGCCAGGTCTCTTAATCCACTAACACCGGGGATAGAGAAAGTCTCAATGAAGTTACCGTCGATGTCGAATTTAGCAATCTCGTTGCCATCCCACCTCGGAGCATAGATGAATTCACCATCACTTTCAGCGCCGGCCAAACCGGTTAAACCTGAAGGCCCATCCATCGCAAAATTGTAATGGATATCCCAGATTTCGCGGTTGGTAACCACGTTGCGTGGTTCTGCCATTGGATCAGCTTCTACATTTGCATAAGCAGCAGGTCCTTTCGCAGTTGTCATAGCATAACCCAAACCGGTGGGTGATGAAGGGGGCAGCCACCACAGGTGTGCATAGTCTGTGCCCAGTGGGCTCATACCCTGCAAACTGTCGGGAGGATAGAGATACTGTGAACGGAACAAATAGGTATCCAGTTCGGAGTAGCCGGAGCTAAACAGCGCAGCTACACCGGCCAGGTATTCCTGTCCGTAGTTAAGGTCGCGATAGGTATAGGTCTCTTC
>JBAZCK010000093.1:0-3239 GCA_041654955.1 Acholeplasmataceae bacterium | reverse complement strand
CAAGCTCGTGCTGGTTCGAGCCCGGCCGCGGGGACCATATGATAAACTAAAAAGATGCCATCAAAACGCATCTTTTTTTTTAATTTCTCAATAAAAAAAAACGCAATAATTTTGCGTTTTATTCATAAACATAATCTTCAGTTTTATATAAATTAATCAGTTCATCAATATCAACTTCTTCATCATAATTGATACCTTCAACTTTAAAACCATTGATATTATAAAATTCATTGATAAACATTTTTGTGCCTTTAAGTAAGAAGACATCTTGATTATCAAAAGAAGACATTAATCGATTAGTTTCTTCTTGAACTTTTTGATCCATTTCGAGGTGATCTAGTCTAATGCGCTTTTTATCATCAACAATTCTTTTTTGTCCATAAATCATGTCTTTAAATAATCTATATTTATGTGCTATGGTTGTTTCATGTAGTTTATGTGCAGTCATGACATCAAATAAGCATGAAACATAAATAGGCATTTGTGGAATAAAGACACTTGCTTTAGAAACAACTGCTTTACTTGATGATATAAGTGCCTCACCCTGGTATTTATCTTTTAACCATGTAGTCATGATTTCTGCTTTTGATTCTAAATCTTCTTTAGCTTTTCCTAGTGTACCTTTTCTATATATTGCATCAGTGTTTGGTCCACCGATATAAGTATATGCAACTGTTTTAAATCCTTCAGCTAGAGCATTATTTTGATCGAAGAAGTTTATCCAATCTTCCCAGTCACTACCACCCATCACAAAGATAGTGTCTTTTGATTCTTGTTCAGTTGCTGGATCTATATTTAAATCAATGACTTCCATAGACTGCAAATCAATGGTTTTACCGTAAGCTGTTTTGTCTAATGGTTTAATATGCGATCTTACGATTTCATTGGTTTCTTGATTCATTCGAGCACCTGAGGCAAGTGAGTAGATAATTAGATCAACTTGTCCAAATGTTTTTTTAATATAGTCTAAGACTTTTTGTTTCATCTCCATGCTAAATGCATCGCCATTAAAGTCTTTATGTAGATTTTTTGTTTCTTTTGCGAATTCTTGGAAAAAGATATTATTCCAATATCCAGCAGAACCAGTTTTTTTACCTTTAGGTTCATTTTCATAAGATACATTGACTGTATGTGCATCAGCACCATAAGCTAAGCTTATTCTAGATGCAAGTCCGTATCCTGAAGAACCACCAACGATTAAAACACGTTTAGGACCTTCAAATTTTTCCATATTTTTTACATCATCGATATAGTTTTTTATAACTTTTTTAATGCCTATTGGATGCGCGTTGGTGAAAAAATTACTACGAATAGATGGTTTTATAATCATGTTAATCCTCCTATTTTATTGATTCATCTGTTGTTTTTTTAATATATCTAAATTCGATATCAGAATCTAAGTATCTTTGATATCTTTTTTTTCTATTTCTCACTTCATAACTATCAAAGAAGAATAAAGAAAATGATTCCCACATTAAAAACCAACCTCCGATAAACAAACCTTCTCTTAGAATTGTAAATGATAGTTGTTCTTCAAAAAATGACATCATTAAGTATGCAGAAGTGATAAATGTTAAAGCAAGTGTAATGTAGGTGAAGATTTTTCTGTTATTGATCGATAAGTTTTTATTAATAAAATGAATGATCATCTTAAAGTTATTATATATTGCAGTTTTACTTGAAGCTTCTAATACATCATCTTTTTGATCTTCGGGTATACCAAAAGAAAGTCTAACCTTTTGTTTCATAGGAATGTCATAAGCAGCTTGCTCGATGAAATCCAATAATTCTGAGTCTAGATCTTTTTTTCTTGTTGGAGATGCATCCCAACCATTAAATAGTTCATGATAGGTTTCTAGAGAAACTTCTACTACATAACATTTGTCATGATCACTAAATTGATAAATTTGATTTAAATAACTTTTCTTTTTTGCCATAATATCGTCTCCTATGGTTTATTATACATGAATTTTGAATAAAAATCTTTCTAGAAGAATCGAATCTATTCTTTTTTTGCATAGGTTATTAGATTATGTGTTAAAATAATTTTTGAAAGAAGGGATGACATGAAATTGAAAGACTTTACGATGACGACTTTAAATGGTATGGTTTATGGTTTATTTGCGACTTTGATCATTGGCGTTATCGTTTCACAATTTGGAGATCTATTAAATATTGATATGATTCAATATACGCTTGCTGATACACTGAAAGGTTTAATGGGTGTTGGTATAGGTATGGGGATTGCACTATCTTTAAAAATGGATGGTTTAAAAATGGTTGTCGCATCCATTATGGGTGGTATAGCTACAAGTTTTAAATTACAATTTGGTACTGGTATCGTCTTAGGAATCAATAATGATCCTGTGACTACGTATTTAGTTGTTGTTTTAGGTATATTATTCTTACAAAAAGTTTTAGTAAAAAGAACACCAGTTGACATTTTATTAATTCCATTATTAGGATCTATCTTAGCATTTTTATTAACACTTGGACTAAGTGCACCGATTGGCTTTCTCTTAACTCAAATATCTAATGGTATTCAATTAGCAACAGATATTGCACCCTTTCCAATGACGATTATTATAGCAGTTGTGATGGGGATGTTACTTACAGCACCGATTTCTAGTGCAGCCATAGCGATTGCGATTAATCTTGATGGTATTGCTGGTGGTGCTGCAGTAGTAGGCACAACAGTTCAAATGATTGGTTTTGCAGTTCAATCAAGAAAAGATAATAATATTGGTATGGTTTTATCAATCGCATTTGGAACATCTATGTTACAATTTAAAAATATATTGAAAAAACCGATAATATGGTTGCCAACGATCATAACATCTGCCATATTGTCTCCGATTATCGTTTTATCATTATCAACTGAAACTGATAAGTTTGGTTCAGGTATGGGATCATCTGGGTTTGTAGGACAACTTCGAACACTTTCAGAGATGTCTTATAGTTTTAATGCTTGGTTGTCCATTGGATTAATGGTTGTTCTAGCTGCTTTACTCGTGTTTGGTATTGATCTTATTTTTAGAAAATTTAATCTTATTTCAGATGGAGATTTAAAAGTTGGTAATGATATAAATTAAATTATTAAAATTTACTTAAATATCTATATAAAATGTGATAAAATATATGTATGTATGAATGAAAGAAAGTGGTGAATTTTATGAATAAACGAGTTTATAATTCCACATTTGGTAAAATTGTTAGAACTTTAGGATTTCTATTGGTAT
>JBAZCK010000092.1:0-3434 GCA_041654955.1 Acholeplasmataceae bacterium | reverse complement strand
AACCATCAAACATAATTTCATTGGCAAGTGCACGTTCTAAATTTCTTGCTGGAATTTCAACATTTTTTACAACTCCAAGCATATCAGTAAATTGTAATCTTACATATTTAACATTATTTGCTTTTGCAGATTCTAGTATTTCAATTCTTGTATAGTTTTTCATAAAAAAGACACCCTATCCCTTATTTTTGGTAAAATTGTAATACCAATGAGATAAAATGTCAATAGTTTTGTAAATTTTTGTTATTTCTTTACATTAAATTGTAAATTCTTGCTTAAACTGTTCCAAATGTGATGTATTTTACAAATTGGTTGTAATAAATACATCCTAAGTAAGGATCATCATCATTTGCTAAATTTAATCTTCTTATCTCTAATTCAGCAACATTCTCAGTTTTTCCTTTTGCAAAATCTAGTAATTTTTCTTTTATGTCTTCTAATCTTTGGATTAATCCTCCAAAACGATAGCTTTGAACCTCAAATCCAAAAGGTTTGTTTTCTTGGTGCCATTGATATTTAAAATCTTTATACATTTGCTTAATATTATCGATGACTTCTGATACATCATTTTTAATAAAATCTAGAAGAGCTTTTTTGTCATCTTGATGATAAAGCTCATAAAGTTTTATACTTAATGTAGATTTAATCGATAACACTAATGCTAGATCATAAAGTGTATTAAAAATATATTTATAAGGTGATTCTATCGTTGTATATGGTTCTAAAGTTTCTTTTATCTTTACATAAGCCTTCTTATAATCTTTGTGTAGCTTAATATGAGAATCTCCTAACAAAATATCTTCAAATAAAAGATATTTTGATGGATTAACTGTCTTAATTTCTTTTGCTGGATAGATTTGATTAAGTTTATCTAAATTCATCCACGATTCCATAGATACATTTGTTAAACCATATATAAAAGCATCTTCATCTGATAATTTATCATCATAAAATGAATTTGCAATAAAGATTAAACTAGGAAGAATTGAAAACATCGATGCTTCAGCACCATTATCACCCCATGAAGTAACTACAAAATGATTAACACCTGCTTTTTTACAAGCTTGAATTGCTGGAATAGAACTTCTTTTTGAAAAACCATTAAACGGCGCAAATCCTACCCACTTCCATGCACCACCTGCAAATCCATAATTGGAAGTTAATGTTTTTAAGGATGCAAACTTATCATCATAATCTTTTTGATCTGTATGATAATAATCCCAGTAAACTAATTCCACATCATCTGGAACCATACCTTTAATATCTTCAAATGATGTCACACCTTTAGAAAAATATGCGCCACCTTTTAAATGGAAAAACATATCAGCCCACATCGCTGGTTTAATTTCTAATTTTCTACATATCTCTAACACTTTATCTAAATGATGAAGCATAATGTCCATACGATTTTGATAGCCGTGTTTATTTAAATATTTACCTAGACCTAATTGCCATGCTTCATCCATACCGATATTAATGGTATTTGTATTGAACATAGATTGTGCAGTAGCAAGCATCTTTTCAATAAGTTCATATGTTTTTGGCTCATCAACTAATAAGATATCATGGATATCTAATACGTTATTATATTTAGGATGTTTAAAGATAGCATTTAAATGCGCAAGCGTTTGAATGTATGGCATAACCTCAATATTAAAGTTATTTGCAAAAACGATTAAATCACTAATTTCAGACTTTGTATAACGTCCTCTCATGTATCCAAACTCTGGTTCATCATCAATTTCAAATAAGTCTTCTAGATATAGACCTATATAGGTATATCCCATTAATGCTAGATTAACTACTTGACGCTTTAATGATTCTATGGTTGGTACTGCATTTCTTGCACAATCAATCATATAACCTAAAGATTTTAAATTTCTAGTTCTTTTGATATCATAATTTCTTTCATTTAAATGACTTAAGATATAACCTAATGCTGCATAGATATCTCTTTGTCTATGATAAAAAACTTGATAGCTTTGTCCTTTTTTAATCACTTGATAATCATGTGTATCAAATGGTTTAAACTCAATAGATTCGATGTCATCTGTTTTAAATGCTGTATATCTTTTAATCATTTCTAATTCTCTAATAATTTCAATCCCTTTAATGTTCACTGTAAGTCTCCCTTCAAGGATAAAACATGGTTTAAACTGTGTTAAACCATGCGTGTATATATTTTTTTACTATTGTCTATTGGTCTAGCACCTGATGATTTTTCATAAAAAGCCCAATTTTTAGGTTCAACACCACCAATGATTGCATAACCATAGCCTTCATTTTTCATAGCAACCAAACATTTTAAAAGTAATGCTTTGCCTATACCTTGTCCTCTATAAGCTTCATCGACACCTGTTGGACCAAAATAAGCTTTAGCTGTTGAGTCATAACAAGCAAAACCAATGATCTTATTTTCATCTACTGCGATAAAACAAGTTGGATGATTTTGATAAAGTCCTGCTTTAGCTTCAGATACCCAACCCAAAGAAAAATGATCTTCAATAAACTTTAATACTTTATCACTATTTGGTGATAACACTCTTTTAATTTCATATTTAGTTTCAAGTTCTTTAATGATTGGTTGATATAAGTCAACCAACATATCTTTTGAATCACTAGCCATAATATTTATCTCCCTTTTTATCAATCATTACGTTCATTATATCACAATAAAAATGGCTTCATTTACATTATCATCATTATTACATATAATGAAATTTTTTTACAAAAAAAGCATCCCGAAGGATGCTATTGAAATCTTATTTATCTGGTTTTGGTTTAGGTTTAATTAAGTTATGATAATAATCAGCTTTATTAACTTGATGGTTTCTAGCAATTGATAATGAGCCTTTAGGCACATTTTCAGTTACTGTAGAACCAGCTGCAATAAACACTTCACTTTCAATGGTAAGTGGAGCAACCATATTCACATTACACCCAATAAAGACATCATCACCAATAATGGTTTTATTTTTATTGACTCCATCATAATTAACAGTAATTGATCCACAGCCAAAGTTTACATTAGACCCAACTTCTGCATCACCAATATAAGATAGGTGTGCAGCTTTTGTGCCATCACCAGTTGTAGAATTTTTAACTTCTACAAAGTTACCTACTCTATTATGAGCACCAATATTTGCATGATTTCTTAAATGAGCAAATGGTCCAACAGTTGTATGTTCACCTACAGTTGAATCATAGACGAGTGAATGTTTCACTTCTGCATATTCATCAATATTACCATTATGAATTTCAGTGTTAGGACCAATAATCGCACCTTCACGAATGGTAGAATTACCAGTAATGGTCGTATTTGGATAAATGGTTACACCTGGTTCAATAATGACATTATGTCCAATAGTAATCGTATTAGGAGATACCATTTCAACACCATTTAACATATGGTTTTTGTTTATTTCATCACGTAA
>JBAZCK010000091.1:0-3446 GCA_041654955.1 Acholeplasmataceae bacterium | reverse complement strand
AATTTAAAAATTAAAAATGAGACATATTTTATATAAATTAGCTCTAAGATGATTATACTGCAAAAGTTATTGACTGGCAACAAAAAAAGGATGCTTGATGTAAGCACCCTTATAGAGAGTGGGCTTATAGTTATTCAACTATTGCCTGTTTTTTATGAGCCGCAAGCCGCAATATATTGTCTTGTGGTAAAAAGCACCAATAATCAAAGAACAATTATCTCTGGATATTTCTACCATGTGACCGCTTATTGAACCCTCAGAATTTGTCGTCCAAAAAGTGGCGCTTTCTCCGAGATTCATATAGACCCAGTCGCTTGTGTCCATATAAGTAGCAAAGGCCCCATTAGGAAGAGCAGTAAACCCGGAACTGTTAGTAGGGGGCCAATACGGATTGGGATTAATCCAATGCGCTGTTCCTGTTTCCATCATCATCGGCCCGGCTTTATAAGTAGCTCCATCTGCAAGATAATTTCCTAAGTCAACAAATTCATGCACTGTCGGGGTATGCCAGCCAACGATCAATCCTCTGGGATCGACACCAACATAGAAGTTATACAGATTGCCATATACTTCCGCAATTTTGGGGTCGTTGTTGTATTGGCAATAGGCTCCGGTGGTTAGATTGTCCCAAGTGCCGGCATTAGCGACATTAGGAATCGGATCACCATTGGCGTAGTGAGTTCCCTTAAAGTTCTCTCTTAGCCAGGTTTGATTAACGGTAAAGACAACATCCTTTTGCCCATCATAATCACGCGTATAAGTCCCTGAATAGGAAATGGTGTGATAGAGATTGCCATCATAATCAACGACCGCATAAGTCTCAAAACCGGATTTATTGCTAACCACTAATCCCGCTTTATTCTCAACCTCTGCTTGGTAGTAGATTTTGGTGTTAGGCGGTAAATCATTAATGTCTGCCGAGACATTAAGGCTGTCAGTCCCGTTATAGAGAGTGGGCAGCGTCTTTGTTTTTGGCGTCGTTTCGGCATCCGTCCAATACTTAAAGGTTACTTTAGTCTCGGGCTGATTGGCAATGATAATCGCGTTTAATGTCGCTTCAAAGCGCGTAACATTAGTGGCTGGCTTGATTATCGCGACCGCTTTCGTTAATTGCCCGGTAGAAAATGTTCCGACTTTATTCACCGAACCAGCGGCATTTATAACTGTTATGGTAAAGTTATAAACGGCATTCGGCTCTAAACCGGACAAAGGAATAATTACGCTAACCACTTCCACCCCGTTATACTTGGTAGGCATAACATTGTCTACTTTTTGGTCGGGATTAAGAGTTGGGTAATATTCTATAGAGACAGTAGCTTCGCCGTTGGGAACTACCGAAGCGATAAGAACGGCTTGGTTGGCCGTCACATCTACAATACTGTTGATAGCGACTGTCGGTTTTAACAATACCGGTTCATCGTTGTTGCAACAGGCAAAAAATAAAAGAGAAAAAATAGCGGCGGTCAAGAAAGCGATCGCTTTCCATAGACCAATTCTGACGATTGCTTTCATGACTAATAATTATTTTTAATTTTTTTTAATGTACTTTTTATACCTATTAATTGGTTTTTCCAATCTAATTAAGTATATTACATTATACTACTAAGTCCCAAGTTTGTCAACTGCCGCTGGTAATGCTGCTGGTAATGTGCACACACATATGGCGGTTTTTCAAGCAATATACCAAAATCAGCTAATAATTAAAATATAATCAAAGTGTTGCACTTACTTATTGAACTTAGGAGTGCTTATTAAGCCAGCAATAAATAAAATCAGCCCTAGAGCGACTGGCTGTGTCCACAGCCAATGGTCAAATAGACTGAGAAAAAACAGTAAAAGCCACAAAGGCCAAGTTTTATTATTTAGACTCTTTCCAAATACCCAAAACCACAGCAAGGCAACAGCCAATAAACCAAAAATACCTAACTCTGCCCAAACAAGGAGCCAGTAGTTATGCACCGGCTGATAAAACCAAACAGGAAAATTGGGATAGGTATTCATTAAAGTAGTCGTGTAACCACCTAAACCAACACCGCGCACCGGATTGTTGATAATAATTTTACCCGCCTGTTGAAGATAAAGAGCACGCTCGTTAATGGATTTTTCCTCAAGGCGAGCATTTAAATCGACACGGCTATTCACTAAAGGTTGATAAGCAAAAAAAGCCAGAACGCTTAAAATAATTAAACCGATAATAAAACTGGCCCCTTGACGCCAAAAAGTTTGGCGCTGTGAAAAAATTAAAGCCAGGAGCGCTAGAACAAAAGCAAGAATGGCTGCCCGCGAAAAAGAGGAAAAAAGGGCGGCGCTAAAAATTAAAAAAAGAGCCAATAAAACAGTTCTTTCCGCTTTTTTGGTCTCATTTTTTAAAGCGAGAAAAAGAGCCAGAATGGCTCCTAGAGCCATCACTCCTCCCAAAATATTAGGATGATCAAAAGAACCATAAGCGCGCAAAAAGCGACCGCTATTAGTTTCGATTACCGATACCCCCAAGTCGTTAGGATTATGGACGGCCAGGCCAAAATATTTATTAGCCGGAGCGAGCTGATTAGAAAACTGAATAATCCCCAAAAGAGCAGGGACAATTAAACCGAGTAAAAAAAACTTAAGTGCCCGCTCTCTAAAAAGAGCTGGGCTTTTTAAAACCAGAACGAAAACAACTAAGGCGCTCACTAAGCTGAGCCAGCGGGAAAGAGCTAAAGACTGATCAAGTGACCAAATTATTGATAAGGTGCTAATAATAAAAATTACCATCACCCCCCACCACCAAAGCGGCTGAATTTTTTTACCCTCATTTTTCAACTTCCTATTTTTAAAAAGTTTAATTAGTTGTCCGCCAATAGGAATTAATAAAAAAAGATTACTCAAATAAAAAGCAATCTCTAAATAATTAGTTTCAGCGGGGCGTAAAATTAATTTAGTGCTCCATGGCCAAACGAGCAACCAGAGGTAGAAAAAATTGGAGCTTAGTTTTGTTTTAGTCATAAAGCCCTAAAGAGGCAAGTTTATCCAAATAACGATTTTGCAATTCAAGACGACGATCATCTAAATAAAAGCGCAGCAAATGATCACTTAAAATAACCCCTGTTCCTTTTCCAACCTGGTCTGCTAAAACACGCGGTAAAATTTTAAATTGAATTTTTTTTACCACCGGCTCGGTTGCATTAGCAACACTAAAAAGCAAACGATCTAAAAAATTACGGCTGAAATAATCGGTCGGAAAAGATTCACGCAGCAGATAACTATTAGGAAACAGTTCTTTTAACCAAGGATTTTTGTAATGCAGGTAGTCTAAGTAGCGCCCCTTGTCGCAAATAGGATGAAGGCCCATTAACCAATGTTCAAAATAGGCATCTCCACCATCTAAGCGCAGAGAATCCATAGCCAAGCCTGTAGTAGCCGCGTAAAAACTTAAACAAATTTTATCTTGCTTGTCCCCTTGTCGC
>JBAZCK010000090.1:0-3523 GCA_041654955.1 Acholeplasmataceae bacterium | reverse complement strand
ACGATGGTTTTTTCATATTATCTCAATAAATTGCCTAATTATCTAAAATAAAAAAGCTCTTAAAAACTTAATGTTTCGGCAGACTCGTTAGCGGATTCTTCTCCCAATTCTTGATTAGCTGGAAGTGATAATTCTGGGAACTGAGCCGCTAAGATTTCTTTATACATCAGCATTAAATCTTCATCGCTAAGAAGATTAACCTGATCGGGGTCAGCTCCACCCTGAAGTAAAATTTGGCGCATTGTTTTAGCATCACCTTCGCCAGACAAAGCTAAAATCAATAACTCCTCATCAACCAGGCTAGCTGGAGCAATACTTGGAATTTCAGCATCCCCAGTATTTGTATCTTCAGGATTAGTAGCCAATAAGCCGCAGTTTGAACCTTCGGCACAGAGAGGGTCAGTGCCGGCTCTCACTTCATCAAAATCAGATATTCCATCACCATCAGTATCTTTTAAATAAGGCGAGGTCTTATAAACATTAATTTCATCCCAATCAATTAAACCGTCGCCATCGGTGTCTTTACTTTTTTCTAATAAAACAGCTGCTTCCTTTTCTTTGGCGGTCTGCTTAGCGGCGGCCAGCTCTTCTTTGTTGGGCTCAAAAGGGCCGCTTAGACGGGAATTAAATTGCCAAACCCAAACCCCCAAGATAGCCACAACCAAAAAAGACAAACCAAAAACCGCATTCTTTCGACGACGCGGCAAAGAAGAAAGAGGACTTGAAGAAGAGACTTCGGGCATAATTTATTGCTAATATTTGTGTTTTGATTATAACACAAAAGAGCGCGCCGTCGCAAACAATTTTTGCCAATCATCAAGGCTTAAATCTTCAGCTCGGACTTGTAGCGGCAAATTGGCGGATTTTAATAATTCAATCGCCAATGTTAAATCAATTCCTAGCCCAGCGGCTAAATTATTTTTAAGCATTTTCCTTTTAGCACTAAAACCCACCCGGGCTAAACGAAAAAAAGCTTTTTTTTCAGAATCACTATACCCATCACTTCGACTAGAATCGAGTTTCAGTCGAACCAAAGCACTATCAACTTTAGGCTCCGGCCAAAAATTACCAGATTTTACTAAACGAATGATTTCTGGCTGACTATAAAATTGTACTGATAAAGCCAAAAGGTTCATTCCTCCTGGCTTAGCAAGCAAACGCTCAGCAACCTCTTTCTGTAAAAGCAAAACCATTCTTTCTGGGTAATTCTTTTGCTCTAAAAAGGTTCTTAAAAAAATTGAGCTAATGTTATAAGGCAAGTTAGCTACAATTTTATAAGCGGCTGGTAAGTCACTAGGATTAAACCGCAAAATATCTTGATTAAGCAAAGTAACGTTTTCTACCGTCTGCGAGTCTAGGGCGATTTGCAAAAGAGCGGATATTTTATCATCAAGCTCTACGGCCACCACCTGCCCCGCCTCTTTCGCTAAACGAGCAGTTAAAAAACCGAGCCCCGGCCCCACCTCTAAAACAGTATCTTTTTTATCTAATTCTGCAGCCGCCACAATGTCATCATAAACACTTTCGGTAACTAAAAAATTTTGCCCCTTAGATCGACTGGGGTGTAAATCATAAATCTGACACAATTCTTTCATCCGTTGAGCTAAAGTCATGCTTGGTGAGTTACTAAATTAAGTAATTTTTCGGGAACATAAATTTGACGAACTATCTCTACCCCTTCTAACCACTTAGCAACAACCGGATCGGCTTTTGCTAAAGCAAGAGCAGTCTTCTCATCTAAACCAATCGGGGCACTAAGAGAGGCTCGTAACTTACCATTAACCTGAACAGCTAAAATAAAAGTTTCCACCTTAACTAATTCGGGCTGATACTCTGGCCAAGGGCTTAAAGCGAGAAAATCAGTCTGCCCTAAACGTTCCCAAAGCTCTTCGGCTAAATGAGGGGCGAAAGGTTCTAAGAGACGCAAGAATTTGCCTAAATTTTCATTAGCCAAAGGCCATTCTCCCTTCTTATTTTTAGCTTCATATAAATAATTAACCAAAATCATTAGAGCAGAGACAGCCGTATTAAATTTAAAATTATCAATATCAGCACTTACTTTTTTTATTGTTTGCTGCAAAAAAGAAACAGCTCCTTCATCGTCACTACGCGGAGAATCGTCAAAAATTCTTTCCACTCGATCTAAAAATCTGGAAACTCCACTAATTCCTTGGCTATTCCAGGGTTTCATTTCCTCTAAGGGGCCCATAAACATTTCGTATAAACGCAAAGCATCAGCACCACTTAAATCAGTTAAACTGTCGGGATTAACAACATTACCTTTAGACTTACTCATCTTATTTCCGTCCTCGCCTAAGATAATTCCTTGATGACGGAGGCGTAAAAATGGCTCATCAAAATCAAGATAACCGTATTTTCTTAACACTTTAGTAAAGAAGCGCGCATATAATAAATGTAGAACTGTGTGCTCAGCGCCGCCAAAATATAAATCAACCGGCAACCACTCTTTAAGTTTTGAGGGGTCAGCAAAAACAGTTTTATTCTGGGGGTCAGCATAACGCAAGAAATACCAGGAAGAGCAAACAAAAGTATCCATGGTATCGCTTTCTCGCCGGGCCGAAGCACCGCAAAGCGGACAAGTTACTTGATGAAAAGAGGAAGAATTTTTAAGTGGCGACTCACCGGTAGGACGAAAATCAACATCTTCAGGTAACAGAACTGGTAAATCTTTTTCCGGAACCGGCACGGTCCCGCAATGATCACAATAAATAATCGGGATTGGTGCTCCCCAATAACGCTGGCGAGAAACTAACCAATCACGCAAACGATAATTTATCTGCTCACCGCCCTGACGAGTACGGATTAAAAAATCAACCATTCGCTGACGAGCTAATAGCGAATTTAGTCCAGTATATTCGCCCGAATCCACTAATAAACCGTCGCTAGTAAAAACAGCTTCGTCAAGTGAAGATTCTGACTCTGGCTGAATAACATTTTTAACTGGTAATTGATATTTTTGAGCAAAAGCATAATCCCTTTCATCGTGAGCCGGCACCGCCATCACTGCCCCGCTGCCATAATTTGCCAAAACATAATCAGCAATAAAAACGGGAATTTTTTGATGATTAAAGGGATTAACAGCGCTTATTCCTAAAAGAGGAACTCCAGTTTTATCTTTATTTAAATCTGTGCGCTCAAGCTCAGTTTTTTTAGAAACTTGATTTAAATAATCATTAATCGCGGCTGAATTTTCTGCCTGCGCTAATAAAGTTGCCACTAAAGGGTGTTCTGGGGCTAAAACTAAGTAGGTACAACCAAAAATGGTGTCCAGCCGAGTAGTAAAAACTTCGGCCGAGAATTCATTTTGATCGGGAGTTAGTAAAACAAACTTTACCTTTGCCCCCAAGGAACGACCAATCCAGTGTCTCTGTCCGGCTTTAGTAGATTCTGGCCAGTCTAGATTATCTAAACCCGACAAAAGACCAGAAATTTTTCGCCCCTCATATTCTTGATCTTCAATAAAGTCGGTAATCTTAAAAAACCATTGTTCTAGATCTTTTTG
>JBAZCK010000089.1:0-3626 GCA_041654955.1 Acholeplasmataceae bacterium | reverse complement strand
TGAAGTTTATCAAGACGGTCATATGCATATTTTAAATCCATGATCGATGTTACATATAATTTTAATTTATTAAATAAAATCAAATAAAAGACAATACCAGAGAAGATGACGAAAAAGATACCTTTAATTGTTTGAAACTGCAAAATTAATTGTTGATCTTCAACAAGTAACTCTAAAACACGATCGGATCCAAATATCCATAATAAACTAATAAGTACATAATAAATAATGATTTTTATAGATTCATTAACGGCATTTAAATCATTTGTGTTTTGCTTGTTCGAAAAGACTTTCTGCTCTTTTTCTTGGTTCATCATCGTATCTCCTAATCTCTTTTCCTTTATTATACATTTTTTTATGCATGTAAACAAAGCATTTCCATTTAAAAAAATAAAAGCCTTTCGGCTTTTATACTTTTTAAGGAATATCAATAATTCTTAATGTATTAGTTGACCCATGTTTTTGTGCCCAACCAGAAGTCATGATCAATGTCGTTCCTGATTTATATCCAAAATCTTTCGCAACTTCGATTGCTACCTTATCATATAATGAGTAGTCTGTAACATTTTTTCTATATGCTGCAAACACACCCCAGTAATGAGTTAATCGATGACATGTCTCATAATTATCAGTAACTGCAATAATTGGTACTGATGGTCTAAACTTACAAATACGTTTTGCAGTACCACCAGTTTCAGTAAATGCAATGATCACTTCTGCTTTTGGTAATGATAATGCAGTTTGACTAACAGCAATACCAATAGCATCATTAATCGTTTGTTGACTAGTTCTAATACTATGTTCTAATTTTTCTCTATATGCAATACTAGGTTCAATAGCTTTTGCAATTGTATCCATTGTTAATACTGCTTCAATAGGATATTCACCAGCAGCTGATTCGCCTGATAGCATAATTGCATCAGATCCATCTAAAATTGCATTTGCAACATCAGATGCTTCTGCTCTAGTAGGTCTTGGTGATAACATCATAGACTCTAACATGTGCGTTGCAGTAATGACTGGTTTACCAAATTCATTAGCTTTTTTAATAATACGTTTTTGATAAAGAGGTACAAGTTCTGTTGAAACTTCAACACCTAAATCGCCACGAGCAACCATCACACCATCACTTACAGCTAAAATTTCATCAAGATTATCAACACCTTCTTGATTTTCTATTTTAGATATAATTTCAATATTAGATTTACCCATATCATTTAATATTTTTCTAACTTCTAAAACATCTTCTTTTCTTCTTACAAATGATAATGCGAACATATCTACATTTTCGTTTGCTGCAAAAACAATGTCTTCATGATCTTTTTTAGACACAAAAGGCATTGATAGTTTAACATTAGGTACATTCACACCTTTTTTAGTCTTAATAACACCAGAGTTCATAATTTGACACTTCATGATGCCATCTTTATTTTCTAAAACAGTTAACTTAATTTTCCCATCATCAATTAAGATAAAATTTCCAGGTTCTAAATCATCATAAAGTTCATTACAATCAATATGGAATCTTTTCGAATTTCCTAATATATTTTCACGATGTACTTCTACAATATCGCCTGTTTTAAATTCAGCTTTGTCATTTTCAAATTTACCAGTTCTAATTTCTGGTCCTTTGGTATCTGCTAATATACCGATAAAACGTTCTTTGTCTTTTGCTATTTTACGAATCATTTTGATTCTAGCTAAATGTTCTGTGTGATCTGCATGAGAAAAGTTTAATCTCGCTACATTCATACCAGCATCTATCATCTTACTTATCATTTCTTCAGATTCAATGGCTGGTCCGACAGTACAAATAATCTTTGTTTTTCTTTCCATCTTGTTACCTCCACAATTCTCTATGTCTATTATACACGATTTTACTGTTTTTTGCTGAAAATTGACACAAATATATCAATTAATTTAGGGTCAAATTGAGTACCTTTGTTATCCAATAATTCTTTCATAGCTACTTCATGAGTCATCTTAGATCGGTATGGCCGATCTGAAGTCATAGCATCATATGCATCAGCTATCGAAATGATACGTGCTCTAATTGGAATGTCTTCGCCTTTTAAACCTCTAGGATAACCATATCCATCATATCTTTCATGATGAGATAAAATATCTTGAGCGATTTCACCATATTCTGGTAAAGATGAAAGGATTCGATATCCTGTTTCAGGATGTCTTTTCATAATCTTCCATTCTTCTTCAGTTAATTTACCTGGCTTATTTAATATCTTATCGTCAATCGAAATTTTTCCGATATCATGCAAATTACTAATCATGGTTAATAAATTTAAATCTTGTTTGGTCATGCCTAGTTTTCTACCTATCTGCTTACAGATATCTGCAACTCTATTCGAATGAGTTTCAGAATAAACATCTTTAGTCTTTAATGTATTTAATATCGTTTTTATAGACTCATTTCGATGAGAACTGCTTTCAAAAAGTTTGTTCTTATATAAATCAGTTTCTGCAACATTAATGACATCTTCTAAATCTTCGTTATCTAATTTTGTACTAACGCCATAAGATACTGATACTGCCATATGATTAATATATTCATTTTCTATGCGTGTTTTCGCTTTATCTGCTAATTTTTTAGCTGCATCTTCACCTGTATTAGGAAGTAAGACTATAATTTCATCTCCTCCTAATCTTGAAATATAAGTTTCAAAATCATTAAATGTCTCTTTAATAAGTTTTGCAACTAAAATAATTAAACGATCGCCTTCAACATGCCCAAAAGCATCGTTCATCACTTTGAGTCCATTAATATCAAAATAAACAACAGAAATCGGATTATATTTTACATTTTTCAATCTTGCTAATTGATCTTGATGTTTTCTTCTATTGTTAAGTCCAGTAAGAGCATCTTTATAACTAAGTGCTAAAATTTCATTTTCATATTGTTTTCTTAAAGTGATATCTTGAATAAATACAGTAGCTCCAATAATCATACCTTCGTTATAAATAGGAGAAAAAACCTCTTCTAAATAGCTTCCAGGATTATCTTCAACTTCTACAGTGATTTTAAAAGATTCACCTTTAAAAGATCTTTCTATCGATTCTTGTAGTCTTCCTTTTATAGATTCATGAGTAATTGAATTTAAAAAATTAGACTCAAGCGTCACATCTATACCATAATATTTTTTAATAGACGTTTTATGAAAATTATTAAAGGATAAATAATTAAAGTTTGTATCTACTGCAAATATTTCCATCGTATGTGTAGAATCGATACTGGCTTGTAGTAATATTTTTTGATTATTTAAATCGTTTTGAACATTTATTCTTGTTTTTTGATGATGTACAACAACAGCAAGTAACATTGTTAGGATAGGAAATAAAATCAAATACGGTAGATAAGTATTTCTAATTACATCAAATGCTTGTGGCCAAGGAATTAGTAGAAATGCTAAGAGTGTAACAATATGTACAATTAATCCTAGAATATAATATTCAATGTAATATGGTAGTTTAGGTAACAATTTTTTTATATATTGCCAATTTAAACCTATAAGTGCTGATGCAAAAATGGTTGTCACCCCAGAATAGATGCCTGAACCACCTAAAGATATACGATATACTAAAGCGATAAAGACAGCTACGCCTGTAGTTAG
>JBAZCK010000088.1:0-3655 GCA_041654955.1 Acholeplasmataceae bacterium | reverse complement strand
TATGGCATATGGTCTTTTAATGAACACAAAAGGCTTTAGTGTCTGGTGGACACTTTTTGCAAGCACAACTGTTTTTGCAGGCTCAATGCAGTTTGCGGGAATAGCCCTGCTTACATCGGCGTTTAATCCGGTTTATGCGTTCCTGCTCACTCTCATGATAAATGCACGGCATATTTTTTATGGTATTGCAATGCTTAAAAAATATGAGGGCAGGGGCTTTCGAAAAGCATTCATGGTTTTTGGACTTGTAGACGAAACTTTTTCGATAAACTGTTCTGTTGAACCTCCCGAAGGCGTTGACAGGAAGTGGTTTTACTTTTTCATAACCTTTTTGAATTATATTTACTGGGTTTCATATTCCGTCATAGGTTCTCTGCTTGGGAATTTAATTACTTTTAACACAAGCGGACTTGATTTTGTTTTAACATCCTTGTTTGTGGTAATTTTTATAGACCAATGGAGAAGCCAAGAAAAACACACCTCGGCAATTATAGGGCTTGCAGTCCCGTTTGTATGCCTTCTTGTCTTTGGACGGGACAATTTTATCATACCCGCAATGGTACTGATTATTGCGGCATTGACGGTTTTTAGCAAACGTATAAAAAAGGAGGTGGAGGGTTAAATGGTGTTATCAACCCGTGAAATTGTAGTCACAATTTTAATGATGTCACTTGGGACGATGGTTACAAGGTTTTTGCCCTTCATTTTCTTTCCTGACAATAAAAAGACTCCTGAATACATACTATATCTCGGGAAAGCTCTCCCGTTTGCGGTTATGGGCTTATTAATTGTTTACTGCCTAAAGGATGTAACCGTTACAAAACATCCCTATGGGATGCCCGAGATGATAGCTATTGTTGGTATTATTATTCTCCATCTGTGGAAGGGGAAAGCACTTTTAAGCATAGGCGCCGGCACGGTAATATATATGATTATGGTGCAGTTTGTATTTGTATAAAACAAACAAAAAATGAAGGGGGCTATTTATGTTTAACAGGGTGGAATTAAAAAACATGGCAAAGGAACAAATCCGGGGAAAAATAGGGTCATTATTTTTGTGCGGACTGATTTACTTCTTAATAGTTGGTGCAACCGGAGCTATACCCATCATAGGACCAATACTTTCAAGTATTGCCTCGCCGGCTTTTGCGCTTAGCTTTACAATGATTTTTCTTTTAGTAACAGAGGATATAAAACCCGAGATAGGAGATATATTTAAGGGATTTGACAACTTTGGTAAAGCACTGTGGCTGAACATCATTACCGCAGTTTTTGTCCTTTTATGGAGCTTACTGTTTATCATCCCCGGCATCGTCAAAAGCATCGCATATTCAATGTCGTTTTACATATTAGCGGAAAACCCTGAAATGACGGCACTTGAAGCGCTAAATGAAAGCAAAAGAATTACCGATGGGCATAAGATGGACCTTTTTATTCTTAGCTTATCATTTTTCTGGTGGGCTTTATTAGGACCTCTTACTTTTGGTATAGCATATATCTATGTAATGCCGTATATGCAGACCACCCTTGCAAATGCGTATAAAGAATTAAAGCAAAAAAGCACGGTGCAATAACAAACATCTCATAATATTTAATTCTATTAAAAAAATCAGTTTTACAAATATTTATGTCTTGATTGTAGAAGGAATTTGTGTTATACTGTTTTCTGATGGTTTTAGGTAATGATGCACGCAACTTGGTGCGTGCATCATTATTGGGAAACAAAAGGCAAATTAAGGCTAATGAAACTTGGTTTTATTAGATGCACCAGTGCGAAACTGGCAGACGCGCATGGTTCAGGGTGCGTCACCTCGTTGAGTTTACTGACTAATGAATTTGACATCTGAAAAATTAGAAGTATTTTGATGAAGTTTTTGAAAAAATTTGGCATACCAATTGCGAAATCAGTCATGTTAATATCGAACCTTTTTATAAGATAGTTTTGAGTGAGGATTTTTCCTCGGTCATTAATTATAAAGTGAGAGAAATTGCATCATAAACAAGTTGATTTCTTCTCTCGAAAACGGAGTGATAAATCTCCGAAAATTTAATATGCGGATATGGCGGAACTGGCAGACGCGCATGGTTCAGGTCCATGTGGAAGCAATTCCATGGGGGTTCAAGTCCCTTTATCCGCACCAAAAACAAAAGGTAAAAAAGATTTATCGGTCTCAAAGCCAGTAAATCCGAGCCTTTCAAGGGCTTTCACTCTAAAAAGTGGAAGCTCTTTTTTCGTAGATTTATTGGGGTAAAAGCTTCACTCTGATGGGACTTGAACCCGCAAGTAAAAGCATTCAGGGGTAGCGCCCTTTTGTAATCACAGCGAAATGAAAAAGGGCGCCACTTAAATTGAAATCAAAAAACAAAATAAAACTGCCAAAGGGCGCTGATTTTACGGTTGATTAAAAGCCGGTTAAAGTCAGCGCCCTTTTTGCGTTTATGGAAAGGAGAGCCATGCTGGTGCGATACAAGAAAAACAGAAAAAATGCCTGTTACGATTCGGATACACTCATAACAACAGGCAAGATACAGCCGGAGGAACGGCCTTGCGGTCCGTTCGAGAGCTGCGGCAACTGTCCATACCCCTCCCACGGTTTCATCTGCTACAGCTCGGAGGGAGATTGCCTCAGAACTGATATGAATAAGATCCACCGAAAAAACAGAAAGGAAGAAAACCGATGTTAGAAATGAAACTACGAAAGCGTGATGTCCCCTCCTATCGCACGGCGGTCATCACATTTCCCGCCAATGAGCCGGACTTGCAGAAAGCGATGGACGAAATCGGCATTGGTATCACAACTGAAAAACTGTGCGTGGTCGATGCTGTCCAGAACGAGGATAAGGGATTGCAGGCTTTGGTCGGAACGCTTGTCAATGCCGATGAGGTTCAATATCTCGCCAAGAGAATGGACAGCTTTGATAAAAACGAGCTGCACACCTTTTATGCGGCGGCAGAGCAGGAAAAGCTGACCGAGGTCAAAGACCTTATCAATCTCAGCTTCAACCTCCACTGCTACGCACTGATATCCGACTTCTCGGATGTCTCCGCTGTCGGGCAGCGATACGAACTCTGCCGAAGAACGGGAATCCCCACGGACGAGATGAAGAACACAGATTTTGAGTCCATAGGAAAAAAACTCTTAAGCAGCGGCAAAGGAATAGTTACAGCCTACGGTGTTTTATACCCTACCGGTAACGCACCAGAGCAGACTTATAACGGAGAGCAATTTCCGGAATATCATTGGTGCGGCGATGGTTACTCTGGAATCCGGCAGTTATCACAGCGGCATCAAATATGAATACCTCTATCTGCCCTGCTGGGAGATAGAGATTGAAAAGGCGATGAACCGCCTGGGTCTGAGCTCACTTGAATCCTGCGCCACCCATCTGGACTTTGTCGATATGAGCGAACAGGTTTATCAGATTTTCACTGAGGACTACCCGCTGTCCGAGCATCTGTATACCCTGAATAATCTGGCAAGAAGCTATACGGGGTTTGACAGGCAGACGCGGGCTGATTTTCACGCCATCATGGAAATGGCGCAACCCAAAACGCCGGAGGATGTGGCGGTGCTCGCGGACAACTTCTATGAATTCACCGTGGTGCCCGGACTCAAAACCCCTACGGACTATGGGCGATACATGATCATTGACT
>JBAZCK010000087.1:0-3840 GCA_041654955.1 Acholeplasmataceae bacterium | reverse complement strand
TGTGGATTAACCGTATAAGGATTGGGATAAGTATCTAGAATACTAATCAGGCCTTCCCGAGTTAATTCCACCTCAAAAATGCCATTGTCAGTTTCTATCTCAGCCACTACTCGTTTAATACCATTGGGCGAAGTAACAACAATCCGAAAATTTTGAGTATTACCAACATGAACATCGAGTGGCTTGATTGAACCTTCAATAAAGCGGATAGTAGCGGTAGCTGAACCACCGGAAACCATAAACTCACTATCTTGTGGCAACTTTATGGCTGGCTCAGCTTGAGCTAGCATGGGACTAACCGAAGTAGCCGTTGATAAGTCTGGTTCTGATTGATTTACTATTGGTTGATTATTAGATAAATTATCGGCTGGCCTCGTTGCTCGGCGACTAAATTGCCAACTGGTAATTAAGACAACACTCAAAAAAACAATAAGTCCTATTGAGCCAAACCAAAATTTATGCTTCATAAAGAGATTATTTAGCTAGAGATTAATTAAATATATTATACCAAAAACTGACAGGAAAGGAAAATATTTGACACAATAGCCAAAATATGCTTTAATTATATATTCTGTTTAAAGAAAGCCATTTAATAACTAAATATAAACAAATAACAAAAGGAGGTGTCCCATGAAGACACTCAAAACAACTCTCTTAGTCATCATAATATTGATGGCTGTAACAATGGCGTGGGCCCAAAATGGGACACCACAAGTTGTTGGCATAAGTCAGCTCCAGATAACTGGTTCAGGCATTAGAGACTTCGTTATAATTAATGGGGATGGCTACATAAGAACTGATTTCCCCAATCATCTCAGTAAAATTAACTTGACCACAAGACAAACTCAGTGGGTCAAAAATCTGACTTCAGATCTTGGAACCAGCACTGGTATGGTTAAAACCCCAGACGGTAACATTTGCTACTCTGATGGAGCAAACATCATGAAACTCTCTACTCAGGGCGACACTCTGTGGACTCGTAATTTGTCGATTTATGGAAGCAGCTTCTCTTTGTCGCAGAATTCGCAGATTTTTCTGACTTGTTACAGCATGTCCAGCAACTTAGTCTTACTAGACTACAGTAATGGCAACCTAATTAACTACTGGGCAATCCTTACTGGTGGCCTAACCAGCAGTGGCAATCATAATGCCCACGCAGGAATCGACTCAACCTTTTACTGTTTTGACACTACTCCAGCTGGATCATTGTATAACACAGAAGTAAAAATGTCTAAAATCAAAATCATCAACAATGTAGCAGAGACTGTTTGGTGCTTACAGGTTGACGATTTAATGGAGGCCAATGGTATCGTTTCTAACAATATTATCTATCTTCACGCAAGGCAAGTTAATCCATGGGTTAACGGCTTAGTCTATAAGTTAGTCGACCAAGGGACTGATTATCAAATTGAATCAATAATTGATGTAGTTGGTCCTGATAGTGTCGGATTTGCTGGAAACATGGTAATTAATAACAATCAGTTACTTTTGCCAGTTTCAATTAGGTTGGGAGATGATCCCAACGGCGAAGACGGTTATAGCGGGGCAATCATGTCTTATGATAGCCAAAGCAACTTGCTCTGGCGTATCAGTCAAAACATAATGCCATTTTGTTTAACACAGGCCGTAGCCACAGATTCTAACAAAATCTACGGCATATCCTGTTGCCAACAAACATATGGTGGTCCTCGGACTTTCTGGTTAACTGAATTGTCCACCACTGTGGCCACCGATGATCCGGTCGCTCCGATTGCGACCATCAATCTCACCTGCTACCCCAACCCTTTCCGGGGCAGCACTAGTGTCAAATTTAACCAGATTGATAACAGTCCAACTACTGTTTCAATCTATAACACCAGGGGTCAATTAATCCGCACCCTGGTTAACAGTCAAAAGCTTTCCCCAGGCGAACACACGGTCGCTTGGGACGGCAAAACAAATTCCGGCCAACTAACGGCGGCTGGAGTTTACTTTTACAAAATGACATCTGGTCGTTTTTCCGCCACGCGGAAAATGATTATGATGAAATAAGTATCTTATGGCCAGATCCGACAGCTTGTCGCTTCTGGCCTTATTTTTTTATTTAAATATTTAGACTACATTAAAAATGATAAAAAACCGCTGCCAGACAAAGTCCAGCAACGGTTCAATCTTATCTACCTCATTAGAGGAAATAAGATTACATCAGTTAGATTTCTTTGATTGGTGACAATGGCCGTCAAGCGATCAATGCCAATACCAACACCGGAAACTGGGGGCATCCCATACTCAAGCGCTAACAAAAAATCTTCATCCAAAAACATGGCCTCAGAATCTCCTGCCTGTCTTGAGAGGGCTTGCTCTTCCAACAGCTCCCTTTGCATATTTGAATCACTCAACTCTGAATATCCTTTGGCTAACTCCCAGCCATTAACAATAATCTGGAAAGAATCAACCAATAATGGATTATCATCATTACGTCGTGCTAAGGGTATTAACACTGCTGGGTGATTCATTAGAATGGTTGGCTGAATCAACTTTGGCCTTGAAACCTTCTTGTAAAGTTTATCAATAAGATTACCAATAGAAATACTGGGAGCGACTTCTCCAACGTCTATGCCGCGCTTTCTTATTTCTATTAATAAATCACTTGACTTCCCAAAAGACAATACGTCTATGCCGCAATCACCCAATACGAGGTCGCGATAGTTGACTGTCTGCCATTTATTGAAATTGATAGAAGTCCCTTGATATTCAAGCTCTAGAGAGCCTGAGACTCTTAAAATAATAGATTTGACCATATTTTTGGCAAAATCTATGTTGTCAAGATAGTTCCAGTAGGAAGCATACCACTCAAGCATGGTAAACTCCTGCAGATGAGAAGCATCCATACCTTCGTTTCGGAAGTTCTTGCCGATCTCATAGATTCTATTCATCCCGCCAACTATCAATTGCTTCAAGAATGTCTCTGGAGATATCCGCAAATACAGGTCAACATCTTTGGCATTATGATGAGTGACAAATGGATTAGCCGAAGCACCACAGGGGCTCTTTTGGAAGACTGGCGTCTCCACTTCTATAAACCCGGCCGATCCAAGCTGTTCTCGCAGTAGACTTAAAATCATGGAGCGCTTCATAAAAACATCTCTCACATCAGGATTGACTATTAAGTCAAGGTACCGTTGACGATACCTGGTTTCTATGTCGCTCAATCCATGAAACTTTTCTGGCAACGGACGTAACGATGGTGTTAAAACAATTAGGCTCTGGCACCTAACGGTTTTTTCTCCTGTTCTGGTTCTAAACAGTATTCCTGCAAGACCAACGATATCGCCAATTCTCATGCTGGTAGTAATGCTCAGGAATTCTTCCTCTCCTAATCCAGCAATGTCGGCAAATATCTGAATCCCGTCTTTTTCATCAACGATGTTGAAGAATATCATTTTACCCATTTTTCTCATCAACATCACCCTGCCGGCGATAGATATAACCGCTTGGGCAGCCATTAGCTTTTCAAAGCCATCGATAACATCGCCAACCCTATGGGTGCGACGATAAAAATCATAATAGGTTTGCATGTTTACCACCTTTTATAGTATCGGATACAGAATTGTTTCTTTGATATTACACGGTAATTCGTGCAATAACAGCATTAATAATCGATTTAGGCCCATACCTATTCCTGCTGTTTTAGGAATACCCATCTTGATGATATCAAGATAATCAGAGTTTTGGTTAGTGCCTATTTCATCGGCTTGTTTTTTCAAAGCAAGCGATAGCTTCGAAAAGTCATTTTCATCGGAATAAATATCGGCCAAAAAGGTTCCTTGGGTGATCAAAAATGACCTATCACTCGTAACC
>JBAZCK010000086.1:0-3875 GCA_041654955.1 Acholeplasmataceae bacterium | reverse complement strand
GGACTTTTATGAGCAAAATATCATTAGAACATGTTTATAAAGCATATCATAAAGACCAATATGTCATTAAAGATTTATCATTAGAAATATTTGATGATGAGTTTTTAGTGCTGGTAGGTCCTTCGGGATGTGGAAAAACAACCATATTAAGAATGATTGCTGGTTTAGAAGAATTAAGTGATGGTAAATTATGGATTGATGGTAAGTATCAAAATGATGAAGATCCATCATCTAGAAAATTAAGTTATGTTTTTCAAAACTATGCATTATTACCTGAATTGACAGTCTATGAGAATATAAAGTTTGGACTTTTAAATAAGAAGATGACAAAGCTTGAGAAGAAGAAAAATGTTGAGGATATCGCCAAAAAACTATCATTATATGAAAAACTTGGAAGTTATCCGCATCAATTATCAGGTGGACAAAGACAAAGGGTTGCACTTGCAAGAGCAATCATAGATAACGAAGAACTAGTTCTATTTGATGAACCGTTATCAAACTTAGATGCTGTTTTAAGAGAACATATGAGAAGTGAGATTATCCGCATTCAAAAACAATTTTCAATGACAGCAATCTATGTAACACATGATCAAATAGAAGCGATGGCCATGGCTGATCGTATTGTATTATTAAAAGACGGGAAAATATTGCAAGTAGGTACACCTTATCAAATGTATCACGATCCAGCACATTTAGAAGTCGCAACTTTCATTGGATCTCCAGAGATTAACGTTTTTTCTTTTGAATACAAAAATCAATCAGTATATATCAATCAACAAGAAGTAATTTTAAATGATGATATTCATCAATTGATTGATGGTCATCATGTGGAAAGTGGATATGTCACAATTAGACCACAAGATTTAATCGTTTCTCATGATAAAAATAAAGGTAGTTATGCTGCTGAATTGTTAATTGTTGAACATTTTGGTGTACATAAACTACTACATCTAAAAGCATTTAATCAAACAGTTCAAGTTATTGTTGATAATGCTTTCGATGAGAAAAAACAGATATATATGTCACTTAAAACACATGCATCATTATTTAATAATCATAAAGATAGAGTGTATAACAATTTAAATAAAGTCATAAAAATTGGATTTGATATTAAATCTGATGAAGAAAAACAAGTCGTTAAGACGTTAGAGCTTTATGGGTATGAGTTAATCTTTGATCAAACAAATGCAGATATAGAGTTTAATCTAGAAAAACAGACATATCATCTGCATAACAAAAATAAAGATTATCAAGCATTTAAAGAAATATTAAAAGATTTTAGTTACATTAAAACACAACAAGATTAGAGGGATATAAATGGGGAAAATCGCAAAGAAATATTTAGAAATACATCCATGGAAAATAGAAGAAAAAGGATTTCATGAAGATAGAGCTTTAGTCTCTGAATCTCTTTTTTCATTATCTAATGAATATATGGGTGTTAGAGGATTTTTTGATGAAGGATATGATGGTGACTCGTTGATAGGTACTTACTATAACGGTATCTACGAAGTACCACAAGATATTAGAAAAAGTCATTATAAAGGGATTTCAGACAAAAACCATTATATGGTTAATGCTGCGAATTTCTTTTATACTAGAATTAAACTAAATGATGAAGTGTTTGTTTTCAATACGCGTGATATCTCTCAATTTGAAAGATCTCTAGATTTTAAAACTGGTGAATACATTAGAACTTATCAAGTGAAAGATTTGTTCAAATTAACTTTTAAAAGATTACTGAATATGAAAAATTATGAACTATCACATCAAATCATTGAAATTGAACCGATTACATATCATGGCCAATTATCAATCGATTTAGGTATTGATTTTAATACAAAACATTGGGGAAAACCTGGATTTTGGGATGTTGAGGCATATGGAAAAAGATGCTCTATTGGAAAAACAACAACAAATCAACATGTTTATGTTTCATATCAACTCAATGTAAGTGCTGATCATCAAAACCATTTCACATTTGAAAACAAAGTTAATATTGAATCATTGAATTTCAATCTTTTAGAAAAAGTCGTTATTGAAAAAACAATTTGTTCACTCGTTGATAAAACAGGAAGCATAAAACTTGATGAACTAAAAACAAAAAGTATAGAACTCTTAAGTGATTCTAACTACCAAAAAACTTTTCTAATCAATCAAGCTTTTTATGAAGATTATTACAAACATAACGACATCATTATTCATGGAGATATGGAAAATCAACAAGGCATAAGATATTGTTTATTTCAACTTGTGAACACTTATCAAGGCGTATCAGAAAAAAACAATATTGGAGCAAAAGGACTAACTGGTGAGGCATATTCTGGTCATGCGTTTTGGGATTCTGAAACGTATGGACTACCTGTTTATTTATTTACCAATCCAAAAGCTGCAAAAAACTTATTAATGTTTAGATATAATACACTTGATCAAGCTAGATTAAGAGCTAAAGAACTAGATACCAAAGGTGCATGTTATCCGATAGCAACATTAAACGGAGAAGAAGCATGTGACCTATGGCAACATGCTTCCTTGCAATTTCAACCTACAAGTGGTGTAGCATACGCCATTTGGCATTATGTTAAAAATACCGATGACACTAAATTTTTATTAACTTATGGATTTGAAATGCTTGTTGAAATTGCTAGATTTTTCTCATCTAGAGGTCAATATAATCAAGATCAATCAAAATTTGGATATTACGGTGTAATGGGTCCAGATGAATTTCAAATGATGGTTAATCATAATGCTTATACTAACTATATGGCAAAAGCATCAATGTTATATATGATTGATGTCTATGAAACATACAAAAATGAAGCAAGCATTCAAAAAGTTGTTGATCAGTTAAAATTAACTGATGATGAAATAATAACTATGAATAAACAATGTGAACGTATGTTTATTCCTTATGATGAAAAAACAAAAATTTATGAACAACATGAAGGCTTTCACGATCTTCCTCATATCAATATTCACGATATACCAGTAGAAGAATTCCCATTATATGCACATTGGAGTTATGACAGAATTTATAGAAATGATATGATTAAACAACCAGATGTTTTAATGTTTATGTTTTTATATAATCAACAATTTGATATAGAGACTAAAAAAGCTAATTATGATTATTATGAACCGAAAACAATTCATGAATCTTCGTTATCTCCATCCATTCATTCTATTTTTGCAGCTGAATTAGGATATACCAAAGAAGCCCTAGATTTCTTTGGATTTGCGACACGCATGGATTTAGATGATTATAATAGAAACACAAATGAAGGGCTACATTTGACATCAATTGCTGCTGCATGGGTTAATATAGTTTATGGATTTGGTGGACTAAGAAGTGACGGGAAAGTTTTAAAACTATCTCCATTTTGTCCAAATCAATGGGAATCTTATCAATTTAGAATACAATATTTTGATGTAAATATAGAAGTTTATGTGGATCAAAAAGAAGTTAAGCTTACACTGGATAAACATTTAAGTAAACCAATCATGATTTTTGATCAAGTTTATGAACTCAAAAAAGGAACGATGTCAATTGCAATGGGAAATTAAAGAAGTCGGACACAACAAAGATCAAATTGTCCATTTTGGCAACAAGTTTTTAATTGGTAATTTAAAACTTGGTGTTAGAGGAACACTTGATGAATATCGAAAAAAACATATGGTTGGTATCAACCTTCCTTTAGTCTACGATCAAGTAGGTTTGGGATGGAGAGAACCTGTTCATAGTTTTAATCCACTTTATACATCAATAGAAGTTGATGGTCAAATTGTTGACGTTGTTAACCAAACCCCTATTTATCATGAGCAATCATTAAATTTAAAAAATGGTGTTATGTCTAGAGTAACTACATATAGGGTTT
>JBAZCK010000085.1:0-4000 GCA_041654955.1 Acholeplasmataceae bacterium | reverse complement strand
TGATGTTTTGGATCGATTGCGATAAAGTATAAATCGATTACGTCATAATGTTTTAAACCCCAAAGTAATCTAATCCATCCAAATGGAAATAGATGACCATTATTTTTCTTATTAACCATAGCTAAGCTTGGCATAATCACGGTAAAACCTACGATTTTTTTATCTGTATCTAAAACAAACCATATGTAATCTAGTTGAACAAGTTGAATCATTTGTTTGATATAGTAATCCATGACTTTGTTTGTTATTGGGAAAAATCCATACAATTCTTCAAATGCGATATTATACATTTCAAATGCTTCATAGATGTATTTAAATAAGTCTTTTTTCTTATCACATTTTACAAGTTCATAACCATATCGTTTTCTGGCAATCTCAGCACCACGCTTGATTTTATCAGAGACTTCAGTTGGCCACATGATTTGTTTTTCTGTCCAGTCAACATCTTTTAGAAATCCTAATTTCTCTAAGTGTTCCATGTAATATGGATGGTTATAAATGGTGATAAACATGTTCAATTGATCAAATCCATCAACAAGTAATCCTTGTCTATCTAAATCAGTAAACCCAATCGGTCCAATGATTTCTGTCATACCCTTTTCTTTTCCCCATGCTTCAACCGTTTCAATTAATGTCTTGGTGACTTCAAAGTCATCAATCATATCAATTCTTGTAAATCTAACTTCCTTTTTCTTAAAAGCATCATTAATTTTATGATTAATAATACCAGCGATACGTCCAACGATTTTGCCATCTTTGTAAGCTAGAAAACGAATTGACTCACAATACTCATGAACTGGATTTTTCTTTGGATTAAAAACGTTTCTCTCATCTAAAGATAATGCTGGAACAAATGCATCAACCTTTTTGTATAGTTTGTTTGGAAATTCTGTAAAGCGAATACTGTCTAATTTTGTACTGACTTTTTTTACTGTTATCATACTGTAACCTCCATCACATAAAGTTATTTTATCTCAATTTGTGAAATTGTGCAATCTTTAGTTAAAATACTTTGTTTAAAATAAATATATGTTATAATAGAAAAGGTCGAATTAAAAATTGATACATACCAAATAATATTTAAAAGGAGTAAACAAATGAAAGTAGAAAAACTATCAGCAAATCGTGTTAAGTACACATTTGAAGTCTCACCAGAAGAATTTGAACATGGACTTGATCATGCATTTGATCATGTACAAAAAGATGTAGAATTAAAAGGATTTAGAAAAGGTAAAGTACCTAGAAACATTTATGAAACTAAGTTTGGTGTTGAATCTTTATATGAAGATGCAATCAACCATGTCCTACATCATAAATATCATGATGCTCAAAACCATCCTGATTATGAAATCGTAGGTCAACCAGACGTAAACGTTGATTTCGCAAACATTAAAAGAGGTGAAGCATTTGAAGTATCATTTGATGCACCTGTTAAACCTGATGTTAAATTAGGTGAATATAAAGGTATTGAAGTTAAAGATATTAAAACTGACGTTACTGAATCTGAAGTGAATGCTGAAATTAAAAACTTGCTTGGCGAAAAAGCTGAATTAGTTTTAAAAGAAGGTGCATTAGAATTAGGCGATACAGCTATCTTTGATTTTGAAGGTTTCTTAAAAGGTGAAGCATTTGAAGGCGGTAAAGCTGAAAATTACCAATTAGAAATTGGATCAAACCAATTTATTCCAGGATTTGAAGAACAAATGGTTGGGATGAAATCAGGCGATGAAAAAGACTTAAATGTGACATTCCCAGAAAATTATCAAGCTGAAAACTTAGCAGGTCAAGAAGTTACATTTAAAGTTAAACTTCATGAAGTTAAAACAAAGAACTTACCTGAATTAACTGATGAATTTGTTGTTTCATTAGAAAAAGAAGGCGTTAAGACAATTGATGATCTTAAAAAAGTAACTAAAGAACAATTAGAAACAACTAAGAAAAATGAAGCTGAACAAGCCATCACATCAGAAGTTATTGAAAAAGTAGTAAACGCTGCTGAAGTAGAAATTCCTCAAGTGATGATTGATGATGAAATCAAACAATATAAAGACAATATCGCTAATCAAGCAAAACAATATGGATTAGAATATGATATGTTCTTACAAATGAATGGCATTACACCTGAACAATTTGATGCTCAAGTTCAAGTTGAATCAGAAAAAAGAGTACGTACAACTTTAGTTATTGAAGAAATTGCTAAAGCTGAAGGTATTACAGCTGACGAAGCAGAAATGACTGAAAAATATGAAGAGTTAGCGAAACAATATAAGATGGAAGTATCTGAGATTAAAAAATATATTCCAACTTCTATTTTAGAAAAAGATGTTATTGTAAACAAAGCATATCAATTTGTTTTAGATAGCGTAAAAAAAGTTTAATTATGTGAAGGGAAAGCAAATTTCCCTTCTTTTAAAAAAAAGAAATTGGCACTCATTCATATTGATTGCAAATACTGAAAAATGTGCTATAATATGAATGAATAAAAAAGGATGTGAATTTATGGAACTCGCAAAAAATCTTCCGGCAATTGTCGTTCGTGGAACGATGCCAATTCCAAACAATGATTTTAGAATTGAAGTAGGACGTAAGATTTCTTTAAAAGCTGTTGAAGAAGCTGAAAAGAACTTTGGATCTTATGTGATTATTTTAATCCAAAAAAATCCATTAATTGAGGAACCAACTGTAGCAGATATCGAATCTTATGGTGTCTTAGCTAAAGTTCAAATGAAGATTAAATTACCAAATGATGCATATAAAGTAAAATTATCAATCTTAAACCGTATTAAGGTCAAAGATTATTTCATCACGGACCCATATTTTGTGGTTGAGTATGATGAACAAGAAACTGTATTGTCAAATACAGATGAAGAAGTGACTTTAGTTAAAATGGTTGTTAATGAAGTGGCTCAAAACCAACAAACAATTTTACAACCAAACAATCAAGTGATGGAAAAAATCCAACAAGGCTTAACAAGTGAAAAAGTCTGTGACATGATTGCGTTTAATTTAAAGACAAATGAGCAAGATAAGTATAAATACTTAGAAGAAAATGATTTAAACAAACGTCTTAGAATGGTTTTAGAAGATATTAATAAACAAAAGATGATTGTTGATTTAGAATCTAAGATTAACGAAGAGATTAAAAAATCGATTGATGAAAATCAAAAAGAATACTATCTTCGTGAAAAAATGCGTGCTATTCAAAATGAATTAGGCGATAAAGCGAAAAAAGAAGAAGAAATTGATGAACTTAGAACAAAAATCTTAAAAGCAAAAATGCCTAAAGCTATTGAAGAAAAAGCTTTAGCAGAGTTATCTAGATATCAATCAACGCCTTCAGCAATGGCTGAATCATCAATTATTAAAACGTATTTAGATTTACTTGTAGATCTTCCATGGAAGAAAGCAAGTAAAGATAATTATGATTTAAAGAAAGTTCAAGATAAACTTGATGAAAATCATTATGCTTTAGAAAAAGTCAAAGAACGTATTATTGAATATCTAGCAGTTAAGATTATGACAAAACGTAATCCACAAACTATCTTATGTTTAGCTGGTCCTCCAGGGGTTGGTAAAACATCATTGGCCATTTCAATTGCAGAAGCATTAAACAGAAAATTTGTGAAACAATCACTTGGTGGCGTTAGAGATGAATCAGAGATTAGAGGACATAGAAGAACTTATATTGGTGCGATGCCTGGTAGAATCATTAAAGGTATGAAAGATGCGAAAACCGTTAATCCTGTCTTCTTATTAGATGAAATCGATAAGATGAGCAGCGATTTTAAAGGTGATCCAGCATCCGCAATGCTTGAAGTGCTTGATCCAGAACAAAACGCTAAATTTAGTGACCACTATTTAGAAGAACCTTATGATTTATCACAAGTGTTATTTATTACAACTGCAAACTATTTAGAAAACGTTCCTGCGCCTTTAAGAGATCGTATGGAAATTGTTGAACTATCTAGTTATACAGAACAAGAGAAATTCCAAATCGTTC
>JBAZCK010000084.1:0-4023 GCA_041654955.1 Acholeplasmataceae bacterium | reverse complement strand
AAACAAAAACAAAATGAAGCTAAAGCTTTTGCTGATATGTTAAACGGTATTAGTGTTGTTCTACCTTATGATGATGGTACATTAGTTAATGAAGATCGTATAAAATTTGAAGTTGCAGATTTAATTAGAAAATATAAACCAGATATTTTAATCACTCATTGGAAAAACTCAATGCATAAAGATCATGAAACGACACATTATATAGTTAAAGATGCTCAGTTTTATGCAGGATTACCTGGTTTTGTTAGAACAGATGCTCCTCATTTTGCAGCTGGTCCATATTTTGCAGAAAACTGGGAAGATCCAACGGATTTTCAGCCCTATGTCTATGTTAATGTTAGTGAAGAAGGTTTCAAATTATGGCAAAAAGCTATATCTACACATTGGTTTGCATTAAATAGCCCTTCATTTAAATATAAAGCTTATTATGAAGCGTTGATGTCAGTTAGAGGTAAGGAAGCTAGATTAAACTATGCACAAGCTTTCGATATTTCACCAATTTCTAAAAAAGTTATTAAATCTTCATTTTAATAAAAATAAAGAGTAAATCACTTTATGATCTACTCTTTTTTATTTATAAATCTATATTTACATCACCAGAAAGGGTTTTTTGACTTATAATTTTAATTTCCTTTTTTGTTTTATTTGAGATATCTAAATCACCACTGACAGATTTAAATCTTATCGTGTTTGGATAAAATTCTTTAGCATCTGTATCTCCACTCACAGAATCTAAATCAAAGAGATCACAAGATACATCATCTATCTCTACATCACCACTCACTGTTTGTGATTCAAATTCGTTTTCAATTTTTGATTTTGAAATCTCGAAATCTCCACTGACTTGAGATGTATGCAGTTTGTCTGTATAAATATTAGATAGTGAAACATCACCACTTACTATATGCAATTGCACACTTTCACTTATTAACTGTTTAACTTCAATATCTCCACTGACAATATTAATATTTAAGTGTTGCGCATTTAAATCATTAATATTAAGATCACCACTGACATTTTTAATCATAAATGATGAAATTTTTTTCGTTGATGGAAGCTCAATAGTTACATCTTTATCACTTTCAAAGATAGTGAATTTTCTTAGTTTCAACATATCTTTATGAATCGATAATAGTCCATTTTCAAAAGTGACATAAATGCTATCTTTTTTGTTGTTTCCATCAATATGTACATGAATCATATCATCATTTGATGGTTTTATAGTAATATCTTCTGATGATAAATTAACTTGTATCTTATATTGTTCTTCTCTAACAGTAAAATCAAAATCATTTTCTTGAGTATTGCTTTTTTGATTTATCTTTTCTTCATTTTTTTCTAAATCTTCAGAAAGCTCATCAGCAATTTGTTTTGGACTACCAAAACGCAAGACCAAATCATCTTCAGATAACCCATCTGCTAAAGCCTCTTCAATCATTTCCTCATGATCATTGATAATGTCTTCAATATCCGTATCGTTAATGTTTTTCTGTATTAATTCGTTCTTTAAATCTTCTAAATATTTCTTCATTCTCTTTTCCTCCTTTATGAATAATTTGATACACGCCACCTATGAATTTGTCCCATTCATCTCTTAATCTAGAAAAATACTCAAAACCTTTTTCAGTCATCTGATAATATTTTCTTGGTGCACCTTCATTAGACTCTTTTAAGTAAGTAATAAAATATGATTCTTTAGTTAGTCTTCTTAAAATTGGATATATGGCATTTTCACTGACATCAATAAACTTGGAAAGTTCATTAATGATATCATAACCATAACTATCTTTTTCGATAAGCATCGATAAGACACATAATTCTATAATGCCTCTTTTAAATTGTGAGTTCATAACATCCCTCCTACATATCAATCATAACACAGTACTATTCGTTATGCAATACCTAAATACAACTATTTAGCTAAAAAAATAAATGTGTATAATTTCTTATACACATCTTTTTTATGATTTAACAGCTATAAGCTCAATTAAATGTTGTTCATACTTAAATAAGGTTTCATAATAGCCATCACCTGTCGTTCTTGGACCACTGATAATTTGATAACCATCGGCTCTTAATTTATTAGTTAAGCGATCAACATCCTTCTTTGTTTTCATTCCAATCGCAAGATGGTGATATCCAAATTCCAATCCAATTGAATCCTTGTTGATTACATCTGGTTTTGTCATAATTTCAAGTCTAGCACCATCTTCAAATGATAAAAAATATGTTTCTAGGTGAGTGTTTAAATTGTTGTATTTTTCGTTTACAGTTACATCAAAATATTTTATGAAAAATGTTTTCGCTTTTTCTAAATCAGCGACATACATACCTACATGATCAATTTGCATATTTATACTCCTATAATGCGTTTATATGGTGTATAACTCTTTTCTACTTTAATATCAGGTTTTAAGACGATAAACGCTTTTTTATCAAGTTTTATTCTTAAAAATCCAGCTAAAAATTGAGAAGAAATTGCATCTCCTAATATCACTTCAAAACCTGTATAATTCATTAAATCTGAGTTTGTAACTAGCATACTTTCTTCCACAACTTCATCTGTTTGATTGATAATGACCAATACAGTATCTTCTACTTTATCAGTATATCTTTCAAAAGCAAATAGCTTTTCACTGATAATGCATCTAAAATCACCAATTTTTAAAGCTCTATGTTGATGGTGTAATTGAATGAGTTTTTTTGTCCACTGATAAGATAGATTATCATCTTTAAGTAAGTCCCAACGCATAGGAGCTCTATTTTCAGGATCTTCGATACCAGTCATGCCAAGCTCAGTACCATAATATAGATTAGGTGAACCAGGCAGCATAAATTGCATAACTTGTGCAATTTTTATATCTTGTTTCAAAGATAATTGACTATATAATCTTCTTACATCATGATTATCTAAGACATTCCATGATTTTAAAATTGATTCAATGCCAGCATCTTCAATCATTTTTTTAATCATTTTTATTGCTATTTTAGAAGATAGTTCTTGATTGATGCTTCTATATATTATTTCTCTTAGTGTGAAATTCATAACACCATCAATCGACTTTAACCATTTATTTGGATAGTTCCAAATCTCACCAACAATCATTGAACCTTCTTTAGTCTTATGAGCCTCCTCAGTCAAATCCTTTAAGATTTGATAACCTAGATCAAATGCGACATCTAATCTCCAACCATCTATACCTAGATTTAAATAAGTTTTTAGAACTGAGTTCTCATTTTTATAAATATAATTTTTAACTACATCATTTTCTAAGTTTAGTTCAGGTAAACTTTTCGCATCTGCCCAAAGTCTAACACCTTCAGGATATTTGTCATCAAAATCAAACCAGTCTTTATACGTTTTATCTCCATTTAAAGCTTTTTGAAATAACTCGTTTTCTACACCGACATGATTAAAAACACCATCAAGCATCACTTTCATACCTAACTTATGACATGCATCAGTTAAGTTTTTAAGATCCTCAAAATTTCCATATTCTTTTGAAATCTTTAAATAATCACTTGCATCATATTTATGATTACTCAGTGACTCAAAAATCGGATTCAAATAAAGAACATCAACATTCAAGTTCTTTAAATAGCTTATTTTACTTAATAAACTATTTAAATCTCCACCCCAATACTCTAATTCATGAGACCAATATTTTGCATCTTCTAAAAATTTACCTGGTTTAGGTTTGTCATCCCATGTTTTTAATATTTTGGGCTTTTGATATAAGTCTTTTTTTTGATCAATATCTTTTGTTGGTGCAAACCTATCTACTAAAACTTGATAGATAACAGCTCCATTTCGCCAATCTTGTGCCCTTAAATCATATGTGCTAAGATTTTTTTGTTTCATACATACCTCTTTTATATCAAATATTCATTTGATTTAATATATTTTTTAGAATTTGAGCAGATGTTTTTAGCTGCTCTTTTTCTTGATCATTTAATTTCAATTTAACAACATGATGAACACCACTGTGATTAAGAACTGCAGGAAGACCTATGTATAAATCA
>JBAZCK010000083.1:0-4028 GCA_041654955.1 Acholeplasmataceae bacterium | reverse complement strand
TTTAGGTGTATTTAAACAAGCAAACATTAACTTAATTTCTATTATGAGTCGACCGACAAAAACCAAGATGGGAAATTATCACTTTTTTATTGATCTTTTAGCCAACGATGCTCACTTGGATACGATCATAAATGTGATTCAATCGATTGAAGGCAATTTCAAAGTGCTCATTTATGGCATCTATCCTCATATAAGCTCCTGATTATTACGACAATGACACCTTGCTTAAAACTAACAAAAACCCAGGATCTATGGTATGATTTTAATAGATAACACATAGCTTTTATTAATAAAAAACGTTCATTGGAGGAAATAATAATGGTTGGTCATATGAATGATATCACTGTTAAACAAATCGAAAGTAATCAAGTGAAAGGAACATCCATTCGAGTTCTCGTTTCACCTAAAGAAGGATGGGATGGTTATGTGATGCGTGTCTTAGATGTTGAAAAAGATGGCTTTACGCCTAAACATAGTCATGCCTGGCCACATATCAATTATGTCATTGAAGGTCAAGGGGAACTCATGATCGATGGTGTCTTACATCCTTTAAAGCCCGGATCTTATGCATATGTTCCAGGAAATACGTTGCATCAATTTCGTAATGTTGGAGAAGAAACCTTGAAATTCATCTGTATTGTTCCTGAAGAGGGGCATCAATATTAATGATTAAGTCTGTAATTTTTGACATGGATGGCACACTGATCAACAGTGACGCATTAGTTTTAATGATTTATCGTGATTTGGTGAGTCATTATCCTCCCAAGATCACCTTGAACTGACTCCAAAAATTTAAACACTTACTGATTCGGTGACGGATGTAGGGTTATATACCCAGCATTAGATAGTGGTATAATCTATTTTGACACATGCAAATTACTGCTAAAAAATTATCACAAAATAAGAAGACTTAACTAAACCATAATTTATGGGTGTGATTTTTCAGGATGGGGGTGCAATAAAACCTACTAAAGGTATTAAATTGTAGCAAAATAGGTCATACAACACAAGCGTATTTATTAGACTATATCTTCGGATATAGTTTTTTATATGATGAAACATGATATAATTTATCATAGATATAAACTAAGAAATTTGTGGAGGATCTATATGCCAAATCAAAAGATGAGTAAAGATAAGTTATTAAGAGTCCTATTATGGGTGTCAATTATTGTATTGACCTTAATCGGATTATATGTATTAAAACTTGTTGGTGGAAAGACTCTAACAAATATTTCAAATGCATTTAGATCAGTATTTATTCCTTTTTCAATCGCTTTTTTCTTAAGTTTTATCATTGGACCACTTGCAAGTTTATTTGAAAAGAAATTGCGTATTAAAAGAAGTTTAAGTATTATATTAGCTATTATATTAGGATTAATCGTCATCATTGGATTATTAGCGTTTGTACTTATTAATTTAGTAATCCAAATGACTAGTATTTTTTCAAGTTTAGTTAATATGATTGATGAAGGCTGGATTAAAGCTGTCATAGATGCAATCCAAGTTTATGTTGATTCATATTTAAGCAATACAAATATTTCTGAGTTGATTAATCAATTAACAACAAATGGACTTTCAGTAGATAGACTTATTGATATATTTAGTGGTTTGATAGGGGTTATTACAAATTTAACATCTTCAGTATTTCAAGCATTGATGATTTTAATTTTAACGCCTGTTTTCTTATTTTATTTAATTAAAGAAAAAACATATATTTTTACAGGTATCAATCATGTTTTTCCTGAAAAATTACAACCACATTTAGAAGCATTAGGTCAAAGAACAGATACTTCAGTTAGAAATTATTTAAAAGGTCAGGGGATTATGATTGGTTTGATCGCAAGTTATTTTGCGATTACATTAACAACACTATCGCTTTTTATTCCACAGTTTGGTATAGAGATGGCTATTTTATTTGCACTAATTATGGGATTGTTTAATATTGTTCCTTATGTTGGTGCTTGGATTGGATTATCATTACCTATGATATATTTGCTTACATTCCATCTTGAGTCAGTAGACACATCAAATGGATTAGGGATCTATTTAATCGCTATGATTATCGTTTTAGTCCTACAGGTTTTAGAACAAGCTATTGAAAGCAGTATTGTCCAACCACTTGTTCTTGGAAACAAAGTTCAAATTCATCCACTTTTAGTTTTATCTAGTTTAATTTTCTTTGGAGGCATCTTTGGATTTGTAGGCGTGCTTTTAGCAGTGCCTTTAGCAGCGACTTTAAAATCTAGTTTAGAATATTTTAAGAGTCTTAATCAAACTAAAGCTAAAAAAGCTACATAAAATGCGCTTTATTGTCGAACAAAAGTATATTATGATAAAATAATTTAAAGTTTATTTATATATTTAAGCAAAAATTATAAAAAGGATGGTTTAAAAATGAAAATGACTTATGAGATTGTTACCGATTCATGCAGTGATTTAACGTTAGATCAAGTTAAAGAGATGAAAATTGATGTCATTCCTTTATCCGTAGAGATTGAAGGTAATGTCTATAAACATTATCCTGATGAAAGACAATTAAAGGTCAACGATTTTTATGACATGCTAAGAGATAAGAAAGTAGCAAAAACATCATTGATTAATGTCGGTGAATTTCTAGAGTTCTTTGAACAAAAACTAAAAGATGGGAAAGATATATTATATATTGCATTTTCATCTGCATTATCAGGATCTTATCAATCTTCAGTAATCGCAAGACAAGAACTTATTGAAAAATATCCAGAACGTAAAATTGTCATCGTAGATTCACGTTGTGCGTCCATGGGACAAGGCTTACTTATTTGGTACGCATATCAAAAAGCACAAGAAGGTAAATCTATTGATGAATTAGGACAATGGTTAGAAGAACATAAATTAAATATAGTTCATTTATTTACTGTTGATGATTTAGGAACTTTAAAACGTGGCGGTAGATTATCTGGAACAGCAGCACTTTTAGGATCACTATTAAAAGTTAAACCAGTGCTACATGTGACTGATGAAGGTAAATTAGTCCCTATTAAAAAAGCTAGAGGTAGAAAAACATCTCTTCAAACAATCGTTGATATCATGAAAGAAAAAATAACTAATCCTAAAGAACAAACAATTTTTATTTCTCATGGAGACGATTTAAGTGATGCAGAATATATCAAAGATTTAATTATAGAACAAGTTGGGGTTAAAGAAGTTAAATTTGGAATCATTGGTCCAGTTATAGGTGCACATTCAGGTCCAAAAACTATTGCAGTCTTCTTTACTGGTAGTCAAAGATAGAAAAACTATGAAAGTCAATGAAAATTGACTTTTTTATTTATCTTAAAATGATATAATAAGAATATCAAACAAATGTAGGTGGACCTATGGACTTCTTTAATGACCTCATCAATAGTTTTAATAGTTTATTAGAAAATGCAATCTTACTTTTTGGCTTAGGCTTTTTATTTGCTGCAACTTCTTTTGATGCCAAATTCAATAAAAAAATAAGACATATACTTTTAGGTTTAACTATCGGTGGTATCTTACTTTTAATTATGAGAAACCCATGGGTTATAGAAGAAGGACTTATATTTGATACTAGAACAGTCTTATTAAGTGTTACAGGCATGTTTTTTGGTGGTCTAACTACAGGCGTAGCTGTCTTTATCGCTTTAGTATATCGTATATCTTTAGGTGGTTCAGGCATCTATTCTGGGGTGACAACCATTTTTGCATCTGCACTTATAGGTTTAAATTGGCAGTACATAAAAAAAATATTGCCTAAATTACCTTATTATATTGAATATTATATTCTAGGATTAATTGTACATATTGTTACACTTTTAGCATTTCTATTAATTCCTTGGCCACAAGCATTTGATGTAATTAGAAATACTTATCTACCGTATTTGATTTTATTTCCTATCTTAACAATGTTACTTGCTGTTGTTGTACATCATCAAAAAACAAGAATAAATGTTCAAAACGATTTAAATAATCAAAAAATATTACTACAAGCCAGTATCGATTCTACACATACGATGGAAATATTT
>JBAZCK010000082.1:0-4084 GCA_041654955.1 Acholeplasmataceae bacterium | reverse complement strand
AATCGTTAAGTAAACGAAACATTCATATAAGGAATCTTTTATGATTAATAAGCATCTATGCTTGAGTCATTTTAAAAGATTCCTTTATATTTAAGAAGGTATGATTATGGAAAAAACATATGATATAAAATCAATAAGTCTTGATGTTTATAGATTAATTGTAGAGTTTGGTGCAACCATTTTTGGTATTCATAAACATTCAATACATCTTGGTGTTTCAAATAAAATCATTACCATTGGATATCATATGTCTAAAGGTATTCATCATATAAAAATAAAACAACCCATAGATTTTCAAATGCATGATATAAAGCCACAAAGTAGCGTTTATATCATGGATCATAAACTTATAATCGGTGATTTAAATTTTATGATTGATAAGGATGTCATTGAAACCTATAAACCATACAATCTTAAATATAAAAAAACAGATGATGTTGATATATTATCTAATCAGTTAACAAAAATGATAGATCAAATCATTTTTGATCATGTCTTAATGACATATAACTACAACATTATGAAACAAACATTTTATTATGTCAATCAATTTTTTAAAGATCAAACACTCATACATGCAATCTCACTTTTAGGTCTAGGACCTGGATTAACACCTTATGGAGACGATGTGCTTGTTGGATATATCTTAGGTAAAAATAGTATTGGTAAAAAAATAGAGTGGATGAAAGATCTTATGCCTCTGGCTTATAAGAAAACCAATCTTTTATCGTCTCAAAATCTAAAAGACACATATGAGAAAATGTATCCTGATATATATATTGAGATGATAGAAGATATATTTATAAACAAAAAAATAGATCATGCAAAAAAACTAATGCATATTGGCGATACCAGTGGTATAGGTATGCTTATTGGATTTTTACATGGCATAAAAGAAGGTGAACATAAAAATGAAAGATTATGAAGTTATTAAAAATGCTTATTATGATTCTGTGACTCTGATGAGTACAACAGTATCAATTAAAAAAGCATTAAAATTAAAAGATCTTGTGATGTTTATGGGAACGGACATGAACAAAGATATGATGGATTCAGTGGGCTTATATCATAAGAAATTTAATGATGCAACACCTAATGATTTATTAATCGGTGTTGATATGAATGAAGCAATTGATGGTTGGGTAGATCAAGTATTAGATAAACTCAATAATAAAGATATGAAATCACAAGATGATGAAAAAACAACTTATAAGACGATTTCTCAAGCGAAACAAGCAAAAGATAGCAATATCGCTATCATTAGTGTTCCAGGCATCTATGCAGCTAATGAAGCATATAAAGCACTAGAGAATAACATGCATGTCATGTTATTTAGTGATAATGTGAGTGTTAAAGATGAAATTGGTTTAAAAGATTTAGCAATTAAAAAAGATTTACTACTCATGGGTCCTGATTGCGGAACAGCTATTATAAATGGTAAAGGTTTGTGTTTTGCAAATCAAGTTAATAGAGGTTCTATTGGGCTGGTTGCTGCTAGTGGTACGGGTCTTCAAGAAGTAACAGTGATTATTGATCGCTTTGGTGGAGGTATTAGTCAAGCGATTGGTGTTGGTGGTAGAGATTTATCTGAAGCTGTTGGTGGAAAAATGATGCTTAAGAGTATTGATGCACTTAGTGAAGATGATGAAACTAAAGTGATTGTATTAATTAGTAAACCACCACATCAAACAGTTCTCGATAAGATTTTATCAAAAATTAAATCAGTAAATAAACCTGTTGTTGTTTGTTTATTAGATGCAGTTGTTGATGAAACATTAAAAGATGTACATTTTGTATCTACATTAACTGAAGCTGCACAAAAAGCATTAGCATTAAGTGATATTAAAACACCAAATCTCATGGCTATTGATGAAGAAACTAAACGATTGATTGATAAAGAATGTGCTCTAAAAAATAAATCTCAAAATAAAATCAAAGGTTTATTTTGTGGTGGAACATTAACAGCAGAAACATTAAGTGTTTTAAGAGTCAAAGTTGGAAATATCACAAGCAATGTTGCTAAGAAAAAGGAAGAAAAAATGTATGATCCTATGATTAGTTCTGGTCATAATCTTGTAGATTTAGGTGATGATGTGTTTACACAAGGTAAACCACATCCAATGATTGAACCAATGATTAGATTAGATCGCATCATAGAAGAAGCGAAAAATCCTGAAACATCAGTTATCTTACTTGATTTTGAACTTGGACTTGGATCACATGAAGATCCAGTAGGTGTGACTATAGAAACCATTGATGAAGCAATAAATATTGCTAAAAAAGATCAAAGACATTTAAGTTTTGTTGCATATGTGTGTGGAACGGATAAAGATCAACAAAACTTAGAAAAATCTGAAGCATTACTAAAAGCACATGATGTAATCATTGCAAAAACGAATGCTCATGCTGCATTAATTGCAGCTGAAATTGTAGGAGGTAGCAAATGAGTATAACAAAACTATTTAATGAAACTTTAAAAGTGGTTAATGTTGGATCTCCTAGTTTCAAAAAAGATTTTGAAACACAACAACTAGATTATGTTCATCTTGAATGGAGACCACCAGCAAGTGGAGATTTAAAATTACTATCACTTTTAAATAAAATTAGACCTTATACAGATCAAATTCAAAAAGCAAACGAAGAAGTTGTTTCTAAGATTAAAGCTGCAGAAGCTAAATTAGTTGCTGTTAAACAAGCTAAAGAAGTTATACCAAATATGACATCTCATACCATCTTACATTCTGGTCCACCAATTTCTTTTGATAAAATGGCTGGACCGATGCAAGGTGCTATCATAGGAGCTTTAATGTATGAAGGTCTAGCTGGTAATGAAGATGAAGCTATTAAACTAGCCAAATCAGGAAAGATAACATTTGATAGTGCACATCACCATCAAGCAGTAGGTCCGATGGCAGGTATTATATCTCCATCGATGCCAGTGCATGTGTTATATAATGAAACACATAAAAACTATAGTTATTGTACGATTAATGAAGGATTAGGTAAAGTGCTTCGTTATGGTGCGAATAGTAAAGAAGTATTAGATCGTTTGAAATTTATGGAAAAAACAGTGATGCCAGTTTTAAATGAAGCAGTTGAACTAGCACACGGTATAGATATAAAATCTATCATCACCCAAGCACTTCACATGGGTGATGAGTGTCATAATCGTAATAAAGCATCATCAGCATTATTTTTAAGAGAAGTTGCTGGATATATCGTACAAACCAGTTTTTCTGATCAAATGAAATCAGATGCTCTAAATTTCATTAAAAATAATGAACATTATTTTTTAAATTTATCGATGCCTTATTGTAAGTTAGCACTTGATAGTGCAAGACATACACCATATTCAACAGTTGTTGTAGCGATGAGTCGTAATGGTGTTGATTTTGGAATTCAATTGGCATCAAGTGATAAGTGGTTTACTGCACCAGCAAATTATGTCAAAGGCTTAATGTTTCCAGGATTTACAGAAGATGATGCAGCACCAGATATAGGTGATAGTGCGATAACTGAAACATGTGGTATTGGTGGATTTGCGATGGGTGGTGCACCAGCAATTGTTCAATTTGTTGGTGGTGTCGTTAAACAAGCCTATGATTATTCTAAAGAGATGCATGACATTACTGCTGGTAAACATCAAGTCTTTACATTACCTCCATTAGATTTCATGCCTACTGCGTTAGGCATTGACATTTTAAAAGTTGTCGAATCAAATATATTACCGATTATTAATACAGGTATGGCACATAAAAAAGCAGGTGTTGGACAAGTTGGTGCTGGATTAGTTAATCCACCGATGGCTTGTTTCGAAAAAGCATTAGAAGATTATGCTAAGGAGCTAGAAAAATGAAAATCGTAGTCGCTTTAGGTGGAAATGCACTTGGAGATAATCCAAGTGAACAATTAGAATTAGTAAAACATGCAGCACAAAGCATTGTTGATTTATCACTTGATGGTCATCAAGTGGCTGTTATTCATGGCAATGGACCACAAGTAGGAATGATTCAAAATGCTTTTGAAACTGCACATGATCATAACAAAAAAATACCTTTAATGCCTCTTCCAGAATGTGGAGCTA
>JBAZCK010000081.1:0-4269 GCA_041654955.1 Acholeplasmataceae bacterium | reverse complement strand
TGATGCATCACCAGTAAATGATATGACATCATCTGATAGTCTTGGAAAATTAGGAGAAGGTTTTTTACTTAGATTATATGATCCAAGAAATGTGATGCACACTGGATTATTAGATTATTTTGTAAATCTCGCTAAAAAAAGACATATTAAATATCAATACTTCACTTCAAAAGGTGGAACGGATGCAGCTAAAGCACTTGATTTAAAAGATGGCGTTTTAGCAACCACTATTGGACTTCCTGCAAGATATATTCATTCAACTGCAGCGATGATGGATATTGATGATTTAAATAGCGCAAAGAAAATGTTATTTAGTGTTTTAAAAGATTTAACTCCACAAAAAATTAAAAATTTGAAAGGATAATGATCATGAAAAAAGTTATATTAAATAATGGTTATGAAATGCCTTTATTTGGACTAGGAACATTTAAAACAGAAGATGGAAAAACGGCTTATGATACAGTTAAGTATGCTTTAGAGGTTGGATATCGCCATATTGATACAGCTCAAATGTATGCCAATGAAGAAAGCATTGGAGATGCTATTAGAGATTCAAAAGTTGATCGAAGTGATTTATTTATTACGACTAAACAAAGATTTCATACAAGCATTGAAAATATGCAAAAGATGTTTGATGAATCTTTAAAGAAACTAAAAACTGATTATGTGGATCTATATTTAATTCACTGGCCAAATCATGATGCTAAGATTAATCAGCAAACATGGAAGTTTTTTGAAAAGCTATACGAATCAAAAAAAGCGAGAGCTATTGGTATATCAAATTTTCAAATTCATCATATCGAAGATTTACTTAAAACCGCAAAAATTAAACCGATGATTAATCAAGTAGAATGTCATCCAGGTTTATCACAAGTGCCTTTGAAAAAATATTTAGATGAAAAAAATATTCAAATGGAAGCTTATGGACCTTTAATGAAAGGTGGCGTATTTGAAGGCATTTGGGGTGAAAAATTAGGAGAAATTGCGAAAAAATATGATAAGAGTATCGCACAAATCGTGATTGCATGGGGACTTCATAGACAAATCGTTATGATTCCTAAGTCTATAACACCATCAAGAATTAAAGATAATTACGATGCTCAGTTTATTAAATTATCAGAAGAAGAAATCAAAGAAATTGATGCACTCAACAGAGGAAATAGAGTCTACACAGACCCTGATAACTCTCCATGGGGACCTTATAGAGATTAAATGTTTTAGACCATTTTTATAATGGTCTTTATCATCTAAAAAAAGATTTTATTGTAGAAGAAAGGTGGTATTATGACCAAAACAAAAAGAAATGTGACAATTTATAGCGGTGTCATCATACTCTTTGGACTCATCTTAACGATTATATTAGTCGTTATATATGAACGTATAGAAGTGAAATCACAATTTTCTGATGAATCACTTCATTTAGGTAGTTACGCTGTTAGAGATTTCAAAGAGAATTTAGATTATGTCTCTTTTAGTATGTCTGATGCTGATGATTTTATTGAAAGACATGTGATCAATCATGAAAAATATGTCGATAAGTTTAGTGACCATATAAATTTAGTTGATTATTATGTATTTTTAAAAGATGAAGCTTTATTTACACTCAAATATGATCATCAATTAGATATGTTTTATTTATATAGCGGAAAACTATCCATAAATTATAATGATGATATATATATCATGCCTTATATAGAAATTAATCAAGGAGAAGTGAATTTAAATATTTTTTCTTCATATGAATTATTAAAAAGTTATTATGAAAATTTAAATCAAGTGATTATAAATGATGATTTAAAAGTGATACGATTAAAAAGCTATCATAAAGATCAAACAACAGGTTTAATTAAAGAAAAAGATGTATTATTGACATATCTTGATGACAAAGTGATGATTAGTTTTGCTTAAAAGCTAATCATCACTTCTTTTTTTCTTGATAAATCATATACATTCGTATATAATAGTGTTGACTTATGGGACCCTTAGTGGCCTAAAAAGGAGAAGAAAAAATGAAAAGAAATGAAATTCAAAGCTTAACGCTTACCACTGTGTTTGCAGCAATTATTTTGGTGATGACATTTGTGCCTCAAGTTGGTTTTATTACGATTGGAACTATGGCACTTACATTAATTCATATACCAGTATTGATTGGTGCTTTTTTGTTGCCTAAAAAGTATACATTACTTTTAGGATTTATGTTTGGGATTGGTTCATTAATCAGAGCAGCAACCACACCAACTGGTGTTTTAGATCCTGCGTTTGTTAATCCTTTAGTATCTGTACTTCCAAGAATGTTATTTGCGATTGCAGCAAGCTATTTATTTGATTTATTTAAACTTTTCGATCGAAAAGTTAAGAATTCAGATATTTATATCTTTGGTTTTGTAACGATTTTAACTGTTTTTGCATTATTTTATGCATCATCAGTGATTGTTAAAGAATCTAATTGGAATGAAAATATCGTTTATCCACTTGCTTTACTCATTATGGCAATTTTTATAACATCATACTATACATTAATTCGTAAAAATGATAAATCACAAACAGTGATTCCTTCAACATTTTTAATGGCAACTGTACTTCATACTGTATTAGTATTAACTGCATTAGTAACCTTTGAAAGAGCATTTATCACACAGTTTATTCCATCAAATGAACTTTTAGGATTTGTTTATACTGTAGCTGTCACCAACGGCTTAATAGAGGCTATTTTAGCTGTTTTAATCGGAACTCCGATTGTTATTGCGATCAACCAATTAAAAGCCCAAAACGTTTAGAAATGAGGACTTATTATGTTTTTATTATTTGATGTAGGTAACACCAATATATTTATCGGTACCTCTGATGGATTTAAGATTATTGATACTTATAGACTCAATACTGAAGTTACAAAAACTGCAGATGAATATTTTATTCAAATGAAGAGTTTAATTGATTTTAAATTAGTTAAACATATCGCTATATCTAGTGTTGTGCCTAGAGTCACTGAAAGATTAAAAGAAATTGCTGTTAAGTTTGTTGGTATTGAACCTTTAATTGTTGGACCTGGGATTAAAACAGGACTAAATATTAAAACAGATCATCCAAGAGAAGTAGGTGCGGATTTAATATGTGATGCAGTTGGTATTGATGATGATATCGATAAAGCATTAATAGTAGATCTAGGAACAGCGATTAAATATATTTATGTGAAACATAAAACTATTTTAGGTGTTATTATTACACCAGGTGTAAATATTTCAATTAAAGCTCTTGTTGGACAAACTGCACTTTTACCTGATATTGATATTGAAGTGCCTAAAAAAGTATTAGGAACCAATACAATTCATTGTATGCAATCAGGGGTTACATATGGTGTTGCAGCACAAGTTGATGGCTTGATTGAGCAAATAAGCGCTGAGGTTGATGAGGACTTTAAAGTGATTCTAACAGGTGGTTTATCACAAATGATAGCACCACTTTGTCGTCATGAGATAAATGTAGATCAAGATCTCATTTTAAAAGGCTTATTAAAAATTTATAATAAAAATGAACAATTTAGAAAATAAAGAGAGGTGATATGATGGATTATAAAGATAATTACAACTTATGGAAAGAAAACAAGGATTTGGATAAAACCTTAAAAGCTGAATTAGAAACATTAAATGAAAAACAAATAGAAGATGCTTTTTATAAGGATCTTAGTTTTGGCACGGGCGGTCTTAGAGGCATCATGGGTGTTGGGACAAATCGTGTCAATATTTATACCATTAGAAAAGCGACTTTAGGATTTGCGAATTACTTGCTTAAACATGATTTAACAAATGGTGTAGCAATTAGTTATGATAATAGATTAGATTCGAAACGATTTGCGAAAGAAGCAACGATGGTACTTGCAGCAAAAAACATTAAAAGTTATTTATTTCATAGCTTAAGACCAACACCAATGCTTAGCTTTGCGGTAAGATATTTTAAAGCAAGCGGTGGTATCATGCTTACAGCTTCTCATAACCCTAAAGAGTATAATGGTTATAAAGCATATGATCAAACAGGTGCTCAAGTTAACCCTGATGATGCAAATCAAATTATTCAGGAAATTCATGATATTAAAGACATATTTAATATTCAAACTAAAGATAATGATTTAATCACATATATTGATGAATCTTTTGATGATATTTATCTAGATGCAATCAAACATATAAAGATTAATGATGAGCATAAAAAGGTTAAAATAGTTTATTCACCACTTCATGGTACAGGTGCTCCAATCATTCCTAAATTTCTAAG
>JBAZCK010000080.1:0-4376 GCA_041654955.1 Acholeplasmataceae bacterium | reverse complement strand
ACCATTCTGGTACATTATGGTTTCTCATCTCTTGTTCATATAAAAGCCATTTAGCAGGATCTTTACTTGGTTTACCTTTTCGAACAAACTCCATAATCTCAAAAGCTTTAATCGGAAGTAAGCCAAACTCAGATAGTTGAACCATGATATCATCACGACACCCAATGATATCTTTAAATGAAATTTTACCGTAATCGGTTTTATTATTAATTAAGGATTGTGCATTTTTAAGCCATACATCTGTTCCATGTGATAGACCTGAAATTTTTACAAGTCCAGCAAATGTATTTGGTTTTGTATCAACTAACATCTGTCTAGTAAATGATGTTCCAAACTCTGGAATACCATAAGAAGCAACATCACTCATGATTTCATGAGATTCTACACCTATTACTTCAGTTCCTGAAAATAGTTTGTAAACCATAGGATCATCAAGTGGAATATCTTGTGCTTTATCAAATGGAAACTCATCAAGATTTTCCATCACATAATCCATTAAAAATTTAATCATTGTTGGATCATCATGACCAAGAATATCAAGTTTTAATAAATTATCTTCAAATGAGTGATAATCAAAATGCGTTGTCTTCCATTCGCTATTGACATCATCTGCTGGATATTGAATTGGTGTCACATCATAAATCGTTTTTGATTTAGGCACAACAACAATCCCACCAGGATGCTGTCCTGTTGAACGTTTGACACCTTCTATTTTTTTAGCTAATCGTTCAATTTGAGCTGAACGTTTTTCTAATTTTTTATCTTCTAAATAACCTTTGACATAACCAAAAGCATTTCTTTCAGCGACTGTTTGAATCGTACCTGCTCTAAATGTATGATCAGCACCAATGAGTTCTCTTACATAAGCATGTGCTTTTGATTGATAATCACCAGAAAAGTTCAGATCGATATCAGGCACTTTTTCGCCTTCAAATCCTAAGAAAGTTTCAAATGGGATATCATGACCGTCTTTGATTAATCTTTTTTTACAGATTGGACAATCATGTGTTGGTAGGTCATATCCAGATTGAATATCTTCAAAATAGCCTTGAAATGCTTTTTGTTCTGGTGTTAACCCATAAGCTAGTTTTTCTTCATCTGTTAAATGGAAAACTGTAAAATCACCATTTGGACATCTATAATGTGGCTTTAATGGATTAACTTCAGTGACATCAAGTAAAGTCGCAACCAAACTTGATCCAACAGATCCACGAGACCCAACTAAATATCCATCTTCTAAAGATTTTTTAACAAGTAAATGAGAAATATAGTAGTTTGCTGCAAACCCATTACCAATAATACTATTTAATTCTTTTTGTACCCGTTCAGTAACAATTGGATGTGGTTTAGCTCCATATAAAGCTAACATCTTATCATAAACAAGACGTTTAACCTCACCTGAAATAGACTCTATACCTAATTGTTCAACAAACGCATCATCAGGAAGTGCGTATAGTTGATTTGTAAATGCTTCAATATGATCAATTTTATCATTTAAGATATGCGTATTTTTAACTACTATTTCATAAGCGAGTTCTTGATCTAAGAAGCTAAAGGATTTTAACATTTCATCAGTTGTTAAAAAATATTGTTCTGGCATTTCATTATACTTATTAAGTTGGTGGATACCTCCACCAACTAAAGGAGTTCTGATATAAATTTCTCGGTATAAGACATCTTTTTTCTCTAAATAATGTACATCACCTGAAGCTATCACTAATTTTTTTCTTTCTTTCGCAAATTTAATAATTTTTGTAATAACTGCTTCAATAATTTCATCTGCAAATTGTCCAAGATCTTGTTTTAAATGTTTATATGCTTGAGGTGGTTGAACTTCGATATAATCATAAAAGTCAATCGCTTTTCTTAATGACTCATCATCTCTATTTAAAGCAATCTCAAAAACATCACCATTAGCACATCCACTACCTACTAAAATACCTTGTCTATACTTTTCTAAAACTGATTTTAAAGTTCTAGGCCCATTATAAAAATGATCTGTTAAAGCATCACTTATAATTTTAAATAAGTTTTTATACCCTTCTTGAGTTTGGGTTAAAACATTGATGTGATAAGGCATTTGGTGTTTCCATGCTTCTTTAAGATCAATAGCCTCATTAATCTCTTTATATGTTCTAATATCTTTAGACATCAAGTCTTGTAACATCAACTGCCAAATTTGAGCAGTCACATAAGCATCATCATCTGCGCGGTGATGTTGTTCTTGTTTAACTTTAAACAGTTTTGCTACTGCTTTTAAGTTAAATCGTTTTAATTGATCAGAATAAAAATATCTCGCTAAACTTAAAGTGTCAATCACAAGTGAATCATCAAAAGTTAAATCAAGTTTAGCAGCATTTTCTCTAATATGTCCAACATCAAATAATGCATTATGTGCAACTAAAATACTACCTTCACAAAACTTTAAAAAAGTAGGTAAGATATCTTCTATTTGAGGTGCATCTTTAACCATTTCATCGGTGATACTAGTAAGTTTTGTTGTAAATTCTGATAAACCCTCATTGGGATTAACAAAAGTTTGGAACTTATCAACAACAGATGTAGATGTCACTTTTACAGCACCTATTTCAATGATTTTATCTCTAGTTGATGATAAACCTGTTGTTTCAATATCAAAAATGACATAAGATTGTTCTTTTAAATTTAAATCTTGATTTGAATCTGTAGTGATTTTAAATGCTTTTTCATCAACAAAATCAAGTTCCACACCATAAATAGGCTTGATATTTTTATTTTTTGTTGATTTATAAATATCAGGATATGCATAAAGCGCATTATGATCCGTAAACGCAATCGCTTCATGTCCCCATTTTAATGCTTGATCAACATATTCTGATACATCACCAATACCATCCATGTTACTCATCTTCGTATGGACATGAAATTCAATTCTTTTTTCTTTAGCTTTATCTAATCTTTCTTGTTTTTTTGTTTTTTCTAAAAAATTTATAGCATTCGCAAAAATAACAACATCTTTTTGATACGTATCAAATTGTGCTCTACCTTCAACTTGTACAACATCACCATCATGTAGCGATTCTGCAACATCAATATCTTTTTTACGACTCAAGAAGTTTTTAACATGAATGGCATCATCATCGTCATACAATACAAAACTTAAGAGTTTGGTATTTGTGAGTTGTCTGATTTCTAATTTTTGAATCACACCTTCTATTAAAAAGTTAGTGTCACCTTTTTGATTTTTATATTGATCCAAGCGATATTGATCAAGCGGAATTTCTTTAATCGCAATCGCGCTAGGACTACTCTTTTTCGTAAATGTCTTTTTCGTCACTTTTTCTGCTGTTTGTTTGACGTATTGCCCTCTTTGTTCTAAAACCTTTTCTTGTGCTTTAATAGACTTAGAAATGATTTTAGATGTTGATTCTAGTGCGTCTGATATTTGATATTCAATATCAAGATCTATACCAATTGGCGAAAGTACTTTAATAATTTGTTTAAAATATTGTCCAACATAGGTACTATCTGGATCTATAAGCACTTTAATTTTTTGATCTTCATAAATTGCTTTAAAGTTTTTCAGCACTAAAAAACTTGCTTTTTCTTTGGCAAGTTCAATCACTGCGTAATCATAATATTTACATGCTAATTCAGCAAGTTTATCTTTTTGTTTAAATGAGATGTTCACATCAACTTTAGATACCACTTTAGGTACTCTAAAATAGCTTTTAAGTTGCTCTACAAATGGTAAAAGAACCTCAGGGTCTATCATTTCATCTAAGGTTATGACAAATGTCCATTTCTTTGCTTTTTCATCTACTAAAACATACTCTAAATTGGCATTATTTAAAATGGAAGATTGGAATTTTGATTGCTCTAAAAATAATTGAAATTTGTTTTTTTCCACTTAAATAACTCCTTTCGGTATAACTTTCATGTGACGGTATGCCCATACATGATAAAAATATACTGCAAAATATCCTAATAGACTTAAACTAGCTGCACCAAAGAGTACTAAAACAAGTTGAATGACAGCGTATATCGTCGTTAAATAAACTGACATTTTAAAGCGCATAGAAAATGGCATTGGAATTCTACCAGCAAAAACTGACATGAGTACTGCCATCAGTAGTACTAAAAATACATAATCAAGAACGATTAAAAAATAATTAGCAAACACCTCTGCTATAAAGACAACATCTTGTCTTTCATACATCATTTTTAATGCGACACTTAATCTTGTTAATTCTGATGTTTCTGTCGAACTAAAATCAAAATTATATAGTCCAAGGCTTTGATAATCTAATCTGTCCATCTCAACACCAGTCATATAAACAGCTACATGTTCTTCTTCAAAGACAAAATTAACTTTATTGGTTGCTAAAGTTTGTGTC
>JBAZCK010000079.1:0-4418 GCA_041654955.1 Acholeplasmataceae bacterium | reverse complement strand
AAAGGCATTTTAATCAATGCTGATTTAAACGCCTCATTAAATATAATTAGAAAATGTAAGCCCGATGCCTTAGGGACAGGGTTTATAGGTTGGAACACGCCTAAACGGACTTACCTATTTGGGTAAAGTATCGTTTTAAAGGAGTAATATGTAAATATTACTTTTGTTCTGATTTAGTTATGTTAATTAAGCATTGGATCTTGTGGAGGAAACACACCAAGATTCATCATTAATTCAAGTAATCTGTTTTCATCATCAACAGTTAATGCATTGATATCTAATGAAGCTAATGCTTGAATCTCATCAATCATAGCTTCAAGATCACTAAAGACGTTTAGTTGAAGGTCATCAACTTCAGCTGATGTTGCTCCCATTAAGTCTAAGACATTTGTGTTTCCTAAAATTGAATCAAACACAAGATTTAATGACGTAAAAATCATCGTTTCATTATCAGTGGTTAAGGTTAAGTCTAACGCTGTAACTACTGCATAAGCTACACCAATTTGTTCTGAAGACACATTTGGATTTAATATAATAGAAGATAAATCAAGTGCATCTGCTTGTACCATTAAATCACTTTGTAGATCAATAAAGTTAAGTATTACTGTCTTTAAATGTGGTGTTAACTCTGTATATAACGTATCAAATGGTACTGATGAGTTTTCCATAGAAATCATAGCTTTAAGAGGAAGTTTTGCAGCTTCAAAAACAATATCTATTTCTGTTGCAGTTATTTCATCAAACCATGCTACATCAATCATATGAATATCTTCAATAAGTAATTCTAAATTTGGAAGGATGACTGATAAATCAGGATTTATTTCATTGTCTAAATCAATAAATGTTTTAAATATTCTCGCTTCAGAATCAATGATATATCCTATGACATCAGATACATTATCTTCAAATAATAAATATAGACCATAATATGTATCAAATTCTAATTGCATATCTTCAAGAAGACCAATCATCACATCTTGTTCTGTTGGATCCATATACATATCATTTTCGATTTGTGTAATTGCTGCATCTAAGAACATCACGTAAAATTCTTCTTTAATTTCATAAGTGAATAAAGCTGAAAGTGCATCTACTTTTACTTGATTTTCTACAGCAAATGTTTCTAAATAGTTTACTACATATAAAGCAAAATCTATAGCAACTTTAGGGTTAGTTTCAAAATCATAATCCCCAAATTCATCTTGAGCATCTTCTAATATAGTCATACCACCAGTAATAAGTGGTTCATCGATATCTCCTACTAAAGTTAAAAATAAATCAACAGATGCATGAGATGTCTGTGCAATAAAGTTAGAATACTCTAAAGCAGTTTGAACATCCATATTTGATGCAGCTCCAGTGATTGTGATCATCGTTTCAAAAACTAATTCAAAATCAGTTGCATCAGGTAATGCCGATTGAATCACAAAAACAAGTTCATCTTTAATCATTAACATTTCAGCCATCGTTAATGTTTGACCCATCATCATACTGTCAATATCATCAATGACATCTTGTGGTATCGTATCTTTTACAGTAAATAAAAATTCAAAGAAAACTTCAAGTGAACCAACGATCTCTTGTTTTTGAGCTGTAATTGTCGTCTTTACAACGCCTAAACTTTCAACTTCACTTTCATACTCATCATTCATATATTGGAGTTCTTCTAGCCAATTTACTTGATATACTAGATTTTGTATAACCATTATTTCAAAATAGAAGTTTGTAATAAATGCTTCTCCATCTTCATCTTCCATCATAGATGTCATAACAGCAATCAAATCTTCAACATAAGATGAATCTAGGCTTTGATCCCAACTATAATCTTCTAGGTATACTTGTCCACCATTACCTATGAGTACATTTTGTATATCATAAGTAGCATAGAATAATGTTTGTTGTTCACCAGAAAATAACATATCAATAGCATCATATTCATCAACTGTCGCATATGATTTCATGAAATTATATGCATCAATATAGCTTTGACTAGATTTCATATCAGAGATATTACTTGTCGCATCTAATATTTCAAGTTCATTTTCATCAATTCTTAAATTCATTGATCTAATTTCTGAATTAATCATGACTTCTAGTAAGTTATAAACAACTAAAGCTAAATCAGGTGCTGACATATCATAATCATCAAACAATTCTAGTTCAGTCATAAACTCGTCCATACTCGTCATGTATTCCATACCATCTACCATATCTTTAGCATCATCAAAGAAGTTAATAGCTTGTGTAGAAGTCATGCCAAGTTCAATAGATGCTGCTGCATATGCATCAGCTGAATCTAAAGCCATGAGATAATCATTATATGCATAAATATCAATAAAATCATCTTCTTCCATATCTGGTTCATAAGTAGAATTAATCATGTGAAGCACGGATAATTTAATATCATCTTGTGACACATTAGTTTCTACCGTATATGAAACTGTTGTTGATTGATTTGATGTTACACTGTCTTTTACTGCAACAACATATACACTAAATGTACCTTCTGGAATTGACTTAGTTGATAAGTCAAGAGAAGTTGTTGAAACATTAAAAGTCATCGCACCTACATGAACAACATATCCTGTAGCTCCAGTTACAGCACTCCAACTTAAAGTATCGCCTGATAAAGTAACATTAGTTGGAGGATCAATAGTTTCATTAACTTCACCTTCTACAACATAAGATACTGCAGATGAAGGTAATGATACTTTATCATCTCTAACCGCAACAACTGTAACACCATATGTACCTTCTGCTAAAGAAAGTGTTTTTAAATCAAATGATGTCGTATCAGACTCATAATCATCTTGATTAACATAGACTAAATAATGATCCGCATCAGAGACTTCATCCCAACTAACTATACCATTTGTAATTTCAATATTTTGCGGTGATTCTATCGAGTCATCTATTTCTCTATTACAAGCAGCAAGTCCAAAAATAAACGCAAAAAAGCTTATAAGTAATACAATTTTTTTCATAAATCCTCCTTTAAAAAATAGTATTTTAAAATATTTCAAAATTCTTACATGTTTATTTCAGATTCAATTCACTAGTATTATATTACTTGTTATATGAAATAGCAATTACTTTGAATGTCTAATTATATTTTTGTTTTCTTCTCATAAAGAAAAAATCCCCTTTCTATAAACATCTACAATTAATTATTTGTAATGTCTACTTTAAAGGGCTCATATCATTCTTAGGCTATTTTTTTAGGTTTAATTAACTTATAAAAGAACTTCTTAATATATTTTAATTTAAGTCAATGATTAACCCCGGATGAAACACTTGAAGTTTATCAGCTATTAAATAAAAAAACTCATTTCATCAATCGAAATGAGATTTATGTTTTTTATTCTACAACTCTTGCGATATACGCAAACATTTCAGGACCAGTATGAATTCCTAAAACTGGTGTTAATGCTGATATGGTAAGGTTTCTAATGTTTAACACTCTTTTTAACGTTTCACCTAATTCAATAGCTTTTTCTTTATCATTTCCAAAGTGAATCGTCAAATCAATTTTTAATTGTTGAAATTTTTCAGTAAGTAGATTTTTCATGTTAAGTAATGATCTTTTTAATCCAAAAGCTTTTGCGCTTGTAACATATACACCATCATCATTTACTGTAATCACTGGCTTAATATGAAGAATATCACCGATAGTTCCTTCTACTTTACCAATACGACCGCCTCTTCTTAAATATTTAAGTGTATTAATCGTATAATATGCGACTGAATCTTCATATCTTTGTTTGTCTAAAGCTTTAATAACATCATTAACTGTTTGACCTTTGTTTACAAGTTCTAACGCTTCTTCAACTAAATATCCTTGAGCACCACCCAAAGTCTTCGTATCATATTGTTTAACATTGATACCTTCAACTGATTCTAATTCAACTCTAAAAGCATTATATGTTCCAGATAATCCAGATGAAATATTAATCACTAATAAATCAGTGTATCCATCTTTCTTAATTTTATCTATAACATCTTTAAGATCTGACATTTCTGGTAGTGATGTCGTAATTGTTTTTTCATCAATTTGACTATAAATTTCTTCAGCACTAATTTCTATTTGATCACGATAACTTTTGCCATCCATAATGATCATCAATGGTATAACAAATAAATTTTTATGTTGGTCAATAAATGCTTTAGATAAGTTAGATCCTGAATCTGTTAAGATTGCTATTTTCATATGTATCTCTCCTGTGTACTTTTAGGTTTTTAAAATTTAGTACATGATAAATATACCATAATTGATTTTAGAATGCCTTAATGACGATTATTTCACACAAAAATTCAAATGGTATTTGAATCTATTAAGTGTTTTTTTGCTTATTTAATAAGCTTCCTAAGAAAATCAACAACATGAAACTACCAAAAATAACTAGCATTAATGACATCGA
>JBAZCK010000078.1:0-4552 GCA_041654955.1 Acholeplasmataceae bacterium | reverse complement strand
CACTTCTAAATAAGAAGGGTGTACTGATTGAATCAGGTTATCACACTAAACTCATAAAGACTTATGATAAAAGTTTAGTGAAAAACGCACGTATGCGCTTAAAAGAATGGGATTACTACTATTTAGGTAATAAAGATTATGGACTCGCATTAACAGTTGCAGATAATGGATATATGTGGCTACTTAGTGCAACCCTTCTAGATTTCAACTTAAGAACGGAAACTTCTAAGACAAAGATGGGCTTTATGCCATTTAAGCGCTTTGGGTTGCCTGAGACAAGTGAATCAGGCAATATAAGCGTTAAAAAATCTGGATGGAAAATCGATATCACACATGAAAAAAACACAAGACACATCGAAGCTTTCATTCCTAACTTTAAATCAAAAGAGTCATTAGCTATAGATATATATCTAAATCAAATGATTGATGATTCTATGGTGATCGCGACACCTTTTAAAAATAAAAAAAGATTTTATTATAATCAAAAGATTAATCTACTCAAAGCTAACGGCAATATCCAATTAGGAGAAGAATCACTAGATTTTACTGAATGTTATGGCGTCTTAGATTGGGGTAGAGGTGCTTGGACTTATCATAATACTTGGTATTGGTTAAGTTTAAGTGGTATTTATGAAAATCATAAAATCGGACTTAACTTAGGTTATGGATTTGGAGATACTTCTAAAGCAACAGAAAACATGTTATTTTATGATGATAAAACCTATAAATTAGATGATGTAGAATTTATCATTCCAAAAGATGGTGAAACTTATAACTATTTAAAACCATGGAAAATTGTATCTAGTGATCATATGATAAACCTAGATTTTAAACCAATCATAGATAGAAACTCAAGTACGAATGCACTAATCATTAAATCAGTTCAACATCAAGTCTTTGGACTTTTTTCTGGAACGATTAAAGTGAATCATGAAACTATTGTCATTAAAGAAATGATAGGTTTTGCGGAACGTGTAGAAAACAAATGGTAAAAAAACAAAAAAAGGATGTAGATGATGAAAACATACACTGAATTTCACGGAGAAACACCCATATCAGATATAGGGAAAGTATTAAGACAAATCGCAAGTAAAGAAAAAAGTGCTTTTAAAATTCTTACAGGATATGGATCGACTCAAGGAGTCTCACAATCTAAAAGTGCAGCACTAAAGTCTTTAAGAAACATGAAAAAGTCAGGTTTGATTAAAGGATACTTACCAGGTGAGGTTAAACATATGTTACTAGATGATACATCACCTTATTATGAAACAAAAGTTAATTATGAGCAAATTCTAAAATCAGATTCAGACTTTGGGAATGATGGGATTATCTTTGTTTTTGTTAAATAAATATAATAAATCATTTATGTAATTATATTTTATGTGATAAAAATGGCTCTACATAAGGATTTATGCATGTAAAAAAAGAAAATGATAAGAAAATGATTAAATATATGACATTTATCAATATTAATGATATAATATACAAGTGGCTAAAGAAAAGATATAGTGATTAAATCATTTATATACTTAACTTAGTCAGTCAAATAAGATTTTTTAAAGAGTTATCATGAAAAAGTATAATCAATACATAATCACAAATAATGACGATTTCTACATTATTGTAACTTAGTTGGTTAATCACTCAAATGGTAAGTATAAACATATAAAGCTAGAAATGGCAAGAAATCAATAATATGAAAAGGAGTAATTAACATGACAGGAACAGTAAAATGGTTTAATTCTGACAAGGGATATGGATTTATCTCAACAGAAGAAGGCAAAGATGTATTTGTACATTTTAGCGCAATTCAAGGTGACGGATACAAATCACTTGAAGAAGGCGAAAAAGTAGAATTTAACGTTGTAAACAGCGATCGCGGCGAAACAGCAGCAAACGTTGTTAAACTATAATTTTAAACAAGTCGACTAAAAGAAGTCTCTAGAAATAGAGACTTTTTTGTTTTTTATATAAATGGCGCATATTGCGCTATTGATAAAATAGAAGTATAATTTAATCAAGATATATTCGAAAAGGGGTGTGGGGATGAGATTTTATATTAAACAAAAGGTTTTTTCATTAAAAGATAAGTTTAAAGTAACAGATGAATTTCAAAATACCATTTATGAAGTTAAAGGCAAAATTATGAGTCTATCTAATCGATTAGAATTACTAGACTTAAGTGAAAATGTTTTATATAAATCTCACAGAAAAGTTTTTGCGCTATTTGCACAGTATCAGATCTTTAAACCTAATGGTGAGTCTGTCGCTTTTATTAAACGTAAATTTTGTTTGAGACCTAACTTTCACTTAACGATTTTAGGTAAATCAATGGATGTTGAAGGAAGTTTATTTGCACATGCTTTTGATATTATTGATGATGGAAAAGTTGTCGCATCAATTCGAAAAAAAATCATTTCATGGGGAGATACTTACGAGATAGAAATCAATGACACAAATCATGCGGAATTATATTTATTTGTGATTATTATATTAGATCAAGTATTGCATGAGAAAAAACATTCATAATATCATTTAGATAAACATAAAGGATGTAGATAGTTATGATGAGATATAGAAGAGCTACAAAACTAGGGTTTATTATGTTTTTAATTCTACTTATTTCTGGTGGTGCAATGCTTGCACTTTATACCAAAGATACTAGCTTTATCATTGATGAGACAACCAAAGAATTAATCATTGATGATAGATCATATGATCAAACGATTCATATTGATGAAACGCTAATCATTAATCTAGTTGATCCTATCAACATAAAAAGTAAAGAAGATGGATTATCTTTAGGAAGTATTAAAGCAGGATATTTCGTCTTAGAAGGCGATATCACTGCATATTTAAATCTAAATAGATATAAAGATCAGTGGATAGAAATTATTGATGGAGATAACTATTTCTACATCAACAAAAAAGATCGTCTAGAAACATTTGATCTATATACTGAATTATTATTACAAGATAAACTATAATTAAAGTTGGAGAAATATATGAAAAAGTTAACTGTATTACTCATGGTTTTATCTACATTCTTATTATCTAGTTGTTCAAATACTGTCACTGTTACTTTTGATGCATCTGGTGGAAGTGATGTTTCATCACTAACACTAGAAAAAGGATCTACTTTAAGTAAGTTATATCCCAAATCAGAAAAAGAAGGGTTTGAATTTGTGGGATGGTGTGATGAAAATTGTATAACCATATATAACAAAGATACAGTTATCAATGAAGATGTAACTTTATATGCTCAGTGGTTTACTGCAATCTATTATATTTATTTTGAACATGACTTAGATATAGATTTACTGCCCATGTCTTATATATACCCAACTGATGTCTATATCCCATATGCATCTTATGACTTAGATAGTTATAAGGAAGGTTACACATTTGAAGGGTGGTATTTAGATAGTGCTTTTGATGAACTTTTAACCCTAGATTCATTTGATGGTGTATTTCCAGCAAGAGACATCACACTTTATGCAAAATATATCCCTGAAACAAGTAATGAATAAAAAAATAATCTCTTTCAAATAAAAATTTAATAAAGTCAAATAAAACCATCTCAAAGGTTATATTCATTTTAATTAGATAATTATAAAAAAAATGATATAATAATAACAACATTTGAGGTGGTTTTATGAAATTATCAACCGGTATGCATGTACCAATCCATAGTTACAAACATAATAAAAGACTTCATAGAATATGGAAAAAGACTGTAATTCTATCAGAGGATCAACATTGTTTAGTAACTGGACATCATCGCACAAGAGTCATTGAGCATGATGGTAGAAGCTGGCATACAAAAGAGCCAGCAATCTGTTATTTTTATAACGATTTATGGTTTAACATCATTGGGATGTTAAAAAAAGATGGGGTGTATTTTTATTGTAATTTATCAAGCCCATATTTATATGATGGAGAAGCTGTCAAATATATTGACTATGATTTAGATGTCAAAGTTTTTCCTGATGGGTCTTATATTGTTTTAGATGAAAAAGAATATAATGTGCATTCTGATAAGATGTGTTATCCAGAAGAAGTCCATCAAATCATACATGCACAACTTGACAAATTAATTGAAAAGATTAAAGCGAAAGAAAAACCTTTTGATTTATCTGACATTCATCTATTTTATGATCAATACAAGCGTATGCACAAACGGTAAGTGATATGAGAGTTATACATACAGCGATTAAAATGACATTAGTCACACTCATGGCCGGTCTTATTTCAAAATGGATTGGACTTGATTACTGGCTTACAGGTGGCGTTCTCGCATTACTTTCGATACAATTAACTAAAAAAGATTCGATAACTATCGGAATTAAACGCATCGTTGATGTGTTTTTTGCGATGATTTTATCAACGCTTTTATTTGTCTTATTAGGCTATGAGTTTTGGGTGTTTATTGTTGTAACCTTTATCTTTAGTCTTGCTTCATTTAGATTAAAAATTTCAGAAGGTATTGTTCCAGCATTAGTAATCGTAACGCATTTATTAATCCATGGCAGTTTTTCATTCGATCTTTTTA
>JBAZCK010000077.1:0-4570 GCA_041654955.1 Acholeplasmataceae bacterium | reverse complement strand
CAAAATATCTTCGTAGTCCTGGTACGGTAACATCAAAATTGCCCGTACTACTCAAGACATACTCTTTGTCACGCGCACGATTTATATACATAAACTGTGTTAAAACAGCAGTAAGATCTACAATGCCCTGAGTATTGAGATTATTAGATAATTCATTAAGTCTTTCCCACTGTTCATTAAATGATTCTTTGTTTTCTCCAGCGTTTGAATATAATTGGGCAGAAATAATATCAGAATCAGAAAGCGGTAGTCCAGTTGAGTTTAGGGAATTAAACATAGTAATTGCTTGTTCAACCTGCCAGCTTCTAATCTCAATAATCTGACATTTCTCCAAGAATACCTTCGCGAACTGATTCAATTTTGACTCCGATTTTTCACCTAATCGGTTGTAGAAGTATTTAAAATTACGGAATTGATTTGTATACTTATTGTCTTTCTGCTTACGAGGGATTTTATGAGTATTTCCTTCTGCCTCTTCAAAATCTTTTGATCCCAGGACCTTACTAACTTCATCCTTGTACAGCTCATTTATTGAATTATTTTCAACAACAAGAATATCCTTAACTATATTGAAATCTCTTAATACCGCAGGGATGTCTTCGTCTTCAATCTTATACAAAATCTTCATAATTTTATCGCGATTACCCTTTAGCCCGGCCCTTAGTGATTCCGTTTCCTCATCGTCTGATATATTCTTCAAGGCGTTATTTAAACGCAGAAGGATGGCTTTCAAAAGAAGTATAAACGTTATTGTTCGCTGTTGTCCGTCAATAAGATTAAATTTACTCTCATCAGAACAGTCTACGATAATAGTACCGAAAAAATATGGGTCACTACCGTCAGACTCAATAAATGCTTCAATATCTTGCCAGAGTTTATCGCATTGGGGGTTTATTTCCCATGAGTACCCACGCTGGTATTCAGGAATAACAAAATTAGTATCTTTTGATAGCTTTAGATAATCACTAATTAACTGGAGTTTGGGTTCGATATTTTTTGCCATACTTTTATTTTTTAATTATTTTATATTTTTTTGCAAAAAACCTTCACTAAATCTTTAAAATCTTTTGATTTATACTTATCCCATTCTTCTTGTTTAACATAAATCATCTTATACTCTATTTTCTTTTGTCTTTCACTGGCATCCTGACACCATTGCTCAAGTCTCTTTATTTTTTCGATATCATCCAAATCTTGTCTTCCCTTTGTTTCTACAATATAGACTGTTTTGTTATCAGTCTTAACAAAAAAATCCGGGTAATAGCTAGAAATTGCTCCGGCGGCATTTCTGTAATCAATCTTAAAATGAATTTCAAAGTAATTTTTAGCAAAAGAAATAACATCGTCTGAGCCTTCTAAAAAGTCGGCGAACTCTAATTCAAAATCACTATCACCAACTATTTTATTAAAAACGCTCTTTTTTGGTAGTAAATATTTTTTATCTGTCACAACAAATGGTCTAGCGCTACTTACTTTAATATAATTTTTAATTTCAGTATCGCCAATATCTTGAACAGTTAAATTGTTAATACCTTTTTTAAAAGATTCAACAATTATCATTACCGCCTCTGTCTCCGATAAATTTCTTAAAATATTGGCGTCATTAAGATCAACGCTATTATTAAATAGATAATTACAGATAAAATCTTTAACTTTTCCAAACAAAATATCATAACAACCAAAAAGCCTTAATTCTTTCATTATTCTTTGAACAAAAAAACCAACCACGCTTTGATAATTCGGCTCTAGAGAACTATTTAAAATAGTTGTATGATGCTGTTTTTCATCAACAACTTCAACAAAAATAATTTCTTTCTTTTCTTCTTCACTAAATTCTTTAATTCCAATTTTCTTATTTTCAAATTTAGCAACATCAAGCAAATTTAAATTTTTGTATTCTCTTTGTATTCTTGGTGTTAAAACGGGCAACTCTATATCTAAGTTATTAATATCTTTCTTAGTGTTTTCATGATCAACCTCAATAACTGACGGTGTAATAGGCGTGCCGCTTCTGTCCATCTTTCTCTTCTCTAACTCAACACCTTCAGCTTTAATAGATTCAACAAATTCCATAAAAGCTGGGGTTCCAATAACACTGACATATTCTTGAACGTCTTGACCAAAAAACATTCTACGTAAACCGCGTCCAAGAGTCTGCTCTGGCAAAATTTTTGAATCAGAGCCATAAGGGCGCAAACCGACAATAGTTGTTACGTTTTTTACATCCCAACCTTCTTTAAGCATTAAAACAGAAACGATGATTTTATACGGACTCTCAAGACTATCAATATCATTCGCCTTCTTTCTTAATTCTTGCAATTCTTTTTCTTTTTTACCAGAAGTCGTTTCAGATATTTCACCGCTTTTATTGGTATGAATGGTTAAAACGGAGCCTTGTAGTCTCAGATAATTTTTCTCAATAAAAGCCGCAACGTCATCACAATTCTTCGTATCATCAGTCATAATAAAAAGAATTGATTTCTTTCCAGTTGGCTCTAGTTCTTTATAAGTTTTTTCCCATTCCTCAACGCCTAATTTAATAAAATCCTCGTATTTTTCAGCAAACAAAGAGCTTTGTTTCTCTTGTAATTTTGCTCGACTTGCCTGATCCGGCAAAACTGGATTTTTTACTACTCCTTGATGAATAGCTTCAACTAGAGGATAATCGGAAACTGTTTGTACAAAAATTTCTCCTCGGTCATTTTTAGGGGTAGCCGTTACATCAATTTGTAAGGCTAATTTTTTTCCTTTTTGTAATAAGCGATGATGAATATCTTCAATAGATTTAAACCAAGCCATTTTAGGATCATGAATATGATGAGCCTCATCATTTATAACCATTAGTTCATCAATATCACGCACAATTTCGCCTAAGTCAATTTTAGAATCATTTGTTTTTCCAACCACTTTGCTGCCTAGAAAATAATCAGAAGTATCATCATCGTCAAAACTAGACTCATTAACAGAGCCTTCGTAAACACGGTGAATATTTGTTAAGAATATATTTCCTGTTTTTGATATAGTGCCGACTTCATCCTGTAAATGAAGTTTAATTTGAAAATCATCTTGCCAGTTTTGACCGTTAAAACCATTGTCCGGCAAAATAGGGTCTTCGTAAAATATTTTTAATCCCTCAAAATCATTTTTAATTCTATCTAAAACTATAATATTTGGGGTTATTAACAAGAAGTTTTTTGATAATTCAGAACCATCCTCATAAAGCTTGTGAAAATATGACCAAGCTAAAAGTAAACTCATTACTTTTGTTTTTCCGCTACCAGTAGCCATCTTAATAACAAAACGCAACCAGTTTTCAGAAAACATGTTAGGACTTACTCGGCCTAATTTATCAAACTTAATTAAATCATATTTACTTTCAACCTTTTCTACGTCATAAAGCCAAATAATAGTTTCCACAGCTTCCCTCTGAGCATAATAATATTGGAAAGAAACACTTTTACCATCTTTAGCATAAATTGTATGAGGCTCTTTAAACCACCAATTTAATAGCGCCTTTGAAGTTTCACTTGCGCCATCATAGTTATTTTTGCGCCACTGGGCTACTTTTTCTCTGAGTTCTGGAACAAAAGGAGGCAGAAGCTTTTCATAGCCCTTTTCTCTTAAATCCTCTTCAGCCGGAAACCATCTGACCGCTGGATCAAGTATTTGAAATTTATCTTTTGGGAAATTTTTATGTAGAGCCATATTTTAGTTAATATTATATAAGAATATGTAGTTGTTCGAGTTACCTATTGATTATTTTTATTTTTGTGCTATAATGGAATTAATCACGCTCAGTGAATTTATTCGCTGAGATACACATAAATCCGAGGAAGCGATTCCCCGGTTTTATTTTTGTAATGAATTTTTTAAATTATCCACCGGACAAGCATAAAAAAGTTTATCATGAATTTCAAGATATTCTTTCCCTAAATGACCAGGAGCAAAAACTGTAATTACTTTTTTACCTTTCTTAATCAAATCAATAGTTAAAGCTGAATAATCTCCATCACCGCTAAACAACAACAATGTATCATAACTATCTTGTAAATTTAAAACATCCCTAGCTATTTCAACATCAAAATCGCATTTTCTTCGCATAACAGGTAATTTTAAATTTTCCTGCAATCCTCCAATTTCTATATTTAAATTTTTTAAATCACCATCCAACTCTTCAATTAAATCATATATCTCTTTCAAGCTCTTTTCATTAGATAAGCTAAATGCCTGTTTCTCGGTACCAATACTTATTTTTGGCAATCTATCTATTTTTTTAACTAATTCGTATAGTTTGTTAGAAATATCGGAATTAGTATTTTTTACATTATCTAAAACATTAAACAAATCTTTAACAATTTTCTTGAAATGAGTTTGATTTTCTAATAAAACTGGGGTCCATTTTAATTCTTTAAAAATAGAGGTAAATCCAAGACTTTCAATTTCTGCCTTAAAGTCCTCTGACTTCTTTTGACCAACTTCAACGCCATAATAAAAACGCTTATCAATAACCTTTGGCCTATTAAAAAAATTAAATAGTTTTTGAGGAGATACTTCCCACTTTAAAGTTTGC
>JBAZCK010000076.1:0-4586 GCA_041654955.1 Acholeplasmataceae bacterium | reverse complement strand
TCCCTTTCATTATAAATATCATTAAAATGTACTTTTTTGCCTTCTTTATGATATCCCAGTATTGCGTCTAAGTTTACATTGGTTGCTGCTGTATAAATCGATTTATCAATATCTGGATGGAGTACTTTGAGTTGATCTATGAGTTCTTTGATTTCTCTTCGCTTAGAACTTGTCTTTTCAGCAACTACTGTACATCCACAATTCATAGCTTGAATACCACTATGTTTGATCCATCTAATAATATCTTTTTCTTTAACAAGCATCATTGGTCTTATAAGTTCGATGTCTTCAAAATTATCTGCCTTAATTTTTGGAACCATCGTTTTAAATTGACCACCATAAAACATGTTAAGCAATGTTGTTTCAATAACATCATCAAAATGATGACCTAAAGCAAGTTTGTTACATCCTAGTTCTTTTGCTGCATTATATAAGAAGCCTCTTCTCATTCTTGCACACATATAACATGGATTTTCTTTTGCTATTTTACCGATAACATTAAAAATATCAGAATTTCTAACTTCTAAATCAATATTTAAATATTTACAATTGTTTTCTAATAACTGTTTATTTATATCTCTAAATCCTGGATCCATCGATAGAAATACAACTTCAAATGGAATTTTATTATGTCTTTTTAATTCTTGAAATAGTTTAGCTAATATTAAACTATCTTTACCACCTGATATACCAACAGCAATCTTATCACCTGGTTCAATAAGATTGTATTCATTAATAGCTTTTGTAAAAGGTCTAAAAATTTCTTTTTTATACGTAGTAATTAAACTTTTTTCTATATCAATGAGTGGTAATTTGGGATTTTCTACAATAATTGTTCTACATTCTTGAATCATATTACTCCGCTTCTTTATAGGCTTTAACTACAGCTTCGCAATCTTTTATAAAATCATCTAATTGATCCCAATTTTCAATACGGCATCCTGAAGCTTTCGCATGTCCACCACCAGCATATTGATTTGCAAGCTCATTGATTGTTGGTCCATTTGAACGTAGTCTTATACGTATTTCATTTGGATATTCAATAAATAGTGCCCAAACAGGATATCCTTCAATCCCTGATAATAAATTAACCACAGATGCAGCTTGTTCATCTGAAACATTATATTGTTCAATAACATCTCTTGTCATTTTTAAATAAATAAAACCATCTGCTGTCTTATAGTTTGAATAGACATAACCTTTTAAACCAACCATTTCAAGTGTTTCTTTACTTAGTTGTTGATCGATATATTCAACGTCTACGCCTTTTTCTAATAACATACCTGCTAGTTGATGTGTCACACGAGATACGCCTCTATATCTAAATCTACCTGTATCTGTGACGATACCAGTATATAGCGCTATTGCGCCTTCTTTTGTAAGTTTTAATTCATTTTTAAATTTGTAATAAAAATAAGAAATCATTTGAGCACATGATGGGAAGTTTGTGTCTACCCATCTTAAATCACCATAATCATTAACAGGGATATGATGATCAATTTTAATTAAGTATTTACCCATCGTATATCTTGGATCACTAATTCTTTCTTCAGTTGCAGTATCAACAACGATAACTAATGCATCTTTGTATAGATCATCAGAAATTGTATCTACTTTTCCTACATAATCGACAAAATCAGATGTTTGACCGACAACATATACATGTTTATTTGGAAATGATGATTGAATAATGTTTTTTAATCCAAATTGTGCACCATAACAATCCCCATCTGGTCTTTTGTGTCCGTGAATAATGATTGTTTCAAATTCTTTAATTTTATTTAATATTCTTTTCATTTTCTTTCGCCCTTTCGTCAAAATCTTTTAATATTTTATCTACTTCATTCCAGTCTTTTAAACTTGCGCCACAAGCGTTGTTATGACCGCCTCCACCATATTTTTTGGCGATATCCACGATGGTTATACCACGTGATCTAAATTCACCAACAATGACATTGTTTTCTACGTCTTCAGTAAAGTTTGCCCATATAGGCACTTCAATGATACCCGCCATTTGATTAACCATACCTCTTGATATAGATTGAAAATCTAAGCCACTTTCTTTGATGACTGCTGTATCATTTTTACGGTATGCAACGTTATGTTTTGTTAAATCAAAAGATTGAAATAATTGTTTTGTCTTTCTTTTCTTTAAAGGTTCTGTGTAAATGTAATCATAAAATGGTTGTATATCCGGATGAAACTTAGTGATATACGATGCTAACTCAAAGGTTTGAGATGGGTTAGACATATATAAGAATCTACCTGTATCAGTAACCATACCCCCATATAGATAGGTTGCTGCTTCTTTTGTAATACTATATTCAAATGTTTTTGCTAAATCAACAACCATTTCTGCAGCTGATGCAAATGATGGATCTTTATAAAAAATTGAAACATTTTCTACATCTGTGTCATTTTGATGGTGATCAATGATGATAATATCTTTAGCAAGATTATATCTATCATCTGAAATCATTCTAGTCACTGAAACATCTGTTATAATCGCTAATGCATTTTCATATATTTCGGATGGAATATCATCCATTTTAGATAAATAACTCATGTCGTTTAAATCACCTACGACATAAATGTTTTTGTCTTTATAATTCTCTTTTAATAAAAGTGATAACCCATATTGGCTACCAATAGCATCCATATCAGGACGTTGATGTCTGTGGATGATGATTGTATCATATGATTCAATCATTTTCTTTATTTCGTGTTTGATATTCATAGCTTTTCCTTTCTTTTACGGATTATAATAGTATATCATAAAACGATGAAAAAAGCGATTATAAATCGCTTTTTTTATCGTCTTTTAAACGGTCAATATCTTTCTTTAATCCCTCAGTTGCTTTATCTTTTCCTAATGTTTTAGGTTTTCTAATAAAAATTAAGTAATAAACAACCATAACAACAACTAAATATATAATTGTATTTCTAACAACTTTATCTCTAATACTAATTTGTAGCGGTTCATTATAGTTAACACCCTCTATTTCTTTATTTGGTGCTTCATTATATGTATCAATATAGGTTTCTAAATGTTCTGATATAGTTAACATATCTTGAGTAAGTTCAACATCAATTTCAAATATAATCGTTTCGTCTTTATCAAATACGATTTTATTGATGGTTTGGAAAACATCATCTTTTACATAATAGTTTTCTAGAAATAATGAACCTTGTGTATCTGGATCAAACACAGAATAAAGATTTAAGTTGTAGAGATTAAATCCACCATAAACAACTTCAATATCTTCGTCCGCATAGACGATTACATCAAAATATTCAGCTAATGATTCACCACTTTTTTGGATGACTAATAATTGAAACCCATCTAAGACTACTAAACCATCATTTGTTGATGTAATATGAGCTGCCTGATAAATAAGTACTAAAAATTCTTTATCATTTTGAATGATCGTTTCTTCAAACACCGGTGTTTCGTGATAATATGCTGCAGATATTAAATCTGTATAAGCTTCTTCAGCAAGTTTTTCTTCTGTTATTTTGATGATTTCTCTTGATCTAAAATACTCATCAGTAATGGTTGCAACCAGCATAAGACCAACTGCAACAATTAATCCAAAGATGATACGATTAATAATCTTCATTTTATGCCCACATGCCTAAATTATTTGCTTTAGCATAACTTTCAGCGTTTTTAAACCATTGATCAAGTGAAATACCATTAAATACCAATGCTTGAGTTTCATCAGCATAATTGTTTTGTGAATAACCCATTTTAACAACCATGTAGTTCACTAGTATGTCGTCTGCCCAAACTAAACCTAGGTGTCTTTCATATGTATCTCTAATACCTGATACTGGATCATGTTGAATATATACATGAGTTGCATTTTCTAGTAAACCTTTAACATATAATCTTGCATTTGTTGCTAAATCTCCAGATCCTGTTTCTAATGTATCTATACCAATAAAACGAACTCTATCATTATCTTCAAATCCTGGTGTGAAATATGCTGTATCACCATCATTGTTAAAAATAAATTCTACTTCAACAACACCACCTGCCTCTGTATAATAATCAAGTGCTTTATAAATAGCTTCTAGGGTAAATGTTTCTGGATAAGCTACTGGATGCGATCCAAACATATCATAATTATCCATTGCATAAACGCCCCAATCAGATAAGTTGAATGTATTTGTTGCTTCTTCAATAAATGTGTGTCTTACAAATGTACGTTCATTTGCATAAAGCAACCCAGAACCGATAGTACCAAACACATCTGTATCTACACCATTATAATAAGTAAGAGCAATTGCTTCTCTACCTCCAAAAACTAATTCAGCTGATGTCATATCTGCTAAAGCTAAAATTTCTGCTTTACTTTCTGGATTAGCAATAATGAATGTTTCACCTGCTGCAAGGCTACCTGAAAGTTCAACTGTTCTTGTAAGTGTATCAGCAGCAACTCTTCTATAAACTGTAACTGTAAAGTTTGATAAATCAATTGCAGCGTCAGTTGTATTATATAACTCAATCATTTTAGATTCATCAGAACCTTCATAATATTTAGAAATGATTAAACCTGTTTCAGGAATAATGAGTTCTTCTG
>JBAZCK010000075.1:0-4604 GCA_041654955.1 Acholeplasmataceae bacterium | reverse complement strand
TTATAGGTAGCTGGTTTTTGAAGTTTAATAACACTTTTAGCGAATCTTTCTGAAGTTGTTGATTTTCCACACCATTTAGGTCCTTCAATGACAATGCAGCCATTAGTTTTCATCGATTCTGTGATTGGTTTTTCAATTAATCTAGGTAAATATGTATTATTTGAATTCGTCATCATAACCACCTCTTGAATTTATCATACTCTATAATGTATGTTTTGTCAATTATATGATGTATGTTTTGTCATTTTTACAATGCGTGTTTTGGAAATGTATTGGTTTGTGAACTACCCACCACTTAACATATTAAAAGTAATTGATAGTGAGAAAAAGCCCTTATTAAAGCAAAAAAACTCCTTAGTTTAAGATCAGGTACCATTATTATACCTTCTCTCCAACTTTTTGGAGTCATTTCATTTCAATATGGAGCGGGTGATGGGAATCGAACCCACGTCTTCAGCTTGGAAGGCTGAGGTAATAGCCATTATACGACACCCGCAGATTAAAATAAAGTGGTCGGGAAGACAGGATTTGAACCTGCGACCTCCTGGTCCCAAACCAGGCGCTCTACCAAGCTAAGCTACTTCCCGTTTAAAAATGGCGTACCCAAGAGGACTTGAACCCCTAACCTTTTGATCCGTAGTCAAACGCTCTATCCAATTGAGCTATGGGTACTTCTAAGAGTTATAATAACTCATATCATAAAACGTACTCCTACGTTTGTTTTAAAAATTGTTGGTGACCCGTACGGGATTCGAACCCGTGAGTGCATGCGTGAAAGGCATGTGAGTTAACCGTTTCTCCAACGGGCCAATATGCAACAGCACATATAATTATACCAATATTTTCCGAATTGTCAAGGCTCTAGAAAAAGTTTTTTTATTTTTTTATGTTTTTTAAAGATTATGGCCTCATGTACTGTTTATCTCATTAAAATAAGATGTTTTCTAGAAGTGAATTTGCTTTGTTTTCATCAAATAAATATCTAACTATTTCATATGCAAATTCATAAATTGCTCCAGCACCTCTAGCTGTGATAATATTTTGGTCTCTAACAGCTTTTTTATGTGGTAGATAAAGACCTTTAGGCATATCTATTTCACTGCCCTTATATGCCGTGAAACTCTTACCATCTAATATGCCTGCTTGTCCTAAAAAGCGTGGTCCAGCACAAATTGCAGCGACTAATTTATTCTTTTGATAAAACTGAGTTGCAACATGTTTGATATTCACATCTTGATCAACAATTTGTGAAACATATTTACCACCAGGAATAACAATAAAATCATATGTATCAAAATCTATTTCATCCATAAGGTAATCTACGATAATTTGTTGTTTAAATGCTGTGTTTATTTCTTTAGAATTCTCAAAAGTTATAGAATGCATATCGATGCCTGCTCTTCTTAGTAATGCACGTGTACCAAGTGCTTCCACATCTTCCATATTTGTACTAAAAACAATGAGTCCTTTCATTAAAATTCCTCCTTAATTTTTTGATAAATATGATAAATAAGGTGTGCTCCTTTAGTCTGCTCAAACGTTTTATATGACTCATAATGATCATCCATACCAATGACATCTGAGACAATTTTTATACTAATAATCGGTATATGATGATAGTGCGCAACTTGATATAAACTCGTACCTTCCATATCAAATACAGCTGGCATTTCAACAGGTACTGTCATAAAATAATCACCTGTAAAAAGATGTCCATGCTTTACATTTTTTAACAATCTTTTAGCACTTTTTAGCATCGCTTCATCAGAGTGAAATATATCAGGAAATCCTGGGACTTGTCCTTTTTTATAACCGAAAAGAGATAAATCAAAATCATGATATGATGCACTATCAACGATAACAATATCATCTACATTATACGCAACATTTCCCCCAGCAAAGCCGATATTGACAATCTTATCCACCTTATTCTTTGCTAGATATTCAGATAGAATCATCGCAGCATTCACCTTACCAATACCCGTTAGTAAAACATCAACATTTGGATGTTGGTCCTTGATTATTTCGCTAATTTCTTCTTGCATCGCTGCGACAAATAATATCATTTTCTATCCCCTAAATTTTGTTTGATTTTAGTAACAATTAAATCAACTGCTATATCATGTTTAGTATCATTTGGAATCAAAACATCTGCATATCTTTTCGTTGGTTTAATGTACTTATGAAACATTGGTTTTACGGTTTTTTGATATTGAGAAATGATACTTTCTAATGATCTTCCACGCTCTTTTAAATCTCTTAACATTCTTCTAATAAAACGAGTGTCATCATCAAGTTCTACATATAAGTTAATATCAGAAAGTTCTCTTATTTTTGCATTTTCTAAAATCAAAATACCTTCAACAATTATTATTTTTTTTGGTTCAATATGCTCAACTTGATCACTTCTAGTAAATTTAACAAAGTCATATACAGGTTTATTAATAGCTTCAAAATGAATCAGTTTGTTTAAGTGTTGGTAAAGAAGCTCATTATCCAATGAACGTGGGTGGTCATAATTGGTTAAATATCTTTCTTCTAAGGGTAGGTGTGCTTGATCTAAATAATAATCATCATGATTAATAATAATAACATCATCAAGACCTGCCTTATCCAAAATCTCTTTAACAACGGTACTTTTACCTGATGCTGAACCACCAGCAACCAGTATGACTAACGGTTTTTCCATTGACTTCCCCTTTTTATATACGACATTCTGGAGCAAGTTCTGCTTGAGTTTCTTGATCAATTAAAAAATCAAATTCTGAATGTTTTTTATACCAAACGACAGCATATGGACAAGTTGCTACAACTTTAAATCCTAGTTTTTTTATATGATTAGATACTTCATGCATCAATTTGCTTGCTATGCCTTGTCCTCTTAAACTTGGATCTACATATGTATGGTCTACAACAACTACATTTTCTTTATAAAATGGAAAAGTTGCTTTTACTATTTCTTTGTTATGTTCATCTAAAACATAAATTTTGTGGTCTTCATAAATAAAGTTCATATTTTGTCATCTCCTCGTAAAAAGTATATCATATTTTGAAAAAATGACAACTTATATTTATAAGATTTCTTAGAATTGTCTTCAATCTTTTAATTAATTTATTTCATTTCTAAATAAGCATGTATTTTATAATAAAATGAGCTTTTATTTATAATTTTTGTTTCAATTTATGTATAATTAAATTATAATGATATTAATTTCAGGAGGTTATTTATGTCAAAAAAACAATTGATCGTTGAGACAAGTTCGGTCATAATATCCATTGTGCTCATAGCCATAGCATTTTTATTTAATTATCTAAAAGGAGATACATGGTATGTTATCTTATTATTTGGATTATCTTTTGCTATTGGTGGTTTCGCAAAAGCTAAAGAAGGTGTACTTGCTACTATAAAAAATAAATCCTTAAATGTTGAAATATTAATGATTTTAGCTGCACTAGGAGCGTTTTTTGAAGGCAGTTATTCAGAAGGAGCAATCTTAATTTTAATTTTCTCTATTAGTGGCGTTTTAGAGTCTTATGCAACATCAAAAAGTGAAAAAGAGTTAACGAGTCTTTTAAAATTGGCTCCAAAAACAGCTATTTTATATGAAGATGGTAATGAAAAAGAAGTTGAGATTGAAAATCTAAACATCGGTGATCAAGTCATCGTAAAAGTTGGTCAACAAATGCCTGTTGATGGTGTTATTATCAAAGGTTCTACATCTTTGGATCAATCACCAATCACCGGTGAATTTGTTCCTGTTGAAAAAAATATTGATGATGAAGTTTTTGCTGGATCAATCAACTTAGAACAAACTGTTATCGTAAAAACCACAAAAAATCCAAAAGAATCTGTAGTTCAAAAAATTATAGATTTTGTTGCAGAAGCTCAAGAGAATAAAACAGAATCACAAACACTTATTGATAAGATTGAAAAATATTATGTTTATTTCGTTATTATCTTTGCAGTATCATTTATGATTTTCCCACCAATGTTTAATTGGTTAGATGCTGCTGAATCATTTAGACGAGGTATCGTTGTCTTAGTTGTTGGCTCACCTTGTGCATTAGTTGCTTCTATTACACCTGCAATGCTTGCTAGTCTATCAAATGCTGCAAAAAAACGCATACTAATAAAAGGTGGTAAAAAACTCGAAGACATGATTGGTATTAAATCGGTGGTTTTTGATAAAACCGGTACTATTACAACAGGTATTCCAAAAGTTGTTGAAATAGAAACAATTGAAAAAGAAGATCTAAAAGAAGTAGAACGTATTGTATATACCATTGAAAAACAATCAAATCATCCGCTTGCTAAATCAGTTGTTTCACATCTAAAAGATCTAAAAGAAATTTCTGACTTAGAAACTCATGAAGTATCTGGACGTGGCATGGAAGCTACATACAAAAATGATTCCTGGAAAATAGGGCGCTTTGATGCAAAGGCCAGTGAACATTGCAGCAGAAAACTAAAAGCTGCCATGAGTAAGGGTCATAGTATCGTCAACATCATTAAAAACGATGAAATTATCGGTTATATCGCATTATCAGATACAATTCGAGACCATGTTAAAGATGTTACAAAAGCTCTTTTAAAGCTAAATATA
>JBAZCK010000074.1:0-4675 GCA_041654955.1 Acholeplasmataceae bacterium | reverse complement strand
AAAAAAGAGGACAGCCAAGATCATTTGGGCATTATATGGGTGGAAGAAATCTTTTTAGTGTTGCAAGACATGCAAAAAATATGGGCATTAAAAAACTTTCAGTCTATGCCTTTAGTACAGAAAATTGGAAAAGACCAAAAGATGAAGTCAATTATTTGATGACTAAACCTATTGAATTATATTATGAGAACAAACATAGAATGCATGAAATTGATTATAAAATTATCTTTTCGGGAAGAAAAGACCGATTTAGTAAAGAACTATTAGAAGTCATAAAAGAAATTGAAGATCTAACTAAGATTAATGATGGCTTTACATTAAATGTTTGTATTGATTATGGTAGTTATGATGAAATATTAACTGCAATTAATCAATTAGAAAAACCAGTTACTAAAGATTCTTTTGAAGAAAAACTTATGGTAAAAGAACCAGTAGACTTACTGATAAGAACTTCTGGTGAGATGAGAATCTCAAACTTTTTATTATGGCAAATTGCTTATGCAGAATTTTATTTTACAAAAGTTCATTGGCCATCATTTAATAAAAAACAACTAGAAAAAGCGATCAAATCTTATCAAAAGAGAAATCGTCGCTTTGGAGGCTTAAAATGAAAAAAAGATTAATCACGGGATTGATTCTATCCTTAATCTTAATACCAATGATCAGTTTTGAAATATTCTTAGGTGTATTTCAAGTTTTTATGATGTTGTTTGTTGTGATTGCGGCATCTGAAATGATTAGAATGTTTGAAAAAGAAAAGAAATTTGAATGGTTACCTAAAATAGGTATTGTATTATTAACCTTAGCGACATTCTTTAGTGTAGCTGGTGTATTTGGAGATTTAGAACATTCTCCACTTGAAGCTAATGGCTTATTAAGCATTACGATACCATTAATTACACTGATATTATTTAGTTTCTTAGTTTTATTTAGAAACTTTAATGGTGTTGATGTTGGTAAAGCTTTAACGATTATTAACTATGTTGGACTAGGTTCTGCATCTTTAGTTATTTTAAGATTTTTAGGTGTCAGATTTATTGTATATCTACTTTTAATCACTACAGCTACTGATGTATTTGCTTATCTATTTGGAGTTAAATATGGAAAACATAAACTAGCTCCTCACATAAGCCCTAAAAAATCTTGGGAAGGTGCGATCGCTGGAACAATATTTGCGACAATCATCGCATCATCGTTTGCATTATTCTATGGGACGTTTTTCCAACCTGGCACAGTCATTGGTGACTTTTTAAATGCTAGTGGACAAATGACTTTGTTGGATAATTTCTCAACTTTAGGTGAAAGCACACCAGTTTGGGTTCAAGCGCTAATTATTATTCCAATAACAATGTTAGCATCTATATTTGCTCAAATTGGAGATTTAGTGGCATCAAGATTAAAAAGAACATATAATATTAAAGATTTTGGAACGATTTTACCTGGACATGGAGGTTTATTAGATCGTTTTGATTCAGCATTATTTGTCGCAATGTTTTTAACAGCAATTTTCTTACTTATTTATAGATTATTCCCAACGGTTGTGATTTTATGAAGTATATCTATTTGCTAGGTTCGACAGGCTCAATAGGTATGCAAACACTAAAAGTGTTAGAACAGCATCAAGATGAGTTTAAGCTTATCGGATGTTCTTTAGGAACAAGTGATGAAAAAAACAAAGAGATTCTTGAACATTTTCAGCCAGAAATTGTAGCTTTAAGATTTGAAAAGCAATATCAAAGATATGTAGATCTATATCCCAAAATAACATTTGTTATTGGAGATAGTGGTCTAATAGATGTTGCTACATATCCTAAAAAAGGATTACTTATTAACGCATTATCAGGATCTATTGGATTAAAGCCTACTATTGAAGCGATTAAATCTCATAAAGATATTGCATTAGCAAACAAAGAAACACTTGTGATGGCTGGTGATATCGTTATGGAATATGTTAAAACCTATGATGTTGAATTATTTCCTATTGATAGTGAGCACAGTGCACTATGGCAAACGATTGATCACGAAAATAAAAATTATATTAAAAAAATGGTCATTACTGCTAGTGGTGGATCATTTAGAGATTTAGATAGAGAAAGTTTAAAAGATGTTACTGTAAAAGAAGCATTAAATCATCCGAATTGGTCTATGGGTGCTAAAATAACGATAGATAGCGCAACGATGATGAACAAAGGTTTAGAAGTTATTGAAGCGCATCATTTATTTGATCTTGATTATGACCAAATTGATACTATACTTCATAAAGAAAGTGTTGTTCATGGGTTAACTTATTTTATTGATGGAACGATTAAAGCATCATTAAGTGTATCAGATATGAAAATTCCTATTGCACATGCATTGTTTTATCCTAAGAGAGTCCATTATCCAAAACATTTAGAACTTAAAGATTTATCATTTTTACCAATGGATTATGAACGATTTCCGTTATTAAGTCTTGCATATGAAGTAGGTAGAAAAGGTGGGTTGTTGCCAACAGTCATGAATGCAGCAAATGAAGCAGCAGTGCATTTGTTTTTAAATGAAAAAATTAAATTTTTGGACATAGAAGATATTGTATTTGATTATGTCAATAAATTTGATAATGTAGAGTATCCTACATTAGATCAAATTTTGACTACCAATCAACATATTCAAGATGAAATTAACAAAAAGTATTGGAAGAGGTAAGTTATGGTTATTTTAAATATATTATTATTTATTGTTGTATTAGGGGTTATTATCCTTATACATGAAGCAGGACATTTTTATTTTGCTAAAAAAGCAGGTATTTTATGTCATGAGTTTTCAATAGGGATGGGACCTGCGCTTTATCAAAAAAGAAAAGGCGAAACAATATATTCCATTAGAGGTATACCTATTGGTGGTTATGTATCTATGGCAGGTGAAAGTGTCAGCGATGCTTTAATCAATAAGGATCAAACCATTGGTATAAATGTCAATGAACAAGGACAAGTTCATCAAATCATTTTAACAGATCAAGTGTCAGCTGATGTGTACGGAACTGTTGAAGCTTTTGATCTATATGGTAAAGATTTTGATCCTTTATATATAGAATTAAAAGTTGATGATGTTATTAAACGTTATCCAGTATTAAGAGATGCAACTTACCAATTAGATCAAAAACGTAAAATGTGGATTACGCCTTCAGAAAAAAGTTTTGAAAGTAAGACTTTATGGCAAAGATTTTTAGTTATTTTTGCTGGTCCGATGATGAATTTCATATTAGCGTTCTTATTATTCTTAATTGTAGGCTTTTTTGTAGAACAACCCAACGTTGATTCAAATGAAATTCAAGATATAACACCAAATTATGCAGCAGATATTGCAGGATTAGAATCAGGCGATCGTTTGCTTGCGATTAATGGTGAGCCAATAGAATCTTGGACAGACTTATCTATGGTAATGTCTAACCTAGATCAAGTGGTTGTAGATATCACATATGATCGTGATGGAGAAGTTTTTATATCTTATGATAATAACATAAGTGTTGCTGTTCAAATGGCTGGTATTACAAACACATATACAAATCCTGAAACTAATGTAATTACTATCTATCAAAGTGAACCGATTATTGGGCAGAGTTTTGGTAGAGCACAAACAGATGGGAAACTTCAATCTGGAGATCGCATCGTTGCGATTGTGATTGATAATACATCATTTGAAGTTGAAAACTGGGATGACATCATTCAAATATTTAAACAATATGATAGAGGTTCTATTGTAGTAACATATAGTAGAGATGGAGAATTAGCAAATGCTAATTATGATTTAATTAGTGAATCTGCATTAAATAAATTAGGATCATCAGGTATTTTATTTCAGTTAGGTGTAACAGCAACTTCGGGTTTTAACTGGGGCTATACATTATTATATGCACCTAAAAGATTTTATCAAAACGTGATGGAAGTCTTTACAACGATTGGATTATTATTTAATAGAAGTGAAAACTTAGGTATAGGTGATTTATCTGGACCTATTGGTATCTATTCATTAGTAAGTAGTACAGCTAGTCAAGGACTGTTATCTATTATTGCATTTACTGGATTTTTAAGTATTAACATAGGACTACTTAATTTATTACCTATTCCAGCACTTGATGGTGGTAGACTAGTCTTCTTAGGATTAGAAGCAATTACTAGAAAACCACTACCTAGAAAAGTAGAAAATACTATCATCAATATTGTATTTATCTTATTATTAGTCATGTTTGTCTATGTTACATATAATGATATATTAAGACTCATTGCAGGATCTTAAATAAAACGACTAAAAAGAGCGTAAAAACACGCTCTTTTTTTATTAAAAATGACCTTTCAAAGCCAAAAAACAATAAAAAAATAAAAAGTTCTTTTTTTGTAGTCAAAAGTATTGACTTATAGTTTAAAGTAAGTTAGAATATAACAGGTCGCTAAAAAAGGCAACCTACCAAAACAGCAGAAAAAAAAGTTTGCAAAATTCTGGGTTTTCTGTTGACAAACAAAGTTTGATTTGGTATTATATTAAAGCACGCCAAAGAAAGTGTGCGAGATTTAATCTTTGAAAACTGAATGATGATGAGTGTATCAAAAGAAACAAAAAAGAAACAAAAAGAAGAGCTATTAACAAACAAACTATAAATTTATGGAGAGTTTGATCCTGGCTCAGGATGAACGCTGGC
>JBAZCK010000073.1:0-4887 GCA_041654955.1 Acholeplasmataceae bacterium | reverse complement strand
TTCTAAGTTTAGTTCAGGTAAACTTTTCGCATCTGCCCAAAGTCTAACACCTTCAGGATATTTGTCATCAAAATCAAACCAGTCTTTATACGTTTTATCACCATTTAAAGCTTTTTGAAATAACTGATTTTCTACACCGACATGATTAAAAACACCATCAAGCATCACTTTCATACCTAACTTATGACATGCATCAGTTAAGTTTTTAAGATCCTCAAAATTCCCATATTCTTTTGAAATCTTTAAATAATCACTTGCATCATATTTATGATTACTTAAAGACTCAAAAATCGGATTCAAATAAAGAACATCAACATTCAAGTTCTTTAAATAACTTATTTTACTTAATAGACTATCTAAATCTCCACCCCAATATTCTAATTCATGAGACCAATATTTTGCATCTTCTAAAAATTTACCTGGTTTAGGTTTCTCATCCCATGTTTTTAATATTTTGGGCTTTTGATATAAGTCTTTTTTTTGATTAATATCTTTTGTTGGTGCAAACCTATCAACTAAGACTTGATAGATAACAGCTCCATTTCGCCAATCTTGTGCTCTTAAATCATATGTGCTAAGATTTTTTTGTTTCATACATACCTCTTTTGTATCAAATATTCATTTGATTTAATATATTTTTCAAAATTTGAGCAGATGTTTTTAGCTGCTCTTTTTCTTGATCATTTAATTTCAATTTAACAACATGATGAACACCACTGTGATTAAGAACTGCAGGAAGACCTATGTATAAATCATGATCTACATCATATACGCCATCATTATAAACACTAATAGGAATAATTCTATTTTCATTATTTATAATCGCAGAGGTAATGTGAACAAGTGTCATACCTATGCCATAATAAGTAGCTTTTTTTCTTTTGATGATTTCATATGCTGCATGTTTTACATTCAAATATATTTGATTTAGATCATCAAACTCTATTTCTTTCATAGATTCAATAACATCCATCATTGGTTTTACACCAATATAAGCATTTGACCAACATACAAACTCGCTATCGCCATGTTCGCCTAAAATATAGGCATGTATATTTGATACTGATATATTAATTTTTTTAGAGATTTCAAATCTTAATCTTGCAGTATCTAATGATGTACCACTACCAATGACTTTATGCGCAGGAAGTCCCGATGCTTTTTTAGCAACATATGTCAAAATATCTACTGGATTAGATGCTACAAGTATAATGCCATTAAACTTACTTGCCATAACATGTTTGACTACATCGCTCATGATGATGGCATTTCTGTTAAGTAAATCAATTCTAGTCTCGCCTTCTTTTTGATTGACACCTGCCGTAATAACAACCATATCTGCATCCATACAATCTTCATATGTTCCTGCATATATTTTCATCTTTCTTGGTCCGAATGCCAAGCCATGATTTAAATCCATCGCTTCGCCTTCAGCTCTTTGATGATCAATATCAATTAAAACTAACTCTTCAACAGTACCTTGATTGACTAAAGCATATGCATAACTCATGCCAACCATGCCTGTTCCTACAATAACTATTTTACTTTTGGGCATATCTACATCCCTTTCTTATTAAGAATTTTTTAATCTTTGAAGCACCTTAATTGCAGTATCGTTAAACCATTTGGGTCTATCTTTTTTTATTGATTGTTCTATATGATCTATATATGCCATATTTTTTTGTTTTAACATGACCATGAGTGCATTTCTAAGTAATATGGTTTTCCCTTTCCAAAGGTAAGACATTTCATGATATTTTTGTGAAAATGCTTTTTGTGAAAGTTCAAACATATCTAAAATTGATACCATTTCTTTACCTGTAAGTTCAAACTCTGGATGAATTTTTTTGCCCTTATTAACATTTTTAGGACAAACCATCTGACATATATCACAGCCAAATAATGCATAATTAGCATCCATTTCTTCATCTGAAAGTGGCTTTTTTTCTTGATTATAATAACTTATGCAGCGCTTCATATCATATCCACCAGGATATAATGCTTGTGTTGGACATGCGGAAATACATTTCGTGCATGTGCCACAATCATCATCAACCTCTAAGATAAACGGCTTAACAAGTTTCATATCTATAAAAACAATACCTAAAAACATATATGTTCCATAATCTTTATTTATGATTAGCTGATTTTTACCAAAATAGCCTACGCCAGATAAAACAGCTGCTAATCTTTCATTATGCGGATGATTATCAACACCAGATATATACTTTAAGCTAAGTGGCTTCATAACTTCTTCTATACGCTTTTTTAATACAAGATGGTAATCTTTGCCAAATGTATAAAAAGAAGGTACTAAGTGTGTGTCAGTGTGCTTTAAAGTTCTTCTAGGGTAACTAAGTCCTAAAACAACCATCGTTTCATAATCTACATCTTCAATCTCTTTATTTAACTTTCTTGCTTCTTCAATATATGTTTTTGTATTTATGATGCCAACAACATCAAACTTTTGTAAAAAAATTTCTCTTAATGCTTTAGATGTCATACGCACCTCCTTAAAACTTTTTTATGTTGTACTTGCTGATTTATGTATATACATTTTCTCATCTGCTTTTGCAAATAAAACATCAGAAGTCATCATAGGTTCATGTTTTTGATAACCATAAGAAAACTTCAAATCCTTCATAATATTTAAATGGCTGTGTTTTAATAACTCATAAGTCGTTTTTATATGTTTATCTAATAAATCTTCATGGCCTTCTAATACGACAATGAACTCATCTCCACCAATTCTAGAAATCATTTTATGCTGGTGAAAAGCTTTCTTTAAAATAATGCCAAATTCAGTTAGAATTTCATCACCAAACTGATGTCCATATTGATCATTTATGGCCTTAAATCCATTTAAATCAATAAATAAAATGCCAAAAGGTTGTTGTTCTTCGATGATATGTCTTACATACATTCTATAAGAATATCTAGTATATAATTTAGTTAAATAATCAACATCACCTGTACTTGATTCTAAAAAGATGTAAACCATATATAAACTTATGACAATGGATGTCCAAGCTAAATATAATTTTGATTCAAAACCTTGAACGATCATACCTAAAACTGGTAGAAAGAAAAAAAGTAAAAATATATGTTTTGTGATTCTATTTGTTTTATGGCGATTTGATAAAATCATATATAACATATAAAGATAAAATACAAAAATAATCAAATAACTAATCCATCTATAATCACCTGTGTGGTAATGATTATTTACTGTACTGACTCCAAATAGAATCGGTGTAAAAAAATTAATGATTAATAATACCAATGTAAAGACTGTAGCTTGTTGATAATGAAATCTTTTTTGCAATCTTTTTTTACTCGAAAATAATTTAAAATCGACATAAGAAATGATTAAACCCGCGATCATAGGTGCCAATAACACTAACAAAAAGTTTGTTGCGTATTCTAGAAAATATGCACCGATAAACATCTCACCATCAAAAATCCATGTCATCGGTTCAATAATTAACGCGAGTGCTGTTAGGATGATTAAATACATAAATAATTGTCTAGCATAATTGAACTTTTGTGTTTTCTTATGAATGGTGTAAAATAAGACGCTTAAGCTTGCCAAGGCAAATAAGTTAATTTGAAATTGCAGTAAATAGTCCATGATTATTTTCCTTTTCATATTTATTTTTGTTAATTTCATTTTATCATACTCTTTATCATTCGCATGATATAACGGTTATATAAGTAAAAATTCTTTTGTTTTATACAAAATATGAATTGATATTCAAATCAATAAAGTATATAATAATAAAAACACATAGATTTGATGTGTACGGAGGATTTATCATGATCCTGTCAAATGTATTTAAACCCGCATATAAACTGCGTCTAACTCAACCGTTATTACTTTTGATACTCATTTTTTTATCTGCCTTGCTTTCATCTTGTCAAAGTACCCGCATGATAAGACCAACTAAACATTTTTATGTCAATGATTATGCAGAAGTTTTATCTGATGCAACAATCATCAATATCACTAGAGAAGGCGAAAGATTATTTAAAGATACCGATACATACATCAATGGTGGTACAAAAATTATTATCAATACGATATTATTTACAAATGAAACGGATTTAGATCAATATGACGCGCAAGATTTATTAAATCGTTGGGCGGTCAATAATGATGGTATGGGTTTAATCATCAATCTATACTTTACAAAAACAAATGACCAACTTACTCTATCTTATGAAAGATTTGCTGTTAGTCCGAAACTTGAACAATTTATCCCCATTGAACAAATCCGTTTTGCTATTGATAAAACACTTTATTTGTCAAATTGGGATGAATCAGTCATAGATCTTCCGATTATGCATATGTTTTATGAATTACTCGAAACTGTCTATATGCAAGTATACGATTATATTAGTTTCACATACGATATGGAAATTTATGAACTTTATTTAAACAGCTATCAAGGTGATGAAGATATTTACCACAAAGAGATGTCTTATTTTGAATACTTGTTATTTCAAGTAGGTATTGATAATGAAATCTTAGTGCTTTCTTATTTTATTTTCACCATACTTTTTGTAAGTTTATCATATCTAGTTATTAGAAAAGATCGCAATTTGACGATATTAAAACGAAAAAAACATAAAGAAAAAGATCAATCTTAAAACTGATCTTTTTTTTCTGTCTCGATTTCAAATGATTGTCTCGTTACTGGGTGGATAAACTTAATATGTTTAAAGTGTAGCTTTAATCCATTTTCTGTTTTTAACTTATGCCCATAAAGCTTATCACCAACAACAGGATGACCTATAGAGGCTAGATGTACTCTAATTTGATGTTTTCTTCCGCCAATGATATGAACCTTTAAAAACGTTCTATCATTATGTCTATCAAGCACTTTA
>JBAZCK010000072.1:0-4925 GCA_041654955.1 Acholeplasmataceae bacterium | reverse complement strand
CTTTTGAAAAGTATCCTAATCTTCATATAATCCATTTAGATGCACATACTGATTTAAGAGAAAGTTTCTTTGGAAGAGAGTTATCACATGCAACATTTATGCGTCATGTACATAAATTTGTAGGTGACGGTAAGATTTTCCAATTTGGTATTCGAAGTGGTGAAAAACCAGAATTCGATTGGGCTAAAAAAGAAAATGGACACGTACACCAAAGAAAGTTTGATTTTGAAGGATTAGATCAAATCTGTGAACAATTAAAAAATGTTCCAGTCTATATCACTATTGACTTAGATGTATTAGACCCAGCTGTATTTCCTGGCACAGGGACACCTGAACCAGGTGGTATGCAATATAAAGATCTATTATGGGCATTTGATCAATTTGAAAAATTAAACAATTTGGTTGCTGCAGATTTTGTTGAATTATCTCCAATGCTTGATCCGAGTGGAGCATCAACAGCTGTTGCTGCTAAGACACTTAGAGAAATGGTTTTAATTTTACAAAAGAATTTAGAAAAAAGAAAATAACAAACATACACAAAACAATTAGGAAGATACTATGTATCTTCCTTTTTACTATTTATAATCTTATATGTTATAAATAACACAAATGGCTTTATAAAAATGTAAAATATAGCTTTTATAAACAAATCTTTCTCTGTAAGCAAAACTTTTGTATTAAAATCTTCACTCAAGTATAATACAAGTGTAAATGAAGGAGGGCGAAGATATGTTATTTAAAGACTATGATCCGCTTAAGAAAAAACAATTATCAATCCTTGATGAAAAAGGCAAAATTGTTAACAAAGAATTAGAGCCAAAAATCGATAAAGAAACACTTTTAAAGATGTATAAAACAATGGCTTTAGGAAGAATTGCAGATATTAAAGCACTACAGTACCAAAGACAAGGTAGAATGCTTACTTACGCTCCAAATAGAGGGCAAGAAGCCGCACAAGTTGGTGCTGCAGCTGCGATGCAAGAGCAAGATTGGTTTGTTCCTGCTTTTAGAGAGTTAAACGCGATGTTATATCGTGGTGTATCATTAGAAAAGATGTATCTATATTGGTATGGTAACGAATGGGGAAGTAATTTTGATGAAGATGTTAAAGTTTTACCAATTAACATTATCATCGGTTCTCAAATTAACCATGCTTCAGGTGTAGCTTATGCATCAAAAATATTAAAGAAGAATGAGGTTGCTGTTGCGTCAATCGGTGATGGCGGTACTTCTCATGGCGAATTTTATGAAGGTATGAACTTTGCATCTTCATTTGATTTACCATTAGTCGTTATGATTCAAAATAATCAATACGCTATTTCAACACCTAGAAAAAAAGCAACTAAAGCAGAAACATTAGCTCAAAAGGCTACTGCTTTTGGTATTCCTGGTATGCAAGTTGATGGTAATGATGTTTTAGCTATGTATGTAGCAATGCAAACTGCTATCGAACATGCAAGAAGCGGTAAAGGTCCTGTCTTAATTGAAGCTGTGACATACCGTCTAGGGCCACACACGACTTCAGATGATCCAACATTATATCGTGAAGATAGTGAAGTTGAAATGTGGGAAAAACGTGATCCAATGATTAGATTTAAGAAATATCTTATTGACAAAGGTTATTGGACTGAAAAAGAAGATAAGAAATTAGAAGAAGAAAATACAACATTTGTTGGTGAAACATTTAAAAAAGTAGAATCTACAGGTACAGCTGAACTTCTAGATATCTTTAAATATACTTACAAAGAAATGACACCACAACTTAAAGAACAATATGAAACTCATAAGAAATTCTTAGAAGAAGGAGGCAAATAATCATGGCAGTTATTAATTTATTAACAGCAATCAATCAAGCACTAGATCAAAAAATGGCAGATGATCCTACAGTAATCGTGTATGGTGAAGATACAGGTTTTGAAGGCGGTGTATTTAGAGTTACTGCTGGTCTCCAAAAGAAATATGGTGAAGATAGAGTATTTGATACCCCTATTGCAGAAGCTGCAATTACAGGTAATGCGGTAGGCATGGCTATTAATGGTCTTAAACCAGTTGCGGAAATCCAATTTGATGGATTTGTGTTCCCTGGTTATACAGAAATTGTAACGCATATGGCTAGATATAGAAATAGAAGCCGTGGAAGACACGGATTACCTATCGTTGTAAGATTCCCAGTTGGTGGCGGTATTAGAGCATTAGAACACCATAGTGAATCTTTAGAAACATTATTAGGTCATATTCCTGGATTAAAAGTTGTTTTCCCTTCAACACCATATGATGCTAAAGGGTTAATGATTTCAGCGATTGAAGATCCAGATCCAGTTATTTTTATGGAGCCTAAGAGAATATATAGATCAGGTAAACAAGAAGTGCCTGATGAAATGTATAGAATACCTATTGGAAAAGCTAAAGTTGTCCAAGAAGGTAGTGATATCACAGTTGTCGCATGGGGTGCGATGATGAGAGAAACAGAAAAAGCTATTAAAATGTTAGAAGATGAAAATATTAGTGTTGAATTGATCGATTTAAGAACAATCAACCCAATTGACGAAGAAACTATTATTGAGTCAGTTAAAAAAACTGGTCGTTTCTTAGTTGTTCAAGAAGCAGTTAAGACATATGGACCAGGTGCAGAGCTTATGTCATTAGTGAATGAAAAAGCATTCTTATATTTAGAAGCTGCACCAACTAGAGTTACTGGTTTTGATATTACAGTGCCACTTGCAAAAGGTGAAATGTATCATTTCGTTCAGCCAGAAAGAATTGCTGCTGAAATCAAAAAAGTAGCTAAATTTTAAGGAGGTCTATCATGTATGATTTTAAATTCGCGGATATCGGTGAAGGTGTCCATGAAGGTGTCATTTTAAAATGGAATTTTAAACAAGGAGATAAAGTTAAAGAAGGCGAAACTTTAGTTATTATAGAAACAGATAAAGTTAATGCTGAAATACCCGCTCCGGTTGATGGCACGATTAATAAATTAGGTGCACAAGAAGGCGAAACAATCAATGTTGGTGAGACATTAGTACTCATTGATGATGGTAGTGGCGCAGCTGAACCTATAAAAGAAGAAAAACAAGAATCTAAAGAAGAATCTAAAAAAGCTTCTATCTCAGAAGAAGACGAAGATGAACCACAAGGTGTTATTGGTGAAATCGAAGTGTCTGGAGCTGTTATGGCAGCTTCTAATGAACATAGTGGTGCTAAAAAAGAAAGCACAACCAACAAACGTGTATTAGCAACACCTGTAGCAAGACAAATGGCTAAAGATTTAGGTGTAGATATTAAACTTATTGAAGGTAGCGGCGAAAACGGTAGAATCTTAAAAGAAGATATTCAAAAAGCAGCTAACTCTAAGAGTGAATCTAAATCACAAACATATACAATGCCAAATGTTAAAGTATCAACTGAAGGCGATGTAGAATTAGTTAAGATTTCTAAATTAAGAAAAGCTATTGTTAATGCTATGACTGTATCAAAACAAGTTATTCCACATACAGTATTAATGGATGAGGTTGTTGTAGATAAGTTAGTTGAATTAAGAGCTAAAGTGAAAGAACAAGCTGCTGCTCAAGATATCAAGCTAACATATATGGCATTTGTCATGAAAGCTACCATTTTAGCACTTAAGAAATTCCCAATGTTTAACGCCAGTTTTGATCAAGAAAACGAACAAATGGTTCTTAAAAAGTTCTATCATATCGGTATGGCTGTAGATACGAAAGATGGCCTAATTGTGCCAAATATCAAAAATGCTGATAAGAAGAGTATTTTAGAGTTAGCGAAAGAAATTAGAGAAGTTGCTGATCTAACAGTTGAAAGAAAAATTCAACTTGATCAACTACGAAACTCAACATTTAGTATCACAAACTTCGGTGCAGCAAACGTTGCATATGGTACGCCAATTATCAATCATCCAGAAGTTGGAATCTTAGGTATTGGTAAGATTGAGAAAAAAGCGGTTGTTGTTAATGATGAGATAAAAATTAGTTATGTCTTACCATTATCACTTGCAGTCGATCACCGTGTGATTGATGGCGCAGACGCTGGCAGATTCTTAAATGAAATTAAGGCTTTATTATCTGACCCAATGATGTTATTATTAAGTTGAGGTGTAGATAATGAAAACATATGATATTATTGTTTTAGGCGGTGGACCAGGCGGTTATGTTGCAGCAATTAAAGCTGCACAAAATAACTTAAAGGTTGCACTTATTGAAAAAGAAGTTGTTGGTGGAATTTGTTTAAATCATGGATGTATACCAACTAAGACATTATTAAAAAATGCCAAAGTTTATAAGACTTTAAATCATGCAGCTGATTACGGTGTTACTATTGATGGTAAAATCGGTTTTGATTGGACGCAAATGATGAAAAGAAAAAACCTTGTAGTTAAAAAATTAACGACAGGTGTAGCAGGACTTTTAAAGAAAAATGGTGTTGAAGTATTTAACGGTTTAGGTAAAGTTGTCGCAAAAGATAAGGTTGAAGTTAATGGTGAAACATTATCATGTAAAAATCTTATTTTAGCAACCGGCGCCTCTCCAATTGTTCCACCAATTGACGGACTTAAAGATGCATATGAAAAAGGTTTCGCTAGAACTTCAAGAGAAATGTTACAAATAGAAGAAGCTCCAAAAAATCTTGTCATCATTGGTGGTGGAGTCATTGGTGTTGAATTTGCAACTATCTTTAGTTCACTTGGTTCAAAAGTTACAATCATTGAAAAACTAGATGGTATTCTACCTATGATGGATGAAGATATTAGAACTCAATATACAAAAATATTGAAAAAAGATGGTATTGAGATTTTAGTTTACGCTGAAGTTAAGTCTGTTAAAAAAGACAAAGTTGTTTATAAACTTGATGGTAAAGATCATGAAGTGAAAGCAGATAGTGTATTAGTGAGCGTTGGTATGCGTGCAAAT
>JBAZCK010000071.1:0-4997 GCA_041654955.1 Acholeplasmataceae bacterium | reverse complement strand
TGGTATTGAGATTTTAGTTAACGCTGAAGTTAAGTCTGTTAAAAAAGACAAAGTTGTTTATAAACTTGATGGTAAAGATCATGAAGTGAAAGCAGATAGTGTATTAGTGAGCGTTGGTATGCGTGCAAATACTCAAGGACTTGAAGCTTTAAATCTTAAGATGGAGAAAAATGCAATATTTACTGATGAAGCATTAAAGACAAGTGTTCAAAATGTATATGCTATTGGCGATGTTAATGGTAAATATATGTTAGCGCATGTTGCTTCTCATGAAGGTATTGTTGCAGTTGAAAACATTTTAGGTCATGATAAAAAAGTAAATTATGGACGTATGCCAAATGCAGTTTATGGATCACCAGAAATTGCATCAGTTGGTATGACTGAAAAAGAATTAAAAGAAAAAGGCATTGCTTATAAAGCATCAACCTTCCCATTATTAGCTAGTGGTAAAGCATTAGCAGATAATGAAAAAGATGGTTTTGTTAAGTTATTGGTTAGCGAAAAGTATAAAGAAATACTTGGTGCACATATCCTAGCTTATAATGCTTCAGATTTAATTGCAGAATTAGGTGTGACAATGGAACTAGAAGGTACAGCTTATGAAGTTGCACATACAGTTCATCCACATCCTACTTTATCTGAAGTAATCATGGAAGCTGCACACGGAGCAGTTGATAAACCAATTCATATTTAATTATTAATTGAAAGCTCAATCATTAATTGATTGAGTTTTTTTAATAAACATATTTATAAATAAGTGTTAATCGTATATAATTAAAGTAATAAACATTCTGATATGGGGGAATAAGTGTTTTATCGCAATGAATATATATAAAATCGTATATTTTTCTTACTATACTTATTAAGAAACATATAAATACACTTTTTTAAAATTTCATTATATGATAAAATACGACAAAGGGGCGAATATATGAAGTTTTTACTTTTGTATAATCCAGTAAGTGGACGTTGTAAATTCAAGAAAAAAATTAAATACATAAAATCTTTTTTTGAGAAAAGAGACTTAGAGTTAGATATTTATGAATCTCAAAAAGCTAAAGACTTAGAAAATCATGCATTTCAGCAATCGAAAAATTATGATGTTTTTTTAGTTGCTGGTGGTGACGGTACAGTCAATGAAGTCGTTAATGGTATGATGAAATCTGATCAAAGACCTGCACTTGCAATCCTACCTTATGGTACTGCAAATGACATATCAAGAATATTAGGAGTCCCTAGAATCTTACCGCTTACGCTTAGAATGTATGCAAAAGAAAAGCCTGTCTTAATGGATGTTAATCAAATGGATGAAAGATATTTTGTCTATACTGCAGCCAGTGGTGTTTTATCTAAAGTAAGTTATGATGTTTCTAGAAGAAAAATCAAGAAATATGGTTATTTAGCATATGTATTTGCAGCCATGAAAGATTTTGTTCAAGATTACAACTATCCAATTAGAATTGAGTACAACAATGAAGTGTTAGAAACTGATTGTATGATGGTTTTAGGACTCAATTCAAATAGAGTCGGTGGTATGACTTTAGTTAATTTTTCTAAAAGCAAACTTAATGATGGTCTTTTTGAACTTAGAGTTTTTACGAGTAGAAGAAAATTTAGAAGATTTAGACTCGCATCGTCTTTTCTTAGAGGTGGAAAGAAATTAAGAGAAGATTTCCATTTAGTAAGTGATCATTTTATCATTGAAACTAATGATGACATTATGTGGAATGCTGATGGTGAATATGCGAAAAAAGGTAGTATAGAAATTAAAACACATAAGGAAGCATTAAGTGTTTATGCAAGTAAAAGAAGACAAAAAAAACAATTTTAAAAATAAAAAGACTAAGAGATAACTCTTAATCTTAATTAATAAGTAAAGGCCAGTTTGATAAGTATCAAGTTGTGCCTTTTTATATTAGGGTAAGTTTGTTTACACTAATCTGATTGACTGCACCTTCGATATTTTTTTTAAAGTCTAAGATATGTTTTTTAGTATCATGTGCCATCCAAGCTTCTTTGGTTTCCCAAACTTCGTAAAACATAAAAATACTAGGATCTTCTAAGTCTTGATGTAAATCATATTTTAAGCATCCTTGTTCTTTTCTAGTAGGTTCTAAAATTTTAAGTAATTCCTGTTTTACAAAATCAATTTTATCTTTTTTAACTTCAAATTTAACAATCATTGGTAATTGAGTAGTGCTCATCATATCCTCCTTAGGGTTTATTACCTATCATATCATTAAATGTTTAATCAAGCAATCATATATATTAAGGATGTTGTTATAAAAAATTAGATTAATGAACATGAACGTTGTTATTCATGTTTATTTGTGATATGATAACTATGCTTCCTAAAAGATGAACAAAAATTGTTGGAAGCTAAAGTTAAATCAACGCCTATCCATTTGAGATAGTTTGATCATATTAAATGCCTTGTGAAACAAGTTACTTAATCTTATTCGATTCAAAATAGCGCTGTATAGCTTTTACCAATAGCGCTTTTTTTTATTGGTATCATCAAATAACTTATCATAAGGAGATAAAATGAAATTCGAAGCATTAAATATTATTGAGCCCATACTAAAAGCAATCGCACATGAGGGCTACACAGAACCATCACCAATTCAAGAACAGGCAATACCTGTCTTGTTAGATGGAAAAGACATTCTTGCAAGTGCACAAACAGGCACAGGGAAAACTGCTGCATTTGCAGTTCCAATTATCCAAGGATTATACAATCAAGATAGAGAACCTGGTCAAAAAAAACATATTCAAGCATTAATTTTGGCACCGACTAGAGAACTTGCAGAACAAATTAAAGATAGTTTTAGAAATTACAGTAGAAACTTAGGCATTAAAACTGAAGTTGTTTATGGTGGTGTCTCTCAAAAACATCAAGAGACAGCTTTACATAGAGGATTTGACGTTTTGATTGCAACACCTGGTAGATTAATCGATTTAATGAATCAGAGGCTTGTAAATCTAAATTCTGTTAAATATTTTGTATTAGATGAAGCGGATCGCATGTTAGATATGGGATTTATACATGATGTTAGACGTATTATGGTATCAATGCCAACAAAAAGACAAACGATGTTGTTTTCAGCAACGATTCCAAATGAAATTTTAAAACTCGCAAATGAGTTACTAAAAGATCCAGTACGCATTGAAGTTACACCACCAGAAACTATGGTTGATAAAATAAAACAATCTGTATATCATGTAGCAAAAAAAGATAAAACCAGTTTACTTTTAGACTTGCTTGTTAATCCTGAATTAGAATCTGTATTGATTTTTACTCGTACAAAACACGGAGCTAATAAACTAGTAAAAGAGTTACTTTCATATAATGTAAAAGCAGATGCAATTCATGGAAATAAGTCACAATCAAAAAGACAAGCAGCATTACTTCAATTTAAAACAAAAAAATTAAGAGTTTTAGTAGCTACTGATATTGCAGCTAGAGGTATTGATATTAATGAACTTACACATGTCATTAATTATGATCTTCCAGAAACTCCAGAGACATATGTTCACCGTATGGGTAGAACAGGTAGAGCGGGTTTATCAGGTGAAGCTTATTCATTTTGTAGTCAAGATGAGAATCATTTGTTACTTTCAATGGAAAAACATATAAGAATGTCGATTCCGGTTGAAGAAAAACATCAGTTTCATGCTAAAATAAGATTAGCATCTGTTCCATCTGATCAGCCAGCAAAAAAACAACCTAGAGGCAGATTAAAAAATAAAACTAAAAAGGACACTTCTAAAACATTGAAAACGAATTTTAAAGGAAAACAAAAAAAATCTTATCATGCGTTGCTTGAAGAACAAGATACTAAAAAAGAAGTATTTAAACGTTCAGAACAACCTAGAAAAAAACCTATAGTTATAAAAGAAGAAGATGAGAAACCAAAGTATGGTGCAAAATCTTACGATAACAAGAAAAAAGGTTATCAACCACGTGACTATGACCAAGATGAAAGAAGTTATAAAAAAAATGATCGTCAATTTTCGGATGCTAAGAAACCTTATGCGTCTAAATCATCTTCATCAGGATCATATCAAAAAAAATCTTATAGTCAATCACAAAATCAAAATTCAAATGATCAACAAAGAGGCTATAAAGGAAAAAATAGTTCAAGTTCAAATCGTAGTTATCAAACCAATAAAAAATAAAAAAATGAATATCATCTGTATAAGATGATATTTTTTTATAAAACACCTAATACATCTTGTAAGTATTTTATAAAGTGCTATAATGTTCTTGTTTATATGAAGATGAATAAGTTTTAAAAGGTTATTTTGGAGGATTTATGCTTAAAATTGGACAAAGAAATGTTAAAACAGCTATTGCAGTTTTAATAACACTGATCATTAATCTTATTTTATATTGGATATCACCTGAATTTGCATCTAAATGGTATTCTCCTTTTTTTGCTGGTATTGCTGCGGTATATTCGATGCAACGTGAAAATTCAAAGTCGTTTCAACTTGCAAAAATAAGATCATTTGGCTCTCTTTTTGGAGGTCTTTTTGGCATGGTGCTCATTTTAATTTATGAATCTTTTTTATCAGATATCATATTAGAAAATTATGGACCAATGATAAATCTTGTTGTCTTATATGCATTAACCGCAATTTTCATTATGCTTTTAATTTCTATCTTAGTTAAATTCAAGCAACATGAATTAGTGTTTGTAGCTGCGTTAACATATTTAAGTGTAACGATATCGCTTAGAAATAACTTACCAGTTGTTCCATTTGCTATTAATCGTATATCATCAACGATTATTGGTGTTTTGATTACTCTAACAATTAATAATGTTCATTTTTATAGGGTAAGAAATAAGGACATCTTATTTGTTAGTGGTTTAGATCAATGTCTATTAACAAAAGATAAAAAACTAACACCATTTACCACTTATACACTAACCGCACTTTTAAAAGATGGTTTGAACTTTACGATTTCAACAACAAGAACGCCTGCTTCATTA
>JBAZCK010000070.1:0-5064 GCA_041654955.1 Acholeplasmataceae bacterium | reverse complement strand
ACCCTAAATCATTATTATAAAAATAAATATCAAAAAAAGGTTTATAAAATACCTTTAAATGGTGGATTTACATGCCCAAACATTGATGGAACGGTTGCAACCGGCGGTTGTACTTTTTGTTCATTTATGGGTAGTGGTGATTTTGCTGGTAACAAAAGAGAACCTTTAAAATCTCAATTCGAAGATATTAAGTCTATGATGCAACTCAAATGGAAAGACGGCTTATACATCGCTTATTTTCAAGCAAATACAAATACGCATGCACCTTTAGAAAAACTAAAAGAACTCTATGAAGAAGCAATCACACTTGATCCTAATATCGTCATGCTTTCTATAGGTACGAGACCTGATAGTCTACCTATAGATGTTCTAGATTACTTAGAAGATCTTAATCAAAGAATGCCTGTCCAAGTAGAACTTGGACTACAAACCATTCATGAAAAAACTTCTGATCTTATCAACCGTGCTCATGACTTAAAATGCTTTGATGATGCGGTTTATGAGCTTAGAAAAAGAAACATTGAAGTTGTTGTGCATGTAATCAACGGTCTACCTTATGAAACAAAAGAAATGATGATTGATACGATTAAACATGTCAATAAGCTTGATATCCAAGGTATTAAAATTCATATGCTTCATTTAATGGAAAAAACAAAAATGGGCTATGATTATAAAAAGAATCCCTGGCCTCTTTTATCTTTAGAAGATTATGTTGATATTACAGTTGATCAGATTTTATGGTTAAGAAAAGATATCATCATTCATCGGTTAACAGGTGATGCACCATCAAGTATGTTAATTGCTCCAACATGGACTAAAAAGAAATTCGTTGTAACAAATGAAATTGATAAAAAGCTTAGAGCTCTACATTTATTTCAAGGTGATTATTATGAAAAATTCACAAATTCTTGATATCACACATCGTTTAATAAAATCTTATATCACTGATGATGATGTCGCAGTGGATATGACTATGGGTAATGGATATGACATGCTTTTTCTAGCACAAAACTCTAAATTTGTTTATGGATTTGATATTCAAAAACCTGCTTTAGAAAACACTTTAAACCTGTTGAATAAACATAACATAAAGAACGCAAAATGTATCTTAGATTCCCATGAAAACATACTCAAATATGTCACAAATTTTAAATATGTCATCTATAATTTAGGATATCTACCAAATGGTGATAAAACAATAACAACTTATTATCAATCAACCCTTGATTCACTAGCTTTAGTCCTAGATCATATCGATGATCAAGGCATTGTATTTCTAATGGTTTATCCTGGACACTTAGAAGGTAGTAAAGAAAGTATTTACCTAGATAAGTATTTAGAAACATTAAATCCACATGCATTTAAGATCGTAAAAACATATCTTCCTTATCAAGATAATAAACCACCTTATTTACTAACTATATACAAAACAAAAAGAACCTAAATGAAATCATTTAAGTTCTTTTTTATATGCCCATAAGGGGGATTATGGGTTACTTGTTAGATGTGTTACCATTTGTTTTTTCGTCTGTAGTATCTTCTTCATTTTGATAATCTCTAATGCGATCTCTCATTTGATCTCTGCGTCGTTCCATTTCTTCTTCAAACTCATTAACTGTTTCTTGATATTGATTTCTTCTTTGTTGTTTAGCTTCTTTGAATATTTCTCTTAAAGCTTCACTTTCTGCATGAAATTCATCTCTAATAACAACCATAGCATCATGTAATTCAGTTTCTAATACTTCAAGGTCTGCAACTAATAATTCAAGTTCTGCATTTAATGACACTTTTTCTGCTTCTAATGCTTCAACATCTGTTTCTTCTGTTGGAGCTAAAAGTTCTGCATCAATTTCTGCAATTCTTGTTTCAATGGTTAAGATTTGTGCTTCTAAAGCTTCGATTTGTGGATGATATTCTTCAAATAACAAATCACGTTCAGCTTGAAACTCTGCTCTAAGTTCCATTGCTACATCTTTATTAGCTTCTCTAGCTTGTTTAACGATATCTAATAATTCTGCTCTTGTTAATAAAACTGCATCTTCTAATAATAGATCATCTGATAAAGCTACTGCTTCTTTAGCTAGGAATAAGAATCCTGGATTTACACCATAAGTTTCTGCTTCATTTAAGAAGTCTTGATTGAATTCTTTATCTTTAGCTTTTCCAAACATACCTCTATTTTCAAATGACTTGTTAACATGTTCTTTTACTTTTTGTTGAACACGTTCTTGAATTGCTTCATCTGAATTAATAGTTTGAACTGATACATATGTTTCAGTTTCTGCATCTGCTTCGATATAGCCTAGTTCGATTGAAGTTTCAATAATTAGATCAATTGCTTCTTCTAAATCCATACCAATAAGGTCTAAATCAACTAATAATACCTCTGCATCTTCATTTAATGGATTTGCATAAATTACTTTATCTTTAGGTGAAACAATAAGTTCTACACTAGGGTTTATATCTAAAGTTACATAACTATCTTCGGCCTGAGCTGTTGTGCTGCATCCGACGATTAATCCTACGACTGCAAATAATGCGATAAATGTTAAAACTAATTTAAATTTTTTCATTTTGAATACCTCCTATTCACTCTATATACAATTTGGTATCTCATTTTATTGGGATTTTTATTATTTTTTTTAATTTCTTGAGTGATCTGGTCTATTTCCATGGCCTGGTTGCATCGGTCTATCTTTTTCTACAACTGATCCAGGTCTACCTTCTGGTCTTATATTTATGATATATTGATGATTTGTATTATCTTCTATAGTTAAATCAATTTCACCTTCATCAATATCATCAATCTTATAATTAATTCTCATTTGCTTTCCATTAGGTAATGTTTCATCCATTTGGAAACGATAGATTCCTTTAGCTTCGCCTTTAATAAAGGTTAGTGTTGCTTCTTCTTTATTATTAAATGAGATTTTTGATTCATTGATGATATCATCTTGTTGATATCTTTTTAAGATTAATTGATGTTCTTGATCCATCTTTTGATAACTTGCATGAATCTTTTGTGTATCGTCAATTTGATAAGTTATTGTAAAACTTTCATCATCTACAATCCCATCAACGATTAATTCATAGTTTGCTTGATCCGTTACTAATAATCCTTTAATTTGATATGCATTCGTTTTCTTATTTATTTCTTGATGATAATAAAACTCATAAAGATTTTTTTCACCCATCATATCTGAAAATTCATAAGATAGCATTTTTTTATACCCTAAATATGAAACTTCTTTAATTTCTTTTTGATATTGATCAGGATTATTTAAAAATGTTTCCATGAATTCTGTATATTTTAAGACTTCATCAATTTGATTTTCAACATAATCTGACTCATCTTCTAAAGCAAGTAACATAACACTATAATCACTTGTATTAAGTTCTGTATCTATATCAACTAATTCAACTGTTGAAATTGCTGATAAGATCACTTGATCACTAAATGTTGAATCATCTAATAAATCAATAGCATTTCCACCACTTAATAAAGTAAGTACAATCACCAATGATGCAGTTAGCACAAGCGAAAATGATACATATAAGGCTTTAAGATTAAATCTCTTCTTTTCTGTAACAGGTTTTTCATCTACTTGTTGACTGATATGAAGTTTTTCTTTAATAAGCATTGAAACATCGATAATTTGTTTTTCATCTGCTTTTTGTTTAATCATTTTAATGACATCTTTATTTTTCATACCAATCACCTACTTTCGTTTTTAATATGTTGATGGCTTCACGATGAAGCCATAAGACTGTGCCTAATGGTTTATCCATAATTTCAGCAACTTCCTTAAATTTCAGATTATTAATCGTGTGAAGCACGACAACTTCTCTTTGATCTTTATTTAACAAATTAAGAAGAGATAAAATATCATCAGTATCATCATACTCATTAACACCTTCATCTGATTCAATCATATCTAGAAGTTCATCTGAGTGAACTTCCCTTTTTTGTTTATGATAATAATTGATACTACTATTTCTACCCATCATTGATAAATAAGCATAGACGTTACCATCTATTTTAAATTGATCAATTTTATTTAAAAATGTCATATAAACTTCTTGCATCAAATCTTTTGCAATCTCATCATCTTTAACGATTTGAATGATTGCATAATAAACTTGACGGTTCGTCATTTCATAAAATTGATCAAATAATGTGTAATCTTTATGTTTAAATGCTTTGATTATCTCTTTCATTTGCTTTCCCATAAACATTCCCCTTACACTATATATACAACATAGCCTTCCAAATTATTGGTACATTTTTCTTAATAGCCTTATTTTATCATTTAAAAACCATAAAAACGCTGACTTAAGATAAAAAAGTAGAATGAACAAAAAAGCTATTCTACTTTATCATTTATAAATTTTAATTTGCGACTATATTCACTAACTTATCTTTAATAACAATGACTTTTCTAATCGTTAAACCTTCTAAATGTTTAATTACATTTTCATGGTTCAATGCTTTTTCTTTTAACTCATCTTGAGATATTTCTCTAGAATCAACAAATTTAGCTCTTAACTTGCCATTGACTTGAACAACAAACTCAATCTCATCAACAACTAAATATGCCTCTTTATATACTGGCCATTCAGCATATAACAATTGTTCGTTTTGTTTTAATATAGCTTCGTTAATTTCTTCTGTCATATGCGGCGCAATCGGGTTTAATAATTTTAAGAATCCTCTTGCTTGATCCCTAGATATTTTTTGTACTTTATAAACTTCATTAACAAAGATCATCATTTGACTGATTGCTGTATTAAACGCAAGTTTTTCATAATCATCAGTAACTTTTTTAATCGTTTGATGATAAACAGTTCTAAGTTCTTTAACTTCATCATTAACGATATCAAACTCAAACATTCTCCATACTCTATCTAAGAACTTTTTAGCCCCATTTAAACTTTCAGTTGACCATGGTTTTTCTGATTCTAATGGTCCCATAAACATTTCATATAAACGTAAAGCATCGGCACCATGTGATTCAATTACTTCATCAGGATTAACGACATTACCTTTTGATTTACTCATTTTAG
>JBAZCK010000069.1:0-5120 GCA_041654955.1 Acholeplasmataceae bacterium | reverse complement strand
ATAATTGACTTCATCTTTTGGTCTTTTCCAATTTTCTGTACTAAAGGCATAGACTGAAAGTTTTTTAATGCCCATATTTTTTGCATGTCTTGCAACACTAAAAAGATTTCTTCCACCCATATAATGTCCAAATGATCTTGGTTGTCCTCTTTTTTTTGCCCATCTACCATTACCATCTAAGATAATCGCTACATGATGAGGTATATTTTTTTCATTCACTATCTATCACCTTTTTTTATTATAACTCATTTATATAATAAATGAAATATATTCAATATTTTCACATACTTATTCAAAATAAAAAGGCCGAAGCCTTTAAATTTTTAATAACTCATTTGATTTAATCTTTAGTTCTTCTTCAACTTTTTTTACATAAGTATCAGTTAACTCTTGAACATCAGCCAAATAGCCTTTTTCATCATCTTCCGGTAAGCTTAACTTCTTAATGTGATCATTGCCATCACGACGAATGTTTCTAACACTTACTTTAGCATGTTCAGCTAATTTTTCAACTTCTTTAACAAGTTCTCTACGTCTTTCTTCTGTTGGTTGAGGTAAGATCAATCTTATACCCATCCCATCATTGACTGGATTTAATCCTAAGTCAGAAGCATAGATTGCTGTTTCAATCGGTTTTAAAGCTGATTTGTCATAAGGTTTAATATATAATTGGTTACCTTCAACAACTGAAACAGATGAAATTTGTCTTACAGGACTTTCTGCACCATAATAATCAATGTTGATATGATCTAGTAATGCTGGATTCGCTCTTCCTGTTCTTACTTGTGCAAAGTCTTTGACTAAGACATGTAATGATTTTTCCATGTGTTCTTCAAGATCCATTAAAATCAAATCTGCTTGTTCATGATTCATGTGTTCATTCCTCCCATTTTACTAATGTTCCAATTTGTTCTTTACGAACAGCTTTTTTCATATTACCTGCTTTATTCATATTGAATACCAGGATATCTATTTTGTTTTCAGTACAAATTGATGCTGCTGTTTGATCCATAACTTCTAATTTTTGTTTTAACACATCAATTTGAGATATTTCATCATACATTTTAGCATCATCAAATTTTCTAGGGTCTTTATCATAGACGCCTTCAATACCATTTTTAGCCATCAAGATAATATCTGCATTCAGTTCTGCTGCACGTAGTGCTGCAGCTGTGTCTGTTGAGAAAAATGGTGAACCTGTTCCTCCAGAGAAAATCAGTACTCTACCTTTTTCAAAATGTCTCATTGCTTTTCTTCTAATATAAGGTTCAGCAACTGCACTTACAGGTAATACAGTCATTACTCTTGTTGGAACTTCTAAAGATTCTAAAGCATCTTGCAAAGCAAGTCCGTTCATGATTGTACCAAGCATACCCATATAGTCTGCTTGTGCACGGTCCATACCAAGTTCTTCACCAGTTTTACCGCGCCATAGGTTACCAGCACCTACCACAATACCAACTTGAACACCCAATTTATAGATCTCTTTGATCTCTGTCGCTATTTTTTTGACAGTAATCGGATGTATACCATAAGTTCCATCGCCTTTTAAGGCTTCTCCACTTAATTTTAGAATGACTCTTTGGTACATCATGCCACGCCCCTTTATATTTATTTACGAATTTGTGCTGCTACTTCTGCTGCGAAATCTTCTTCTTTCTTTTCAATACCTTCTCCAACTTCTAATCTAATAAATGATAACACATCATTTTGGTTAGATTTTAAGTATTGACTTACTTTTTGGTCAGTATCTTTAACAAATGGTTGATCTACTAAACAAATATCTTGTAAGTATTTATTTAAACGTCCAATAACCATTTTTTCAACGATATTTGCAGGTTTACCTTCTTGAAGTGCTTGTTGTGTTAAAACATGTTTTTCATGTTCTAATGTTTCTTGATCAACTTCACTACGGTTTAAGTATTTAGGATTTTGAGCTGCAATATGCATTGCCATATCTTTAGCAACTTCTTCATCTTGTTTAGCTAATACTGCTAATACTGCAATTCTACCACCCATATGTTTGTAAGCGCCAAATTCTTGAGCATCTTCTTTAGTCACTCTAGATACACGACGAAGTGAAATTTTTTCACCAATTGTAGCAGTTGCATCAATAAGCATTGTTTCGATTGTTTTACCATCTACATTAGCTTTTAATGCTTCTTCAGTATTTGTAGCACCTGATGCTAAAATACCATTTCCTACATTATCGATTAAGTCTAGGAATTGTTTGTTTTTTGCAACAAAGTCTGTTTCTGAGTTTAATTCGAAAATAACAGCATTGTTATCACCAACAACAACACTACATAATCCTTCAGCAGCAATTCTACCAGCTTTTTTAGCTGCGCTTGCCATACCTTTTTCTCTTAAATAATCTATAGCTTTATCGATGTCACCATCATTTTGTTCTAACGCTTTTTTACAATCTAACATTCCAGCGCCAGTTTTTTCTCTTAATTCTTTTACCATTTGTGCTGTAACAGCCATGTTTAAATCCTCCTTGATATTTAAATATATGTCATATTTTTTAATTTTTTTATAAAAATAAGGGGATTTTTTATCCCCTTATCGCATTATTTTAGTACGTCAATAAGTTCTGCTTTTTTAAGGGTTGAATAACCAGTAATGCCGCGTTCTTTTGCTAAGGCACGAAGATTAGCAACTGTCATTGCTTCTAATTCTACTTCAGATACTTGATCATCTTCAATGATTTCTTCTTCATCATCTTCGTCTTCTTCAACTTCTTTAACTTCTTCTTTAACTACTTTTTTAGGTTGAGGTTTTGGTTGAGGTCTTTTTTTAGGTTCATCTTCTCTGTCTCTTCTTGATGCTTCTTGAACTGTTTCTTCATCAAACTTCTCAACTGCTCCACCTTGTGCTTCAATAACTGCATTACCCATAACCCAAGTGATTAACTTAACTGCACGAATTGCATCATCGTTAGCAGGAATAATATAATCAACATCATCTGGATCACAGTTAGTATCTACGATACCAAATACTTTGATGCCTAATTTACGAGCTTCTAAAATCGCATTTCTTTCTTTTCTTGGATCAATAATGAAGATTGCTTCTGGAACTTTCTTCATATCTTTGATACCGCCTAAGAATTTTTCAAGTTTAGCGCGTTCATTTTTTAAAGTTAATACTTCTTTTTTAGGTAGTTTTTCAAAAACGCCATCTTCTTCCATTTTGTATAAGTCGTGTAATCTCTTAATTCTACGACGAATGGTTTTGAAGTTAGTTAATGTTCCACCTAACCATCTTTGGTCAACATAAAATTGACCTGTACGAATTGCTTCTTCTTTTACTGATTCTTGTGCTTGTTTTTTAGTACCGATGAATAAAACTTTTCCACCGTCAGCAACAATATCGAATAATGCTTTGTAAGCAATCTCGATTTCTACAGCCGTTCTCTTTAAGTCAATGATATAAATACCATTTCTTGACGTAAAGATGTATGGTGCCATTTTAGGATTCCAACGACGTGTCGCATGTCCAAAGTGTACACCAGATTCTAATAATTGTTTCATTGAAACTACTGCCATAAAATAATTCCTCCATTTTTTGTTTTTTCCTCTGCATGACTTTTAAAACATCTCACCTAAAGTCTTTTAGGCACTAGAGTGTTAAACATCGTGCATGTGTATTTTCATAGCCTTATTAAATATATCATATTTGTAACGTTTTTTCAAGTTATTGCTTCATTTTTTATCGTTTTTTGTCACTACTTCCAAAACCGCCTAGTCTTGCAGTATGATCAGGATCGTCATCAATAGTTTTTTGATAGTTTGCAAATATCCCTTGTGCTACTCTTTCACCTTTTAATACAGTCGCTGTTTTTGTTGAAAAATTGTATAAAGGGATCATAATGTGACCTTCATTATTTTCGTTATTATAGTAGTCCGCATCAACAACACCTACACCATTACTCATCATTAAACCTTTTTTTAATCCAAGTGATGATCTTGGATAAATAAACAATGCTTCATTATCAGGAATCAATGCTTTTAATCCAGTTGGAATCATTTTGATTTCACCAGGTTTAATTTCAATATCTTCGATACTTGCAAAATCATAGCCAGCACTATGTTTTGTAGCCCTTTGTGGCACTAAAATATCTTCATTTTTATAAGCTTTTATGACTTCAAATTTTCTCATTTAATAATCGCTCCTTTAATTTTTCTAAAACACATTGTTCTCTTTTTAAAACTGTTTTTAATCCGTAAGCTTGATGTTTTTCATCAAGACTAACCATTTGATTATGTTTAATTGCTTCATCAATTTTAACCCACATTGGTTTTACACCGTGAAGTGTTTCTCTGTGGTCTAAATGTTGGATGCCGATACCTTCAATCTCTACGATATAATAGATCGATTTTTGTAAGTATACTGTATCGTTTTTAAATAAGCCATATTTTATTTCTTTAATATAGCCTAAAGGTTCTATGATCTTAATGCCTTTAGCGCCAATTTCTTCTTTTAATTCCCTTTTTAGAGCTCTTTTTTCTGTTTCTTCACCTTTGATACCACCACCTGGAAATGTATAATCATCAAAATGTGATGAATAAACAAGTAAGACTTCTTCTTTATCATTAACCATCACAGCTCTGACGGTTTTTCTTTGTTTTTCAGGTTTTTTAGTTAAACCTTCTTCTATAATTATAGGGCTTAATGCAATCATTTTTTTATCATCCTTGGGTGTGTATCTTTATATTTTTCTTTAATCGTTTCACTTGATACATGAGTATATATTTGTGTGGACTTTAAGTGCTCATGGCCTAATAATTCTTGAACGACTCTTAAATCTGCGCCATGATTTAAAAGCGTTGTCGCAAACGCATGTCTTAGCATATGTGGATGAATTTTATATGTTTCTCCAGATTGTTTAATGACTTGTTTTAAGATGAGTTGTAAACCTCTAACTGTTAAATGTCCCCCTTTATAATTTATAAAGACAAAAAGGGTATGAATATTACTACCTTTAGATAACAATATCGGTCTAATATAAGTTAAATAGTGTCTTAAATCTTCAACCAATCTTTTGTGAAGTGGGACATATCTATCTTTTGAACCTTTACCATGGATTAAGATTTGTTCTTGATCAAGCATTAAATCTT
>JBAZCK010000068.1:0-5193 GCA_041654955.1 Acholeplasmataceae bacterium | reverse complement strand
TAAGTATGAATTTATATGAAGATTTATTATGGCGTGGTTTAATAAAAGATGTGAGCAATGAAGAAGAAGCGAAAAGATTATTAAACGAAGAAAGCGTTAAGTTTTATTGTGGTTTTGATCCAACTGGTGAATCCCTTACTGTAGGACATTTGGTACAAGTCGTTAGAATGTTATTATTAGAAAAATATGGACATACACCAATTGTATTAATTGGTGGTGCTACAGGTTTGATTGGTGATCCAAGACAAACGAGTGAAAGAAAGCTTTTGACATTAGAAGAATCACTTAAAAATGCAGATAAGATTAAAAATCAGTTAAGTTTATTTTTAAATCCAGAAAAAGCGATTTTTGTGAATAATTACGATTGGATTAAAAATATCGATATGATTTCGTTTCTAAGAGATTATGGTAAACATTTTTCAATCAACTATATGCTTGCAAAAGATACTGTTTCAAAAAGATTAGAAGTAGGTATTTCGTATACTGAATTTTCTTATATGCTCATTCAAGCGATTGATTTCCTCCATTTATATAAAACCCTTGATTGTAAAATTCAATTTGGTGGATCTGACCAATGGGGAAATATAACGACAGGGCTAGAACTGATTAGAAAACTAGAAGGCGAAAATGCTAAAGCCGTTGGACTTAGTTCACCACTGTTATTAAAAGCTGATGGATCTAAATTTGGTAAAAGTGAATCAGGTGCATTATGGCTTGATCAAGATCTAACATCACCTTATGAAATTTATCAATATTTTGTTAATGCATCAGATCAAGATGTTATCAATTATTTAAAAACATTAACACTTTTATCTAAAGAAGAAATACTAGATTTAGAAGAAAAACTTAACACACAACCAGAACTTAGAGAAGCACAAAAGAAATTAGCTGAAGAAGTTACAAAATTAGTGCACGGACAAAAAGCTCTTGATGAGGCATTAAGAGTCACACATGCGCTATTTAGTGGTGAGTTTAGTGATCTAACTCTAAATGAATTTAAAATGATTGAAAAAACATTAGATACTGCTCTAGTAAATGAAGGACTACCTTTAATAGATGCTTTAGTTGAAAATAATCTTGCATCATCAAAAAGAGAAGCAAGACAGTTTATTTCAAGCTCAGCTGTCAGCATTAACGGTGAAAAAATAACTGATTTAGAATATGCGCTTTCAAAAGATAAAACATATCACCAAAGATATGTTATGATGAGAAGAGGAAAGAAAAAATACGCTTTAATAATCATTAAATAGGTGAAGCCATGGATATATTGTTATATAATCCTTTGTCAAGAAATGGAAAAAAGGAAAGCTTTATCCAAAATATTGTAGAAGAATTAGAAGAATCAGGCAATCAAGTTCGAAAAGTAAACTTACTGGAGATTAAGGACGAACCAGCTTTTTTAAAGACGATTGAACCACATGATCGTCTTATTTTAGTTGGTGGGGATGGTACACTAAATAGACTTGCAAATAAGATTTATACACTTGATTATCCGAATCCTTTGTATATGTATCAAGCAGGAACTGGAAATGATTTTGTCAGAAGTTTAAAAACAAAAGAAAAAATTGTTTTAGTTAAACCGTATTTAAAAGACTTACCACAAGTAAAATATGAGAATCAGACTAAATATTTTTTAAATGGTAGCGGTGCTGGACTTGATGGCTATATTGGTGATTTAGTTAATAACTCTAAATACAAGAAAAATAAATTAAATTATTTTAGACATGCATTTGAAGGTTTTATTAAATTCAAGCCTATTCAAGCTAAAATAGAATTAAACGATCAAGTCATAGAAGAAAAGAAAGTTTGGCTAGCTAGTGTTATGCACTCACCTTATTTTGGTGGTGGTATGAAGATTGCCCCAAAAGCAAGCAGACATGAGAGAAGTTTATATGTTGTATTGGTCAAAAAAATTCCTAAATGGTTATTGATTTTTATTTTCCCAACGATATATTTAGGATGGCATGTTATCTTTAAAAGATATGTATCTGTTTATAGAACAGATCATGTTAAAATAACTTTTGATAAGGGCACTTATTTACAAATAGATGGTGATGTTGAATATCCAATATCACAATTTGAAGCTCATATATAAAAAAAACGCTGAAAATTCAGCGTTTTATTATTTTATGCGTCCTAAACCCATGCGTTTATATACTTTAAATATCTTTTTTCTAGCAATAAGTGATGCTCTTTCTCTACCCTTATCTAAAACTTCATCTAAATATGGGCTACTTATGATTTCATTATATTTATCTTGAATAGGAGCTAGCGTATCTGCAACTATATTTGCTAAATCTTCTTTAAAGACTTTATAGTTTGAATCTTTATATTTCTCTTCAATCTCTTTAATAGATAAATCTGTTAAAGATGCATAAATAGTTAATAAATTAGATATACCAGCTTTTTGTTTTAGATCATATTTAATTGCAGTATCAGAATCAGTGACAGCAGATCTAATTTTATTTTTAACTTGATTTAAATCATCTAAAAGCAGAATATAAGCCTTTTGATTATCAGCTGATTTATCCATTTTCTTTGTTGGTTCAGTTAATGATTTAATTCTAGCACCTGTTTTAGGGAAAAACCCTTCAGGTACAACAAATGTTTCACCATATAGGTTATTAAATCTTTGTGCCAGGTTTCTTGTAAGTTCTAAATGTTGTTTTTGATCGTCTCCAATTGGAACGATATCTGCGTCATATAATAAAATATCAGCAGCCATTAAAGCAGGATAGGTTAAAAGAGAAGTTCTTATACCTTCTGTTTGTTTACCTTTTTTAGATTTATATTGCGTCATTCTCTCCATTTCTCCAACATAAGCTGTTGATTCCATAATATAGCCTAATGTCGCATGTTCCATCACTTCTGATTGAACAAATAGATTTACCTTTTCGGGATCTAGTCCACAAGCGATATAAAGCGCTGCAATACTTTTAATGTTTTTCTTTAAAGCTAGTTTTTCTTGTGGTGTTGTAATCGCGTGTAAGTCAGCGATAAAAATGAAAAATTCTGTGTCTTTAAGTTCACTTTGTAATTTCACAAACTGTCTTAAAGCACCAATATAATTACCTAATGTTAAAGATCCAGTTGGTTTAATACCTGATACAAGTCGTTTCATAAATAGTTTATCTCCTTTAAAATAAAAAAATAGACGTCCTTAAATCTAAGGACGTCTTTAGACGCGGTGCCACCTTAGTTCTAGAATAAATTCTAGCCCTCAAACATCGTTAAAGCCGATGATACTTGTGCTCAAAGGTCCCATTCGTTTAAAAATTTGTTGTTAGATTTCCACCATCACTAACTCTCTATGAACAAAGAATTTAAAGTACTTACTCCTTATCATTGCATCTTTATTATATCATGAATTAAAATTATTGTTCAAGCGTTTTTTCTAACTCATCAACAAGTTCATTAAAACGATCGATTACTGCCATGAAAGTTTCTTTTTTAGTTAAATCTGCGCCAGCTTTTTTAGCTTGGTTGACAGGATAATCACTACCACCTGATTTAAGAAGACCTAAGAATTTTTCCATTGCTTGTGGTTTGTTTTCTTTAACATCAGCATAAATCTTTAATGATGCGCTATAGCTTGTTGCATATTGATATACATAAAATGGTGTGTAAAATAGATGTGGGATATATGCCCAAACAAATTCTTTACCATTTTCTTCTGTAATATCTAGATCATAGAAGTGTTTGTATAAATCAATCATAATCTTAGATAAAGATTGATCAGTGATTGGAATACCTTGTTCCACTAACTCGTTTGCTTTATATTCATAAGTTGCAAATAATGTTTGTCTAAAGAATGTTGCCATGATACCATCAATTGCTTTTTCAAGTAATGCGATTTTTTGTTCTTTAGTTTCTGCTTTTGAAACTAGATAATCAAGTAGGTTATGTTCATTAAAAGTAGAAGCTATTTCTGCAACAAAGATCGTGTAGTCAGCTGATGCCATTGGTTGATTTTCATTAGAAAATAATGTGTGAGCGGAATGTCCTGCTTCGTGAGCTAATGTAAATAAAGCATCTAATGTATCATCATGGTTTAGTAAGATGTATGGATGGAATCCATAAAATCCTGATGAATATGCACCTGTACGTTTTCCATCTCCAGGAAATACATCTACAAATCCATCTTTAACAGCTTCTTTTTGATGTTCAACGAATTCTTTATCTAAGTGAGCAATTGAATCAAAGAATATATTTCTTGATTCTTCGAATCCATATTTAGTATCATCATTAACTAATGTTAAGAAGCGATCATAAGTATGATATTTTTCTAGTTTTAAATGTTTCTTTCTTAAATTAATATAGCGTTTAATACCTTTTGTATTTTCATAAGCAGCGTCCATTAAATTTTTATAAACATCAACTGGAATATTATTTCTAAATAATGCAGCTTCTAAAGATGATTTATAACCTCTAGATTTGTAGTTTGCTGCTAATTGTTGTAAGACTAAATTATAAGTTGCAGCAAATGCTGTTTTATTATTCTTATAACGTTTAAATGCAGCTTCAAAGACTTTTTTACGATCTTCAGCATCTTTTAGTGTTGGTAATATTGAACGGTAGTTAGATGAATTGATGACTTTTTTTGTACCATCTTTAAATTCAACTTCTTCATCAACAGCATCAACGATTGCAATCCCTTGATAAAGTGAAGAAGGAATATTTCTAATTGAACCGAAATTTGCCATAATTTGTTCTTGATCATCAGATAATACATGCTTTTGTTGGAAGAATAATTTTTCCATTTGGAATTTATAAGTTTTTAAGAATTCGTCTTTTTCGATAAAAGACATAATTTTTTCTTCTCCAATAGCAATTAATTCTGGTGAAACATAAGATGTTTTTTGACCTAAATCAGAAAGCATAAGCATTAATTGTTGGTTCTTTGATGATTTAACACTATCTTTTAAATTTAAATCACTATTTAAATGGATGAATCCATATAAACGATATAAAAGATTGGTTGCTTCTTCCTCAGTTTTGTAAAAATTTAAGAAATGATCATAATCATTCAGTTTACCCTTGAATGAAGCCAATTTTTCAATGAACGTTGGCATTTTTGTTAAATCCTTATCCCAGGCTTCTAAGCTCGGATAAAATAAGGATAAGTCCCATTTTGACATAAAGATACCTCTTTCTTAATATGTATTTATTTAAATTATAACTTATTAATCATAA
>JBAZCK010000067.1:0-5331 GCA_041654955.1 Acholeplasmataceae bacterium | reverse complement strand
CTTATAGAATCATTTGTGATGATTTGATGACTATGCTATACTTTGAGTATAAACATAAGAAATAACCGAAAGGATGATACCTATGAAAACCATAGATGCAAGAAATTATGAACCAAAAGATAAACATATAAAGATTTTTGAGATGTATCATAGTCTTGAAGTCGGAGAGTCAATGTTACTTATTAATGATCACGATCCAAAACCACTTTATTATCAGTTTGCTTTTGAGCAAACAGATAAATTCAAATGGACTTATCAAACAAGTGGACCAGAAATATTTGAGGTCCTAATTCAAAAAATTGCTTAATAAGATAAAAAAACACTCAAAATTTGAGTGCTTTTTTTTACTATTTTCTTACCTCAGCTTTAAACTCGTAACTTAATCTTGATGTAATCTTTTTCATAATCTTATCGACTTCTTCAGTCTCTAATGTTTTTTGATTATCATTAAACACTAAATTAAACGCAATCGATTTTTTACCTTCTTCAATATGAGATCCTTGATACACATCAAAAACTTCTAGTGAAACTAAAGTCTGTTTTGCAGTTTGTTTGATGATCTTTAACAACGCATCTGCAGCAATACTTTCATCTACAACTATAGCTAAATCTCTTTCGATATTTGGATATCTAGAAATCGTTTCAAATAATTTTGTTTCTTGAGGTTCTAAGATTTCATCTAATTTTATTTCTAAAACATATGTCTGATTGATATCTAAGTGTTTTAATTCCTTAGGATGAACTTCTCCTATAAAACCTATAACTTTATCGTTATACATAATATGTGCTTGACGATAAGGATGAAGATGTTGATGCTCATTTGTCTCTTTATACGTTAATGTTACATCAAGTGCACTCATCAATTGTTCAAGTATACCTTTAATCACATAAAAATCAACTTTAAGCTCTTTCTTTTGCCATTTCGATTGATGCCATGTGCCAGACATCGCAATCGCTAGATTTGCGTATTCAACGCCTTTTGCGAAAACATGTCCAATCTCAAAAATGTGCATATCATCAACTTGTCTATTTTGATTATAACTTACTGTGTTAAGGACACCATTTAATAAACTTTGTCTAAGTGTCTTTTTATCTTCTGATAAAGGCATAAGCATGTTAACTTTTTCACCAATATCTTGATATCGATTATATTGATCTTCTGCAACAAGTGAATAAGTAATGACTTCATGTAATCCCATAAATGCTAGTTGATGTCTTAAATTTCTTATTTTCTTTTGACGATCTGTTAAATAACCATTTGTTTTATTTAAATGCTTAGTCATAGGCACAGCATTTAATCCGTGCATACGAGCAACCTCTTCTAAGATATCAGCTTTGATTTCTAAGTCTTTTCGATAACTTGGTGGTGTAATGATATATAGATCATCTTTGATTTCAACTTTGTAGTTGTATAGATCAAAATATGATAATAAGTCTTTTTCATCTAACATAACACCTAAAGACTTACTGAAATAGTCTTTTTCTATAAGAATTTGATTTTGTTCTAAGGTTTTACTTACAACACTTATAATCCCTTTTGATACTTGTGCATCCGCAAGTTCAATTAATAATTCTGTTGCACGTTCTAAGCCTAACATCACTCTTTCATCATCAATGCCTCTTTCAAAGCGAAGTGATGAATCACTTCTAAGACCTAATCTTTTAGATGTTTTTTGGATATGTTTTGGATCAAAATAAGCAGCTTCTAAAATAACAGCTTTAGTCTTATCATCAATCATAGTGTTTTCTAAGCCCATGACACCACCAATCGCAATCGGTTTAGTGCCATCTGTGATCACAACATCTTCTTTTTTTAAAATACGTTTTTGACCATCAAGAGAAATCACTTCTTCTTGATCTTTAGCATTTCTTACAACGATATGATTTGAACCTACTTTATCTGCATCAAACATATGCAGTGGTGTACCATATTCAATTAATACATAATTAGAAATATCTACAACATTATTAATTGGTTTAATATCTTGAGCAAGTAATGCGCTTTTTAACCACCATGGTGATTCTTTAATGGTTAGTCTATTAATATGTCTTGCATGATATCTTAAGCATCCATCAGTTTTAATATCTACTTTAACTGGATTTGCATCTTTTGATTCCTTAATTTTAAACTCAGGCATCTTAACCTTTTGGTTAGTAAGTGATGCAAGATCAAGCGCAAACCCTAAAACTGATAATAAATCAGCACGATTAGGCGTTAACCCTAAAGTCATCTTCCATCCATCTAGGCTAATCGCATCAAGTGCTGGTTTTCCTATTTCCATTGGTTGATCAAAGTGATATATACCATCTTTAAAATCATCAGGAATAAGCTCATCATCAATACCTAATTCTTTAAGTGAGCAAATCATCCCATTCGATGCTTCACCACGTATTTTAGATGCTTTAATTTCAAAGTTTCCAGGTAGTACTGTACCTACTTGAGCTACAATCACATATTGGTCTTTTCTAACATTTGGTGCCCCACAAACAATGTTTTCTACACGATCTCCTAAATCAACAGTTGTTAAGTTTAAGTGATCAGAATTTGGATGTGGCTCACATGTTAAGACTTTACCTATCACTAAATTAGTTGCGGTATTGAGTGGTTCAAAACTCTCAACTTCAATAATCTTTTGATTGGTCACTTCTAAGATATTATCTGGTATATTGACCCATTTTTTGAGCATATTTTGTGTAATAATCATATCTTTTTAACCCCTTTAAACTGATTTAAAAATCTGATATCATTCATGTAAAAATGTCTAATATCATCAATGTTATATTTTAATATCGCAATTCTTTCTACACCAACACCAAACGCAAATCCTTTATAGACCTCTGGATCATATCCACCCATCTTTAAAACATTTGGATGGACAAGTCCTGCGCCTAAAATTTCGATATAACCAACAGATCCATCTTTTTTGATATAAGATACATCAACTTCAACACTAGGCTCTGTAAACGGAAAATATGATGGTCTTAGTCTAATCGTTCTATCAGGTCCAAACAAATGTCTGACCATTGTTAAAAGAGCCTCTTTTAAATGTGCAAAAGAAATATCTTTATCAATGACTAACCCTTCAATTTGTGTAAATTGATGAGAGTGTGTTGGATCATCATCATCTCTTCTATAGACTTTACCTGGACAAATGATTTTTAGAGGTTCACCCTTCATCTTTAGCATTGTTCTTGCTTGTACAGGTGAAGTATGTGTTCTAAGTAACGTATTTTCATCCACATAAAACGTATCTTGCATATCTCTTGCAGGATGATCTTTATCAAGATTCATCATCTCGAAATTATATAGATCATTTTCTAGTTCTGGGCCTTCTTCCACTGTATATCCCATACCCATAAATAAATCTTCAATATCTTCAATGACTTGTGTGAGTGGATGTGTCGATCCTTGATATAATTTATATCCTGGAAGTGTCACATCAATATGTTCATTTTGAAGTGTTTCAAGTAATGCTTTTTCTTCTAAAATTTGTTTTTTATCATAAAGTGCTTTTTCAACATCTTGCTTAACAGCGTTAACCATCGCACCAAATGCTGGTCTTTCTTCGTTTGGAAGATCTCTTAATTTAGACATCATTAAAGAGATATGACCTTTTTTGCTTAAATATTCTAGACGTATATCTTCTACTTTAGCAAGTGTATCAATATCTTTAATTTTTTCTAACGCTTCTTGTTTTAACTGATTTAACGTATCATTCATTTTTTTCTTTTCTCCTTTATAAAAATAAAAGTCCTAAGACATGTATGTCTAAGGACGAATCATCGCGGTACCACCTTAGTTCTAGAATAAATCTAGCCCTTTAAATCTTTAACGCAGACATACGGATGTGATTAGCATCATTCAAGAAATGAATTCGTATATGATGTGTATGTATAGATCTCACCATCCTATACTCTCTTTAATACCTAATCATATCTTACTAGTTTTCTATCATTATGTTATATTTATTATTTTAATTAATCTCTTCTTGAAGCTAAGATTGCTAAGAATCTTAATAACTGAATGTAGATCCATACGATGGTTACCATTAACCCAACAGCAACAACCCATTCATATCTCTTATCTGCACCACTTTCAACAATCATTTCAGCACGGTCAAAATCTAGAGTTAACATTAAAGCACCAAAGATAATTAATACACCTGAAATAATTAAACTAAACATGAAGTAATCACCAAGAATACTTGAAACTAATGGTGAATTGGTAAATGATAAGATACCAAATATAATTGAAAGAATAAGTATTGAAAATAACGCTGTATACATAATCTTTCTAAATCTTGATGTCACTCTAATTGTTCTACTTGAATATAAGAACAACATCACAACAAAGATTGTTGTTGTCGCAAGTACTGCAGTTAGTGCAACTCCAGGAAACATTGCATCAAAAATCATCGTAACAAATCCAAGAAGTAAACCTTCTGATAATGCATATAAAATCGCAAATGGCATTGCAAGTCTTGGGCTGATACTAGCAATTAATACTGAGATTAACGCAACGATCATTGAACCAATTAATAAACCTCCAAAAGATGCAGCAGGTATTGTACCTTCAAGTGCCAATGAAATAACTGTTGTCCCACTGACAACCGCTAAAAATAATAACAAAATTGTTTTTAATGTAATACCACCATAGGTTGCTTCATTCGCAACCGAATATGATGCATCTCGTTCAATCTTACTAAATACTGGGTTAGAACTTCTCATCGCTTTCACTCCTTCTCAAATGATATTATATATCTTTATTTTCTAAAGTGCAAACAAACCTGATTCAATCACATGATTTTCCGAATTTAGATCTTTAAATGCACCATAAGATTCCATCTTTTCAAACACTGTTTTATTAATCTTAGTTCTGTTTTTAACATCATCAATTGAACTAAACTCTTTTTGAGCTCTTTTAGCAACAACATCAATGGCAACTTGTTCTCCTAATCCATCAATCGAATTAAAAGGCATTCTAAGTCCCTTATCTTCCATAACAAACGTAGTTGCCTCAGATAAATGAATATCTACAGGTAAGAAATTAAAACCTCGTTTTGTCATTTCTAATGCAGCACCTAATGTAACTAGTAATGATTCATCCTTAGCTTTTAAGTTATATTGAGCTGTTAACTCATTTAATTTATTTCTAATTGCATTTGAACCGGCGACCATAATCTCATAATCAAATTGAGTCGCACGTTTCGAGAAAAACGCACTATAAAATAGTAAAGGTTTATGTACTTTAAACCAAGCAATTCTCATCGCCATAATAACATATGCAGCAGCATGTGCTTTTGGAAACATGTACTTAATTTGACTGGCAGA
>JBAZCK010000066.1:0-5494 GCA_041654955.1 Acholeplasmataceae bacterium | reverse complement strand
TAATTTATGAATCTTTTTTATCAGATATCATATTAGAAAATTATGGACCAATGATAAATCTTGTTGTCTTATATGCATTAACCGCAATTTTCATAATGCTTTTAATTTCTATCTTAGTTAAATTCAAGCAACATGAATTAGTGTTTGTAGCTGCGTTAACATATTTAAGTGTAACGATATCACTTAGAAATAACTTACCAGTTGTTCCATTTGCTATTAATCGTATATCATCAACGATTATTGGTGTTTTGATTACTCTAACAATTAATAATGTTCATTTTTATAGGGTAAGAAATAAGGACATCTTATTTGTTAGCGGTTTAGATCAATGTCTATTAACAAAAGATAAAAAACTAACACCATTTACCACTTATACACTAACCGCACTTTTAAAAGATGGTTTGAACTTTACGATTTCAACAACAAGAACGCCTGCTTCATTATCAAAAATCCTTTACGGAATCCCATTAAAATTGGAACTCATGATTATGAATGGTGCGGTAAGTTATGATATAAAACATGAAAAATTTCTAGATGTAAAACACATATCTAAAACTGCTCAAGAAGGCATAAGTCAATATTTTACTAAGTTAAAACGAAATGTATTTAGCTATTCAATTGTTGATCAAGCATTATCTATATATCACACAGCATTTGAAAATGAAGCAGAAGAAAAGTTTTACCTAGATCGTAAAAATGATTATTTTAGAAATCATATTAAAGGAAAAGTTAGTCAACAAGATGAAGTTGTTTTTTATATCTTAATCGATAAAAAAGAAGTTGTAGAAAGATATGCTAAAGAATTACTTAAAATGTATCAAAATGACATATCATGTCAAATATATCCATATACTAATATAGAAGGCTTTTATTTTTTAAAGATTTACGCTTCAAGTACATCTAAAAAAATTGCACTTGATGAATTTTTAAATAAACATCAAGAAAAACTTGTCATTGCTTTTGGCTCAATGTCTTTTGATGTTGATGTTATGAAAGAAAGTGATTATTCTATTGCTTTAATGAATGCAGATCCAATGGTTTTACAAACAGCTGATATCATCGTAGAATCAAATAACCCTGATGATTTAGTTAAAATAATGAAACGTATTTATTACGCTAGAAATCCAAAAAAATATATTTCAAAACTTATTGAGCAAAAAATACACATTTGACATCATTTGATATGATGTCATTTTTTTATAAACCTAGAAAAAGTCTTGTATATACATACTATATTCGCTATAATGTAAGCAATCACATACATAAATAATTTAAGAAGGGAAAGCGTTATGAAAAGCAAATTGATATCAAAGGCTGATTTTGTTGCTATGATACCAGATGGGGCAAGCATCATGGTGGGTGGCTTTATGAATGTAGGAACGGCAGAAGAAATTATTGATGAAATGCTTAAAACTGATGTTCGCGATTTAACGATTATTTGCAACGATGCAGGGTTTCCTGGTGTCGGAGTTGGAAAGTTAATTGATGCAGGGAAAGTTAAAAAACTAATTGCTTCACACATTGGATTAAATCCAGTTGCTGGACAAAAAATGACTGAGCAATCTATGGAAGTCGAGTTAATACCACAAGGGACTCTAGTTGAACAAATTCGAGCAGGGGGTGCTGGACTTGGTGGGTTTTTAACACCTACGGGTATTGGAACAATTGTTGAACAAGGAAAGCCGGTTATGGAAGTAGATGGGAAAAAATATATCGTTGAAAAATCATTAAAAGCAGATTTTGCTTTTATATTAGGTCACATTGTGGATAAAAAAGGTAATGTTATCTATAGTAAAACGATTAGAAATTTTAATCCATTGATGGCAACTGCAGCTGATCACGTTGTTGTATTAGCAAGAAATTTAGTTGAGATTGGTGATATTAATCCTGATATGATTGTTACACCACATATTTTTATAGATTATATTATAGAGGGAGGCAAACAATGAATCCAAAAGAACTCATTGCAAGAAGAGTTGCAAAAGAACTAAAAGATGGTGATGTTGTAAATCTCGGAATAGGTCTTCCCACCATGGTAGCAAATTATGTTGATCCAAGTCTAGATATTACCTTTCAATCTGAAAATGGTATGTTAGGTTTAGGACCAGCACCAGAAAAGGACCATGAAGATTTTGATTTAACAAATGCAGGAGGTAGTCCAGTGACCATGTCTATCGGAGGCGTTTTCTTTGATAGTGCAACTTCATTTGGCATTATTCGTGGTGGCCATGTAGATGTTACTGTATTAGGATCATTACAAGTTGATGAAGAAGGCAATATTGCTAATTGGATTATTCCTGGAAAAATGGTACCTGGCATGGGTGGAGCAATGGATTTATTAGTTGGAGCTAAGAAAGTTATTGTAGCAATGCAACACACTTCTAAAGATAAACCTAAAATATTAAAAAAATGCACGCTTCCATTTACAGCTGTTAAAGAGGTAGATATGATAGTTACTGAGTTAGGTGTGATGGAAATTACGTCTGAAGGTATTTTACTTACTGAACTTGCTCCAGGTGTTTCTATTGAAGATATACAAAATGTTACAGAAGCAAAACTGATCATCAGTGATCACTTAAAGGTCATGTGATGTTTATGAAAACTTTACAAATTTTATAACATATGATAGTATCAATTTAGATAATCGGTGGAGGATTTGCCATGTTCAATCATTATTTTAGAACAATAAGACATAGAAATAGAGTTGGTAGAAATAGGAGACATAAAGGATTTATTGCAAGCAATCTTTCGTTAATTGCGGGTATTATTATATTAGTTGCTATGATTATATTATTCTTTCACGTGACTAAAACAGAGTTTCTTTTATCAAATATATCAAAGATTACTATTTAAAATAGTAGTCTTTTTTTAATATAAGAGCTATACCAAAAATTAAAAGACAAGAATTTTCTTGTCTTTTAATTAAATTTTCTATGTGTTTGTATTATTAAATTTATAACATGAATATCTCGAACATAAATCAAATTTGTTTTCATGAAACATTCATTTTCTAGATAGTCCATAGTATAATATGAAGTAAAGGTGGTGTAGAGATGAATCAAGCGATTAAGAGGTTAAAAGAAATAAGTAGACATTTAAAAAATTATAATGATATCTTATGTTTATTAGGTTTAGGAAGCATGAAGGAAGTAGAAAGAGCAGATAAGTATTCAGATATGGATTTTTTTCTGATTGTAGAAGATGGGAAAAAAGATGTTTTTATTAACGATTTAAGTTGGTTAGAAGTTAAACCTTTATCATATAAATTTAAAAATACAAATGATGGCTATAAGGTACTATTTGATGATGGCGTTTTTGGTGAATTTGCAGTATTTGAAAAACATGAAATGAAAAATGCTAGATTTTCTAGAGGGTTAAGTTATTATCATAAAGATGATTTTGATTTGAGATTAATTGAACCAAGATTTGAGCCAAAAGCAAAAGTGATTCATAAAGATTTTAATATTCAAGAAGCTTTAACCAATTTATACATAGGATTACTTAGAGATTTTAGAGGAGAAAAATCATCAGCGATGACATTTATTCAAGGACATGCCTATAATCTTATCATAGAGCTATTTCCACTTGTTTTTGATGAAGCGAGTGTTGAAGTAGATGGTTATGTTTATGAGCGTAGAATCGAAGTTAGATTTCCTGATGCGAACAAGTTTTTATCGACATTTAGACAAGGTTATCAAAAAAATAAAGAATCAGCAAAAGCAATGCTTGATTTTTTAATAAAATATTTTGAAGTAGATAACAAACTGGTTGACGAAATTCATAAATTATTAATGATTTAAACAGACATAATGTATAATTATTGTAAATAGGGGGTTCATATGAGAAAGATTCCTATGATTTTTATGATGGTTATAATTTTCTTTTTTATCGTTATTTGTGAGAAAGATTTTAAACCAAGAGATGCAAATATTTAATGGTTTGATTAAACCATTTATGCTTATACTTAAAGAGATGCATATGATGTTAATTACCGGGTTGAGATTGAATAGTTTATATTTACATAATTAAAAAAGGGGGAACTAACTTGAGGAAACTAACATACGGTTTTTATGGTCTAGGAATTTTTACGATTATTGTTGGACTGATTTTTTACCATTATATTTTTTTGGATCATCACATACTGAGTTATCTAAGTGAACTACTATATCAAAGAAGAAGTTCATATGTTATCTATATTGGGATTGGTATTGTTATTGCTACATTTTTTTTGTCAACCGATTTTATTAAAATTTTCTTATGGATTAAAAAGAAAGATCGCAGTCAAAACTATACAAAAATCGTAATTGTAATTTTTTTTGTATTATGGCTAATTAATATTAACCTACCACCTATGATGCTTTTGTATTTTAGGTTTTTAGTTTTTGCTTTAGTCACTATTTATATAGGATTTCATACGTATAAACTGATTTATTTAAGTTTATTAGTTTTTATAACACAGTTGGCAGACAACATGTTGTTTTTGTATAGAGATGAATTAGTCTTAAGAGATTTTTGGTTTTTTACAATTGCAGTATTTGTAATGTTAGCTGCTATGCTAATTTATATCGTGTTATTTGTTATACAGTTTGTAAAAAAACAAAATTATATGAAGTATGTATATATTTTTCTATATTATGTCGTATCCATTGTGCTGGTCTCTTTGGAAAGTTTAAGTTTAAATTTTCTATGGGTTAGTTCTAGTGGCGCTAAAATTATTAAAGAAGATAATTATATGTGGATAGAACTTGTGATTTATACAAGTATTACTTGCAGTTTAATAGTGATAAACAAAAGTAAATTTAAAATAGATACTCAATGATATAATAGGGCTATATTATAAGCGTTTATTTATGAAAGTGAGGAAATTCATGAAAAAACTCATATTAAAGTTAGACAATATGTATATGAAATTCATCATATTTATTTTACTTTTTACAGGACTAGCATTCATTAGTTTTAATATTGATCAAAATATTCAATTGAGTGTCTTATCAGAGGTGTTATCATTTTCTCAAAGATTTACTGAGACACTAGCCATTATGATCATCGGAGCAATCATTACAATCATTACAATTACATTTTCGTCCATCCTTGTTGTTATGACTTTATATAGTGGACAATTTTCACCAAGAACTTTAGGAGATTTTCTACAAAGAAAAGTTCCGGTTAATGTTTTAGCTTATTTTATAGGGACTAGCATTTATGCACTACTCATCTTAGTTTTATCTTCTAGAAATGAACTATACGTCTATCCTATTTCAGCGCTTTTTATGATGATTTTATTTGCATTAGGAATTACTATATTTGCATATTATATCCAATATGTTTCCAAAGCAATTCAAATAAATATTTATATGGATCAATTGGTTAATGATTCTGTATCAAAAATTGAGGAATATAAGAAAAATATATTTGAAAATAATCGAATTAGTTTACTTAAAGATGAACCATTTGATCTTGAAGATACGAAAGATTTTAAAACACCTGTATCTGG
>JBAZCK010000065.1:0-5499 GCA_041654955.1 Acholeplasmataceae bacterium | reverse complement strand
TTATATGATGTAAAAAAAGATTTAGATGTCAACGTCATTTTAGTTATTGGCGGTACAGGAAGTGTTTTAATGTATAGTGATCAAGAAAGACTAGAACAAGTCGGTGGATTTGGTCATTTGTTAGGTGATGAAGGCTCTGCCTATCATCTAAGTATACAAGCATTAAAAGATGTCATTAGAACGTATGAAGAAACCAATACATACGATGCATTTGGGAAAGCTATATTAAAACATTTAAATGTTAAAGATCAATATGGCATCAGAGATTTTGTCTATGGTAAAGATAAAACAACGATTGCAAATACTGCGAAGTTTATCAGTGATTTAGCATTAAGCGGCGATGAGAAAGCTAGAGCATTAATCGAAGATGAAGGTAGACACTTAGCTAGACAAACTGTTAGATCTTATCTTAAATTACAAGATAAGAGTAAACTGATTATCGCACTAAGAGGCGGCTTTTTGACAAAAGCACCATTTATAAAAGAAACATATATTAATGAAATAAAAATGAGTATAAAAGACTTTGAAATTAATGAATCAGATGATAGTCCTGTGAAAGGTGCCTATTACTTAAGTCTTTTAAAACTAAAAAAGGGGTGAGCTTATGATAGATATTAGTAAAATAAGCACAGAAAGAAGAAACAGTAAAACAAAGAACATTGATATCGTATCAACTAAGGAAATTTTAGTTTTATTGAACAATGAAGATAAAACAGTACCATTAGCGGTAGAAAAAGCAATCGATCAAATTTCTGATGTAGTTGAAGTTGTCACAGAAGCATTTTCAAAAGGTGGTAGATTGTTTTATATCGGCGCTGGAACATCTGGTCGTCTTGGTGTATTAGATGCTAGTGAATGCCCACCGACTTTTGGTGTACCTGATGATATGGTTGTCGGCATTATTGCTGGTGGCGATACTGCATTAAGAGTTGCTATTGAAGGTATTGAAGACTCAAAAGCTGCAGCAGTTCTTGATTTAGAAAAACATCACCTAACAAAAGAAGATGTTGTCATAGGAATTGCAGCTAGTGGAAGAACACCTTATGTTGTTGGAGCATTAGAATATGCTAATAAATTAGGTTGTAGTACAGGTTGTGTGACAACGAGTTCTGAATCTGAAATAGCTAAAATTGCTAAATATCCAATAGAAGCAATTACAGGTGCAGAGCCACTTACTGGATCAACACGTATGAAAAGTGGGACTGCACAAAAACTTATTTTAAACATGATTACAACAGCATCTATGGTTAAAATTGGTAAGGTCTATGAAAACTTAATGATTGATGTTCAAATGAGCAATGATAAATTAGTTTCTAGAGCACAAAGAATTGTTACTGAAATTACGGGCGTAGGCTCTGAAGTAGCACAAAAATATTTAGATAAATATGGTTCAGTTAAATATGCAATATTTGCGATTATGAGCAAGATTGAAGATCCATCAAAAATTAAAGAACTTCTTGACCAACATCATGGTAATATTAGAGAGTCTTTAAAATATAATGTATAGGAAGTTACAACATGAAAATTATTAAACTAAAAGATTATGAGGAAGTTAGTGCGAAAGCTAGTGAACTTGTCATTAAACAGATAAAGAAAAAACCTAAAAGTGTGTTAGGGCTTGCTACTGGATCAACACCAATAAGATTATATGAAAAACTTATAGAAGCATATGAAAGAAAAGAAATAAGTTTTAAAGATGTAATTAGTTATAATCTTGATGAATATATTGGTATTGATAGAACTCACCCTCAAAGTTATTATCAATATATGCACCAACATTTATTTTCTAAAGTTGATATGAATGAAGAACATATACATATACCTAACAATGACATTGAAAATGTAGAAGAAAATGCTAAGCTATATAATCAAGCTCTCAAAAATACATCAATAGATATGCAAATATTAGGTATTGGTAGTAATGGTCATATTGGATTTAATGAACCAGGAACACCTTTAGGAAATGAAACTTTTATCGTTGAATTAGATGAACAAACGAGAAAAGATAACATGAGATTTTTCTCATCACTTGATGAAGTTCCTAAGTACGCGATTACGATGGGTATTAAAAACATTATGAGAAGTAAGCACATCATATTAATGGCTAGCGGAAAAGAAAAAGCAGATGCTGTTTATCAAATGGTTCATGGTGAAGTTACAAAAGATCTTCCAGCATCAGTTTTACAGCTACATCCAAATGTAGTTATTATTGTAGATGAATTAGCTGGTAGCAAACTATAAAAAAAACACTCAATAAAGTTGAGTGTTCTTTTTCTTTATAAACGATTAAACTTCGATTATAGCGTCTGTTGGACATACCTCTTGGCAAGCACCGCAATCAATGCAAATATCTTCGTCAATCACGTAGATATCGCCTTCAGAGATACAATCAACAGGACATTCTGCTTGGCATGCGCCACAAGCAATACAAACATCTGTAATTCGTCTTGGCATAATTTCAATCCTCCATCTCCGTATACATCTATTTTAAAGCATCTGTCAAGAAAAGTAAACTGTGAATGGGTATTTTGGTAAAATTACGTATATTTTTAACCTAGTTAAGAAAATCTTAAGAAATAAGCCTATTCAATTATGATAAAATATATATAATATAATCTTGAGTAGGTGTAGTGATGTCATTTGAAAATTTTATTGATGTAAATACAAAAACATATAAATTAAATACAATTGAGAAAGCAAATGTTATTTTTTGGTGTTGGAATATTGTTAATAATAAACTATATTTATCAGATGAAACTAAAGCAAACTTAGGCTATGATAATTCAGATTTAGATGGTGGTTTTGATAAATGGCAACATATATGGCATCATGATGAACAAAGTAGAATGTTAAAGATTATACAATCGAATATAAGAGCTAATAAAGATGAATTTTCTATGTTACAAAAATTTATTCATAAGGATCAAACATCTAAATGGTATTATAGTAAAGCTATGATTGTTAAAAATGAAAATAATAAACCAATAGAAATTCATGGTTTTAGTGTTAATGCTGATGATCTTATTAAAATATATAGATACTTAAATCTTGAAGAAAACGATTATATGGATTATATAAGTGCTACAAACACGGGGACATGGTACTGGAATGTAGAGACTAATGAAACGACATTTAATGACAGATGGGCACAAATTTTAGGCTATGCTATTGAAGAATTAGAACCAATTAGTTTAAAAACTTGGGAGAGTTTAGTTCATAAGGATGACATAAAACAAGCTAAAGAGGCACTAAATAAAGTTATTGACAATAACGAAGCGTTTTATGAGAATACGTTTAGAATGGTTCATAAAGATGGGTCAGATGTTTGGATTCTTGATCGTGGAAAAATTATAGAATGGACAGATAACGAGAAGCCATTAGTCATGATGGGAACTCATAATGACATTACTAAACATAAACTTTTAGAACAGCAATTAGCTAAAGATGAGGAAAGATATAAAAATTTAGTAGAAAGTAGTTATGATATTATATATTCTATTGATTTAAATAACAATATCACCTACATCTCATCTGCGTGGACAAGAAGATTAGGTCATCCTGTTGAAGATGTTTTAAATAAGTCCTTTATTCCTTATGTGCATAAAGATGACATCAAGAAGCTACAAAATTTCTTTGATAATATCAAAAACAGTAATAAAAGACTAGAGTTAAGACCTTATCGCTTAAAGCATAAAGATGGTAGTTGGAGATACTTTTCTACAAATGCAGTAAGCATTAAAAATGATTTACAAGAAGTTATCGGTTATTCAGGAACCGCAAGAGATATCACAAAACAAGTATCATTAGAAGAAGAATTGTTAAAAGAACGAGAAATGTTTAAAAAAACATTGTTATCTGTTGGAGAAGGTATTATCTCTACAGATCAATATGGGAAAGTCGTTGTATTAAATCCTGTTGCTCAACGTTTTGTTAGTTTAAGATCTAAGGATACAAAGGGTAAATCATTAGAAGAAATATTTATTGTGTATCAGCATGATACACATAAGTTGATTGGAAATATAGCATTAGAAGTTATAAACAGTGGTAAACCTATCTCGTTTAGAGAAGGTATATTAACGAATCTTAACCAAGAGAAAATTCATATTGAATATTCAGCTTCACCGATTGAAGATATTCATGGAGTCAAAGATGGTGTTGTCATTGTTTTTAGAGATATATCTGATCGTATAGAACGTCAAAAAGAAATTGAGTATTTATCATATCATGATTATCTAACTGGGTTATATAATAGAAGATATTATGAACAATATATAAAACAACTTGATGAAACAGATAAACCCATATCGATGATGTTGCTTGATATTAATGATTTAAAGAAGTTTAATGATACGTTTGGCCATGATGCTGGAGATCAACTCATAAAGGTTGTCAGTGATGTTTTACAAGATTTAGCTGATGATGCAGTTGTATGTAGAAGTGGTGGCGATGAGTTCATCGTTGTATATGAAAAAGATGTTGATTTACTTGCTTTAGAAGAAAAGATAAAATTAACACTAAATAAAATAGAGTTATATGGAAGAGAAGTTAGTGTTTCTATTGGATTTAATAAGCGTCTTGATAAATATGATCGTTTAGTAGATATACAAAAAAGAGCTGATATGTATTTATATGAGTGTAAACATAGATTCCACAATAATACTAAATAATAAAAGTGCCTTTTAAAGGCACTTTTCTATATTTCTAAATATGTATGATCAAGTAATGAGAAAATAAAAGCTTTGATATGATGGTTAGGATAAATTTGCTTGATATAAGATTTATATCCATTAACTTGATCGAGATAAGCTGATTTGTTGATGTCTTTTAATTTATAATCAACAATAAATATATCTTTGTGATTGATGACGAGTAAGTCGATAATTCCATTTCTTTCAGTTTGATCTTTTATGTCGATAAACTCAAACTCTTTAAATATTGTTGAAGACTCTATATGTTCAAATATAGGTAGTTCACAAATATGTTTAAGCTGTAAACAAATATAATCTTTATGACATAAGTCTTGAAGTTGATGTTCTAGATTTTTTTTAAAATCTAGCATTTCTAATATTTCATGAAGATGTTTTCCTATGGCCATTAACCGTTTTTCATCTTCTGAAACCAAGCTTGATAATGATTGACTATAAATCGACTGATTGATTAACTTATATGTGAGTTCTACAGGATGATACGTGATGTTTTCATGTTTATGTTTAACATCTAATAATAAATCTTTTTTAGGCATCAAGTACTCTGTATTAAAGAGTGTATAGTCATAGCTTACTTGGTGAATACTTCTATCTATATTACCTAAAGATGCATAGACTATGTTTTCAAAACTTTGGAATTTTTGTCTAATGTGTGTATCTACGATTTCATCTTGTTTCGTAAGAGTCACAAATGTTTTATCATCTGCTTCATTGATAATTAGAATGGCATGTTCTTTAGCACGAGTTAATGCGACATAAAACTGTCTTAGTCTTTCAGAGATCATCTCGCGAT
>JBAZCK010000064.1:0-5839 GCA_041654955.1 Acholeplasmataceae bacterium | reverse complement strand
TCAACAATGCTCTTTAGATTTGATTCGGTGTTTGTTTATATCTGGAATAATAGTTTGGACTCCATATAACTCGTTCATGTGCTTGTGATCAAAAGGTATTGCATCAATCTCAATTACTTGTTTCAGGTAATCTTCATCGTTTTCGAAAATACCTGAAGGTTGCTCATAATTTGCTAAGTCTTGCTTCCACTGTTTGATTGTTTGTTGATCTATTGTTACATCTCCTTTATATTTACCTGTTACAGCAAATATTGAAATGTATGTCTAGCTTCATGAAAACAGGTCACCTGAATTTCTAAATAATTTGCTGATTCAATCCACGCCTCATCAGATGCTATGATCCATGTATCTTTCAGAAAAATAGAATTTATTTCTCTTTTTGTTAAATCTAAGTCATTAAAAAAACTGCACATCAGAAGTCTTTATGTAAGTATCCGTGCAGCAATAGCAACACCCTTAATCGCAACTTCAAAATTATCCGTGATAACCCTGAAAAATCATATAATTATAAATTAAGTATATCCCATTTCATTTATTAAGAAAATAGAAAAAAAGCTATAGCAGATTCAACCACCATGGCTCTTTGAACATAAATTGTATTCTATTCTTGTTTTGTATTAATAAAAGTAAGTTTTTCAGCGCAAATTCTTAAGAAATTATTATCAGCCCTCAGTGAGGCTTTAACTCCGATCGTTGGACTTTCACTAATGTATTCAACAATATTTTTCATCAACTCATCACTTAAGCTGACTAAAATCAAATCCGATTTTGTTACATCTGTTCTTTTAATTTCGCACTTAACATACTTCTAGGTTTAATACGATTATAATACTCTGTTTTTTACGTCTCGTAATGAAGAAAACCAAGTTGTGATGTGATATCCATAATCCACAATGTTGTCATTATTGTCAGTAATTGTTCTTATATGATATACATTATAAAAGAAACCGACAAATTTTTCGCTTCCTCCATCTTCATAAGAAGCAACGTGGATTGCAAAAATTGGTTTAACATCATTCTTAGTTCTCAATGAATCTGTAACAAACATCGTCCCCCATATTATTAATACTATAATTATAATCAAACTGATTTTTCTTAATCTCTTTCCCATAATATATCCTCCGATATTACCTCTTTAGTAAGCATATTTATTGGTTTAATGTCCAAAGTCTTATATCCTTAACTGATTTTCTCGTTATGAATAATACGACTTGAATCTTCAGAATCAGGGTAAATTGTAATGATTGTTTCTTTTGTATTGCCCTTTATGAAGGCTGGATCGACTGTTGAACTTGTTGTCTTATCCTTTTTTGACACTTCAAAATTTAGCCCCAGTGAACTTACAATATCACTTATTGGTTTAAAATATTTACTTATATTAAAAGTGTCATCTGCGACTAGTAGTGAAAAATCTAAATTCTCACTAAACCGGTTCATTCCATAAAATAGTCTTAAAGCAGTACCACCATAAAAAGCAGCATGTGAAAAAAAGTCAGTTTTTGAAAGCCCTGCCAAAACCACTTCTTGCAAAACTTCTTTGACTGCATTCTTTTTATCTTCCAGTGTGATTGGATTATACTTATTAATCATTTGTTGAATAATCGTCATTTGATATACTCACTTTCAATATATTTTTTTAAATACTTAATATTGTTGGATATATACTTAGTAGATAAAAACAGAATATCGTGAAAATTTAACTGATCAAACGCATCCCTGCTTATTCGAAGATCTTCAAATAGCATCCGCTTCAATTCTTTAATACTTAATACCGGTTGTTTTATATATAGTAAATCACATAATGCCTTTTCAGGACTAGCTACGAAGTATGCATAACTATCTACTTCATAAACCTTAACCATATAGGGAAAAGCTTCTTTTGGTACATCTCTATATGTGAATAAACCAAAATGATTTTGATAAGACTTATATTTCCTTTTGTTAAATGTAGCATTCGTATATACAACTACTCTTTCAGGAATAATATTATGAAAAGAAAGTGCATATTCAAAAGATAAATAGGATGGGCCATAAATATATGAAGCGAGTAAATAACCATCTGTATGACTATTGGTTTCATAAGTGCCTCTAACAAGTGGAAATAAGATACCTTTATCAATATCTCTTTTAATTTTTTCATTAACATCTACATAGTTTTTATACTTTTCTTTCAGATCTAATATTGTAATAATTATATTATCTCCTCCACTTAATTTTATTACATACTATTATCTGGAGCAAATCAAATATTATCCAAAAAATTTCGCCTAGATATCTAAATATGGCTTTTCAATTTTTTTAATGGAGAGATTTGTAACCTATTAGCGGAGAATATTGAAAAACAACAAAAATGTATTGGTTGCTTTTTTATTATTTAGTTTCTTCTATATAATGTTTAACTTCATCTTCTTTTAAAGCAGAACTTCCATAAACCAAAATGTATACCCCGCCAATAATAAATCCAGTAAATATGCCGATGACTCCAATTAAAATATGATTCTTTATAATATTGATATGATATAAAATAGTCAAAATTAGTGATGCTATAACGATAATCAATCCAATAAATTCATACATATGAAGAAATCCATAATTGACGAAAGTTACGATTAAAGATAATGCATATAACGATGTAAATACATAAATTATAATGATACCTACAAGTTCAAGTCCTTCATGTTTTCTTTGATTCATTCTTTCCCCTTACTTCTAATCATTTTATATCTTCATTTTATCATATTATTTAAACAAAAGTGGCATAAAAAAAGACCTTACCAAAGTAAGGCCATTTATCTATGAATTCTAATTATCCAATTTTTTCGTATACAACCACTTGAGATTGCATATATTGTGCATAAATTTTTACATGATGATCAGGCATAACCTCAGGAGCATCTATACTCCATCCCACAAAGATGTAACCATCTTTTTTAGGAGCATCAGGTATATTAAGTTCACTTAAGTCAGATCCAACTTCATAATAGTCTTTATAGACGACTTCATTGTTTGGAGCAATGAACTCTATAGTTTTTAATTCAATTGAATTTGCGTGCATTTTTGATACTTCAAGGGTGAACATCATTGCTGAAAGTATAACTGCTAATATGACGATTATCTTTTTCATATCATCCCAGCTTCCTTTTTTATTTCTTATACTTACATTATAGTCATCAATTATTAACTAATTATGATGATATTCTTACAAATTTATTAAATCGAATATGTTCTGTAAATCATTTGATACAAATGTCTTTCAATGACATCTATTTTTAGATCTTTTTTAAATATTTGCCCTTGGAGGTTATCAATATCGATGACTACATCATTTGTTGTGATAAATTGATCTAGTTTTTTCTTTGTTTCTATCACATCTAAATAATTAATACTTAAACAGTGCATTGTTTCATCTTTGATATAACAGACAGCGTGTGTTTTGATATATCCTTTTTTCTTGTTTAAATTTTTAATACGGATCACCATATCAAAAGTGTCTTTCATTTGGTTATCAAAAAAGTAATTTAGTTTTCTATGATCATATTTATGAAGAAGTGTGATGACATCTTCATAACTTAAAACATAGTAATTGTTGGGCATACTTTCTTTTTGTTTAAACATTTCTGATAATTGTAATCTCATCATTTGTGTTTTTTGATCAAATTGGAAATAAAAAGACCATGGAATTTCGAAATGTTTCACAAAATCACCCTTTCTACATCTATTATATTGATTTAAAGTGACTTGATTCTTAATCAATTCTTAATTCTTTCTTAAATAAAATCAGATTTTATCGTTAAGTTGTTTTTTTGAAATATTTATGAAAGTTGTTCATGTTTAAAACCAAAAAAAAGAACCCTAAGGTTCTAATTAACATTTATATTTCCTAATTTATATCCGAATCCCCACATTGTCACAATAATTTTTGGATCTGATGGGTCTTCTTCTATTTTCTTTCTAAGTCTTCTAATATGAACATTAATGACATTGTCATTGAAATAATATTCTTCATTCCAAATCTTGCGATACATTTCTTGTTTCGAAAATGTTTGATCAGGATGTGTCAATAATAATTTCAAGATTTCAAACTCTTTGAGTGTCAATTCAACTGGTTCATCATTTTTTTTGACTTGAAAAGTTGATAAGTTAATGGATAACCCATTAAAATCATAAACTGCTTTTTTAGGCTTCTCATCATTGTTTCTACTGCGTCTTAGCAATGCTTTGACTCTTGCAAGTAACTCTAGCATTGAAAATGGTTTAACAACATAATCATCTGCACCAAGTCCTAAATTAATCGCTTTTTCAACGTCCGTATCTTTTGTTGAAATAATGATGACTGGTGTCTCGCCTTGGGTTCTAATATGTTTTAATACATCTTCACCGCTCACTTTAGGCAACATCAAATCAAGTAAAACAACATCATATTTATTTTTTGTAAATTGTTCGATTGCATCTTCACCATTAAAGACAGACTTAACTTCATAATTCTCATCTTTAAGTTTTTGTTCGATACTTCGACTAATAATAACATTATCTTCAATTAACAGTACTTTATTTGCCATAATGCACCTCATATCATACAAATTCTACTATGATTATATCACACTATTAAGCAATTTATAAGTTAAAAGAAAAAAAAGAGCCCTAGTGATTGGGGGGGAGTTATCACTAGGGCATTACTGATAATTGTGCTGATAAGCAACCCTCACAAAAAAGGTAAGAATCACTTTTACTATCAACAAATCATCAATACATTCATATTATACACAACTTTGATTCAAATTTCATCTAAAATAATAATTTTTTTTACTTTTTTATAAATATGTGAAAGAAAGTATTTGACTCATCTCAGAAGCTCTACCTACAAAGTCAACGGCTTGTACTTTGATTTGATAACTTGTGCCCTTTTCTAAGCGGTCAAACGTATATTGATTTAAGTTTGCAAAATCATATAACTCATCATTCACATAAATTGCGTATTTTTCTACACCATAATCATCATCTGATGCATCCCAGAAAATAGTGTTTTTAAGTTGTGCAATTTGTAAATCTTCAACGACTGATGGTACTTCTTTATCAATCGATGCATAATCATATTTATATACTCTTACATAATCAATTTCAAAAGCTTGTGGAAATATAGAATTATCAACAGCTCCACCTAATCCCCCACCAATTGCTAAATTAAGAATCAAAAAGAAATCTTGATCAAATGGAAATGCTGCATGATATGGAACATCTTGATTAAATGCTGCGCTGTATCCGAAGGTTGCAAACTGCTCACCATCTACAAAGGCTAATATTTGTCCTGGATTCCATATGATTTCATATTCGTGAAATTCAGTTTCTGCTGTAGGTAGCGTGATGTCATAGCCAATTTGTGTGCCTCGCATATGATTGAATTTTTCCGTATGAATGGTAGAAAATACATTGTCAGCATCTCTTCCGACATGTTCCATGATATCAATTTCACCACTATTTGGCCATCCACCATATGCACTCATCGTTGGCATCATCCAAATCGCTGGCCATGTGCCTGCACCACTTGGAAGCTTAGCTCTAATGATAAATCTTCCGTATGTAAAATCACCTTTATATTTAGTCGTCAGACGACTTGATGTATATTCTTTACCTAAATAAGATTCTTTTTTTGCAGTAATCACTAATTTACCATCAACGATTTCTGCATTTTCTTTCGTGTAATATTGAAGTTCATTGTTACCTCCACCGTAACCATTCACTTCAAAATTCCATTTTGTTTCATCAATCTCTTCACCTTCAAATTCATCTGCCCAAATGCAAACCCAACCACCATCAAGTGTGCCTTCTTCACATCCTTCAA
>JBAZCK010000063.1:0-5852 GCA_041654955.1 Acholeplasmataceae bacterium | reverse complement strand
GAGTTCAAATCTCCTTTCCTCCGCCATTGAGGGGTCATAGCTCAGTTGGGAGAGCGCATGGCTGGCAGCCATGAGGTCAGGGGTTCGAGCCCCCTTGGCTCCACCATATTGAATGCATAGGTTTGATACAAAAGTGTCAAGCCTTTTTTATTTGGAATAAAGGGCGAAAATCCCTATATTCCGTCTGCAGCCAATTAATAGCAAGCATAGAAATACAAGTTTATAATGAATATTTAGGAGTTTTTAGGCAAAACACAACTACAATTTAACGATTACCTTACAATTTAACGATTACTCTACGATTTAACGATTACCTTACAATTTAACGATTATAGTAAAAATTAATAGTAAACAACTAAAAATGAATCAATAAAAGGTAAGTATCATAATGATGCTTATTGTAAAGTGAATATTTAAGTGATATAATTGTATATATTAAAGTGAGGTGCCTTATGAATATAAAAGAAGCTAAAACAAGGATAAAAATTAATAAAATGCTAGAAGACGCAAAATGGCGTTTTTTTGATGATGAAAATGGACCAGCAAATATTTTTTTAGAACCCAATGTCAAGTTAACTCAAAAGATTATTGATAATTTTGGTGATGATTTTGAGAAAATTACTGATGGTTTCGTTGACTATGTTTTAGTAGACGATAATAGGTCTCCTTTAATTGTTGTTGAAGCTAAAAACTCTAAAAAAAATCCGCTTACAGGTAAAGAACAAGCTAGATCTTATGCAAATTCATTAGGTGTAAAATACATTATTTTAACTAACGGTGAAATACATTATTTTTGGAATTTAAATAAAGGAAATCCCGAATTGATAACATCATTCCCAACATTGGATTCTATAAAAAAAAGTAAAGCATTAAACGCATCAACCCAGGACATAATCAACACTAAAATTGATAAGTATTATATTGCGGTATCTCAAGATCCTTTTATTCAACAAACTAATTTTTGGCAAACTCAAGATGAAAAGAAAATAGAAAAATATTGTATAGATAAAGAAGTTAGAATTCTAAGAGATTATCAATTGAAAGCAATAAAATCTATACAAAAAGCTGTTGAGGAAAAAAAGACAAGATTTCTATTAGAAATGGCCACCGGTACCGGAAAAACATTAACATCTGCAGGCATAATTAAGTTATTCATCAGAAGCGAAGTGGCTAACAGAGTGTTATTTTTAGTTGATAGAATAGAATTAGAAAATCAAGCTAAAAAAGATTTATCAAAATACTTGGCTAAAGATGGAATTACTATAGGAGTTTACAAAGAGAATAAAGACGACTGGTACAAATATGATGTGTTGATAAGCACAATACAATCTTTTTCTTTTGATAATAAATATCAAAAAATATTTAGACCTAATGATTTTGATTTAATTATTTCAGATGAAGCACATAGAGTTCTTGGTGCCTCAAACAGAGCTATTTTTGAATACTTTATAGGTTATAAACTCGGACTAACTGCTACACCTAAGAATTATTTGAAAGGGGTAGATTTTGATGAAGATGATCCGAGAGAGATTGAAAAAAGAATACTTTTAGATACATATCAAATATTTGGATGCGATAGTGGCACACCAACTTTTAGTTATACACTGAATGATGGCGTCAATGATGGTTATCTTGTAAATCCAATTGTTATAGATGCTAGGAGTGAAATTACTACACAGCTTTTATCTGATAAGGGACTAATAATAAATTCAGACGATGACCATGTAGAAGTTATAACAAAAGATAAAGATGGAAAAACAACTAAAGTATTTACAGAGAGTTCTTTTGAAAAGACATTTTTTAGTGAGTCAACAAATGAAATTTTTTGTAGAACATTTTTAGAAAATGCTGAAAGAGATCCGATTACAGGGGAAATTGGTAAAACAATATTTTTCTGTGTGAATATTAATCATGCCTTAAAGATAACTCAGATATTAAATGTTATGGCTGAGGAAATGTTCCCAGGCAAGTATAATTCTGATTTTGCTGTTCAAATAACATCTGATGTTATGTTTTCTCAACAAATGACTATAAATTTTGCTAATAATAATTTGAACGGTCATTCAAAATTTTTAGCTGATTATGATTCTTCAAAATCAAGAGTAGCGGTAACTGTTGGAATGATGACAACAGGTTATGATTGTACAGACATTTTGAATATAGGTATCTGTAGACCAATTTTCTCTCCTTCAGATTTTATTCAAATTAAAGGTAGAGGAACAAGACTAAATAGATTTAAGTATGAGGACATTATTGTTAATAAAACACACTTCAAATTATTTGATTTTTTTGGTGTATGTGAGTACTTTGAAGAAGATTTTAATTATGATCAAAAGTTAAAAATAATAATTAAGGGGTCATCTGGATTATCTGAAGGTGAAATTAGCGAATTTGAAAAAAATATTATCGAAATGGTTATTAGCAAAAGCGATGATCACTTGGTTGGTATAAACGAATTAACTGTTGGCACGCTCGGAATGAAAATAGACAGGAAATTCTACTCTTCGTTTGAGGAAAAAATTGATAATGACTCTCGCGTACAAGAATTAATAAAAAGTCAAGATATAGAGGGATTAATTCTTTATTTACAACAACAAATATTTAACAAACCTGCTGAATATTTTACTGTAGATAAACTGGAAAAAGCATTAGATTTAAATAGACGCTTGACTATTAGAGAGATAGCGTTTAACATACTTGATAACGAACATGGATATAAAAATAGAGAACAGTTGTTTGAAGATGAATTTTATAACTTTTTATTAGTAAACAAGACTGAATTTGAAGAATATCCAGATGAGTTGGAATATATAAAAGAGCTATTTATCGCATATATTTCAGACAAAACTATTAAAGATGCAATTGATTCAAAAAAATATCAAGTTTTAATAAACTCAGAATTAAATACTGCACTAAAGAAAGTTAGAAATATTAAGATTAAAAACATGACACTATTAGAATATATTGTAATATATGTAAGAAGTAACGACATAAATGTGAATATATTTTATTAAAGGAAGGATGAAAAAATGTCAGATACAAATACAAGAACTATTATTGATTCAGCTAGAGATATTCTAGTAGGAAAATTACCTGCTCCAAATACACAAGTAGAGCAAATTACACTAGCGATGCTTTACAAATTTATGGATGATATTGATAGAGAAACAGAAGATATGGGCGGCGAAAAAATGTATTTTTCAGGTGATTATGAAAAATATGGTTGGAGAGAAATAATGAAAAAGAGTGTAAGTGCCCAAGATAGAATGAATCTATACATTGAAGGATTAGAAAAATTCTTTGAACACCCAGATTTGCCTACGCTTTTTAAAGCTATTTTCAAAAATGCAACGGTTCCATATCGTGATCCCGAAGTATTAACGTTGTTTTTGCGAGAAATTAACAGGTTAAGTTATGATAATAGTGAGCGTTTGGGTGATGCTTATGAATATTTATTGAATATACTAGGATCTCAAGGTGAGTTAGGCCAGTTTAGAACACCGCGACATATAATAGATTTTATTGTAAAATTAGTTGATCCAAAGAAGGATGAACGTATTTTAGATCCAGCATGTGGGACAGCAGGATTCCTGATATCATCATATAAACATATTATAGAAGCAGCAGAAAACAAGAATTTATCCTATGAAAAGAAAAAGGCTATTTTAGATAATATAACTGGTTATGATATAGAGCCATCTATGGTAAGAATTGCAGAAATGAATATGTACTTACACGGCTGCACTAATCCAAAAATTAAAGAATATGATACTTTATCATCTGATGAGTATTGGGGTGATAAATACGATGTTATTTTAGCAAACCCCCCATTTATGACACCTAAAGGTGGGATAAATCCACATAATAAATTTATTGTTGATGCAAAACGAGCAGAAGTTCTTTTTGTTGATTATATTTGTGAGCATTTAAAATCAAATGGAAGAGCTGGTATAGTTATTCCGGATAGTATTTTATATAGTGAAAAAAATGGCGCATATATCGAGTTGCGTAAATTACTAGCTGATGATAGATTATTTGCTATTGTTAGCTTACCGTCAGGCATATTCAAACCTTACGCAAAAGATATAAAGACGAGTATTTTATTTTTAGATGCTAATAGAGCAAAAAAAGTTGATAAAACATTAATGGTTTTAGTAAAAGCAGATGGATTTACACTTACAGATACTAGAAGACCAACTAAAAAGAATGACCTCCCTGCCGCATACAAATTATTATCATCATATATAAATGCAGTTGATGAAGGAAATCACGAAGACTTAGACTTAGAAGATTTCGGATTAGATTATTACTTATTTGACAATGAAAAATTACCTGAGAATAATTATGTATATTTAGTTAATAAATATGAAAGAGATTATAAAATTAACTCAGAATATCCAATAGTTAATATTGGCGATTTAATAGAAGAGATTAATGATAAAGTCAAAGATAGAACTGATATTGAACCTTTATCTGTTTCAAATAGATTAGGCTTCGTTGATTCATCAGAACTATTTAATGATCAAGTAAGCTCTAGTAATCTATCGGGATATAAAATAGTAAGAAAAAACTATTTTGCTTATAACCCTTCAAGGATAAATGTTGGATCAATAGCTTTAAAAGATGATGATGAAGAGATATGTGTTAGCCCAATGTATACAGTTTTTAGAATTAAAGATGAATCAAGAGTGCTCCCTGAATTTCTATTTATGTTACTAAAAAGCGAATATATGATTAGCATAATAAAGAAACGAGCTTTCGGCGCAATTCGAGTTCAATTGAAATATAATGAATTGTCTACGTTAAGATTCCCTATTCCGGAAACAATTGAGGAACAGCAAAGAATACTCGATAATCTAAAAAAGTTTGATGATGATGTTTTAGAACTAGAAAAACAAATTAACATAGTTAATAAAAACAAAACAAACAAAATTAATTGGATTTGGGATAAGGAAGTTTCTTTAAAAAGAAAGAAATAAAATCAAACATATAATAAGCTTTAAAAATATGCTATAATTTCTATAGAGATTATGGCATTTTTTGATTGGAGTGAGATGAATGAATGAAAAGGGATATGTGTATGTTTTAACTAATCCAAGTTTTAGAGATGATTGGGTTAAAATAGGTAAGAGCAAAAGACTTCCTGATGTTAGAGGAAAAGAACTATCGAATACAGCTGTACCATTAGATTATGAAGTTTATGCAACATTGCATACCGTGAGGTTTAATGAAGCAGAAAAAATGATACATAATTTCATTGATAAGATCTCTGACCTTAGAATAAACAAAAGAAGAGAGTTTTTTAATATAGCTCCAGAAGTTATTTATGATATTTTGGTGAGTATCAAGGAATTATTAGGTGATGAAGCAATATTAGAACTAAAAGGTGATAACGTTGAAATCGCTAATGAAGTCAACCCAGGAACAAAAAGAAAAGCAAGTCAAAGATTCGATTTTTATTCAAGAGGAATAAAAGATGGGGATGTTATTCAGTTCATTGATGACTCTAATATAAAAGCAGTAGTACAAGGCGAAAGAACTGTTATTTTTGAAAATGAAGCGTGGTATTTGTCTCCATTAGTTAGAGAGTTATTAACAAGAAAAGGTAATGTTAATTCCAGTGGTGCTTACCAAGGACCAGCATATTTTACATTTAATGGTAAGAAACTAACGGATATAACAATAAAATGATTAATATATTTAAAAGCGACTTAGCTCAATTACAGTTAGGTCGCTTTTTTTGTTAACTATTTAATTATTTCAACAATATCGGATATATCACAATTTAAGGCGATACAAATTTTTAATAGAATATCAGTATTTACATTAGCTCCTTTACTCAGTTTAGAAAC
>JBAZCK010000062.1:0-5853 GCA_041654955.1 Acholeplasmataceae bacterium | reverse complement strand
ACATTTAATGTAATTGGTATAATCGCTATACCTTTATCTTCAATCTTTTTTAATAAAGGTTTTGTGAAATGCAAACCAGCTGTAGGTGCAGCAGCACTACCAGGATTAACTGCATAAACCGTTTGATAACGATCTTGTTCTTCTAAATATTCAGTGATATATGGTGGCAGTGGCATCGTACCAAGTGATTCTAAGACTTCAATTAAAATACCGTTATAAATCAATTTATAATCTCTTAAACCTTCATCATGAACATGAACACATTCTAATGTTAATTTATCTGTAAAATGGATTTTAGTACCAATTTTTACGCGTTTAGCAGGTTTTGTTAAAGCTTGCCATACGTTTTTCTCTAATTCTTCTAATAAAAGTACTTCAATGACTGCTTTAGTTTCAGCTTTTTCGCCAATGAGTCTTGCTGGAATGACTTTTGTATCATTAATCACTAAAACATCATTTTGATCTAATAAATCAACGATATCATAAAAATGCTTATGTTCAATTGTTTCATCTTCTCTATTTAAAACCATTAATCTTGAATGGTCTCTTTTTTCACTTGGATGTTGAGCAATCAACTCTTTTGGTAAGTGAAAATCAAAATCTGCTACGTTCATTTGTCAAAAATTCCTTTATAATATTTTATGCCTAAGGCTTGATATGCTTTTTCTGTAGCCATTCTGCCTCTTGCAGTTCTTTTGATATAACCTTCCATTAAAAGATAAGGTTCATAAACATCTTCAACCGTTGTCATTTCTTCTGAGATAGATGCAGATATCGTTTCTATCCCGACAGGTCCTCCACCAAATTTGTCAACAATGGCTTTTAAATATCTATAATCTGTATGATCTAGGCCATTATGGTCAATACCTAATTTAGATAGCGCATGATCAGTGATATCTTTTGTGATGATGCCATCACCAATGATTTCTGCAAAATCTCTAACTCTTCTAAACAATCTATTTGCAATTCTAGGTGTACCTCTTGAGCGTTTAGCTAAAGAGATCACTGCTTGTTCTTCGATATCGTTTTGATAAACACCTGATGTTCTTCTAACGATTTTTTCTAAATCTTCTACATCATAATAATTAAGTCTAAAAACAACACCAAAACGATCTCTAAGTGGTGCGGATAAATCCCCAAAACGTGTGGTTGCACCAATTAATGTAAAAGGAGGTAGATCAATTCTAATACTTCTAGATTCATGATCTTTTCCAATGACTATATCTAAGACATAATCTTCCATCGCTGCATATAAAACTTCTTCAACAAAACGAGGGAGTCTATGGATCTCATCAATAAACAAGACATCACCAGGTTCTAGAGAAGATAAAACAGCAGCAAGATCGCCACTTCTTTCAATAGCAGGACCGCTTGTGATTTTAATGTTTACATGAAGTTCGTTTGCAACAATTTGAGCTAATGTCGTCTTTCCTAGTCCTGGAGGACCATAAAGCAACATATGATCTAGAGCTTCTTCACGTTTTAAAGCTGCTTTGATGTATATATCAAGCATTTCTTTAATATCTTTTTGTCCAATGTATTGATTTAATGTTGTGGGACGAAGCGATTGATCTTCATCTTCTTTAATTGACATTGCTGTAATTATACGATCTTTATCCATAAAAAACCTTCTTTTTATTATGTTTTAAAACTGTTTATTTCATTAATAGTTTTAAAGCTTCTCTAATCATAAGTTCAACGCTTTGATCTGGGTTGATCTTCTTTAAAACTTTTTTAATTTCAACTTTTGAATAACCTAAAGCAGACAGTGCTTGTGAAACATCTGATTCTTGTGATGGTATAAGTTCTAAATCATCAGTAACTAATTTGCCTTTTAAATCAAGAATAATCTGTTGTGCACTTTTTGGCCCTATCCCTGGAAACTTAGTTAAATACTTAACATCTGATGCTTCAATAGCCATAATGATTTCATCGATTTGATCACTTGCTAATATACTTAATGCACTCTTAGGTCCAATGCCTGAGACACCAATCAATTTAACAAACAAATCTTTACTATCAAGACTTATAAATCCATATAATGCATTGATATCTTCTCTAACATAATGATGAGTATATACAGTGACTTCATCATTAACTTTATAATGATAAGAATTTGGTGTTAAAATTAAATATCCCACACCAGATACATCAACTACTATATAACTTGGTCTAATGAGCGTTACAACGCCTTTTACATACGCAAACATATCGTTTCACCCTGCTTTTTATCTTTTCATTTTATTATAACATTTTTTGATAGTTTTTTCTATCTTAAGTCTTGATTATGATATAATAATTTTAGGATGTGATGATCATTTTAAAGATAGCTAACATAGAGAAGTTTCAAACTCTTTTTTCTAACGAATTACATCAAGAACAAAAATACCTACCTATTTCAAATAAATTGGTGGTTCTTTTAAATGATATGAACCCAACATTGTCTTGGATTGATCAAAATATTAAGTATAGACAAAAAATCATGCTTGATGTAAACTTACAAATTCATAAAAACTACGTTAACCAAATCGAATCACTTAATCGTGATCTTTTAGCATTTAATGAAACACATAAACAATCACTTGATCAATTTCAAAAAGATAAAATTCTAGACTTACAAAAAATAAATGCAGAACAAAAACAAATCGTTAAATCTTTTGAAGAACAAAAAGAGAAATTAAAAATTGAATATGAAGAAAAATTAAAGCAATTTGAAACACAACTTAAACGTGAACAATCACAATTTGAAAAAGAAAAACTACGTTCTAGGAAAATATATCAAGATTTATCTAAAGAAATTGAAGAAGAAGAAAAGCATACGTTACTTAATTTAGAAAAAAGATATGCTTCTATCATTAATGAAGTTAATGTCAATATTGAACAGTTTAATATAGATAAACAAAAAGAGTTAACCGAAAATGAAGCATTAACTCAAACGCAAAAAGTTGAAAATGACAAAGTCTATTTAAGTATCAAAAATAACTATCATTTATTGACAACACAGTTTAATCAAGCCATTAATAAACTAAAAAAAGTTCATGAGAAAGCTAAAAATACGCTTGAGGCAGATCATAATCGTAATATAGAACCTGTTAACCATCGTTTAGAACAATTAAACTTAGAGTATCAAGAAACAATAGATAAAGCAAAAAAACAATATCAATTAAACTTATTACGACTTGATGATGAGTTTAACCAACAAAAAACAAGGTATGAAGAAAAGAAAGCTAAAATCATTCATACTTCAAATGAAACTATTACACTTCTTAACTCAAAACTATCAGCATTTAGAGAATCAATTGCTAAAGATAAAATTGAACAATCTAGATTACTTAGAGATGAAATTAAAAAAGCCGATTCTGTTAAATTAAAAGATAAAATCAATCGTGATTTAACGAATGTCTTAAGAGGTCTTGATAATGATTTAAACAAACAAATCATAAGAACGCAAAAAGATATCGTCATCAAACAAAAAGAGCTCCAACAAGCTCTTTATAATCATGATTTAAAGCACTTAAGTGAAATGAATAAATGGCGATTACAAAGAAATTTATTGTCTTATCAATATAAACAAGAACTTGCAAAAATAGATCTAAATTTCAATCACAATCTATCCATATCTAAAAAACATTTAACTTTATTAGAAGAAACATATAAGTATCAACTACATGTATTAAATATAACTTTGAAAAAGGATTTGTTACAACTAGAAACACAACTTCAAATACAATCACATGTACAAGAACGTGAATTAAACCTTTTAAATAACGATCAACACTTATCAAACTACTTAAGAAAATACGATACTGCAAAAATTAATTATGATTATGAAGTGAAAATTGAAAATGAGACTTTAAAAGAATTAAAAGCTAAACTTGATTTTGAATCAGAGACTCAAGTCGTACAAATCACTTCTCAATTAGAACTTGAAAAAGTACGTTCAAAACGTGATTTTACGCAAAGTGAACAAGAAATCAGATCAGAAATTGCAGTTGCACTATTTGAGAAAAATAAGCATCATATTTTAAAAGCCTATGAACTTGCATTAGAAGATATTCAAAAGCAAGAAAAGATCAATCAAATCGAAAAGAAATATCAAATCGAGAAAATCAAACTCGATCAACAAAAAAAGCATCATAATCAAGAATATCTTTCATTAGAGAAAAAATCAATTCATCAAACTGCATTATCTCATCAAAAAGCTTTAAGATTAATGAAGCTTTATTTAAATGAGCTTAATGATCAGCAAAAACAATCAGAATATATGTTTTATGGGCTAAGAATGTTTTATCAAAAACATCAATACATTAAACGTATCGTCAAAGAATTATATCTTCTTCCGGCTCACCCAGAAGTCTTTAAACATATGCTTAGCTACTTCTTATCATTAGAGGCGTCATTTCAAGAAGGTATAACTGCTCTTATCACGTATTTTAAAGATCTAGATCATCAGTATTATCAAAAGAAAATTGATGATCAAACTGAATATAAATATATGATCAAGCATGAAGATTCTATGAATCTATTTGAGCAAGAATTAGAAAAAATTAAATCTCAAGAAAAAGAGATTAAAAAAGAGATTGAATCCTTAGAACAACAGTTTTTTATCATGCAACAAAATTTAGAAAAACAAACTCAGTTTATTACTCAACTTGAAAAAATCAATGAAAATATTCAATCAGGACTTATTCCTTCTAAATCTAAGCATAAAGATATTAAAGACAATAAGCATTTAATCCATAATCACGAAAAAGAAATTAAGTCAATTAGACATAAACTAAGTCTCATTGAAAAAGCAATTGATAAAAAACATTTAAAATTAATGCCTTTTGAAAAGCAAATTGACCAAATTAAAGACAACATGCTTCGTGAAGAAAAGATTTTAAAGACCCATCAACAAAAAGAATCAAACTTTTATGAAATCTCACAAACTAAGAATCAAAAGATTTATGATCTTTTATTATCTGATTTTATGAATTTTACAAATCAACATATCGCTTATTTAAAAACTTTAGAAGACACACTATACGTAACTGATTCACAGCTTACACAAGAAGAAAAGAAACTTACAAGATCACAACATGCATTTGAACAAAAGCTCGTTAAACATCAACAAGCTTTCCTTAATCATATGTTTGATTTTTATCAAGAAAACGATAATAAACAAGATGATATTATTAGTGATTTTGATAAATCTCAAACCCATTGGATTGACGAACTTAAGAAAAACAATCAATCAGTTCTTGATCAAATTGATAAGTTTGCGAAAAAGAATGTCTCTCATAAAGAAAAAGATATCAATGATCTTGAAGATCTATTTAAAACTGAAAAAGCTGTTAAACTTACAGAACTTGATAAGAAGTTTAATCTCATTCAACAAAACATTAAGACACTAGAAAATAAACTCCAAGAGCATTTAGACTTTATGAAACAAGAATTAAAATCTATTAATGATAATCAAGTCCAAATTGCCAATCAATCTTATTTAGAATATCAAAAAGCTCAAGAACAGCTTAATATGAATAATCAAAAGCATTTAGATAAGTTTAAATCAACACTTGATCAAGAAGAAAAAACATATTCTAATTTTGTTCAATCAACAGAAAATAAAAACCAAACACTTTTATCTAGATTCGAACAAAACCGTGAAAAACAACTAGAAGCACATAAACAAAAAAATGAGCATTTTGATCAAGATATGAATAAATCAAAAATTGCTCAAGAAAAACGTATTAAAGCCTACGATAAAGATATATCTAGTATGCAAGAAAATAGAGCTTATGAAATTAAAAATATGAATGATCATATTAAAAAGTATCAGATCAAATCAGAAAAACAACAACATCGTATCTT
>JBAZCK010000061.1:0-6117 GCA_041654955.1 Acholeplasmataceae bacterium | reverse complement strand
ATAATTTCCACCTCCCATTAATTGAAAGTGAAATCTACGAATTTTCGCAAGAAAAAAAGGAACAAATAATGCTCCTTCTAATCCTAGACTTTTAAAGCCAGATATCCACGATAACCAGATTATACGTTAAAACGTTCAGTTTGTAGTGTATCTAGTGGTAGACAAATATACTTTTTTTAAGTCTTTTTATTACCTTTTTTTATCGCTCTCAAACATATATCATTGTAGTTATTAATTGTATTGTTGCTACTTGATTAGTATTTGAGTATGGGCGTCAACACTAATTATCGGCTTGGTAATATTCAAATAATAATTAAACTAAAAAGATTAATGTCTTAAATTATTAAATATAAAACTTTAATAATTTAAGACATTTTTTTATTAAAACAGGAGAAATCATTTTATGATATCTCCTGTATATATTCAATATTTACTTTTTATTTTTAGGCTTAATTGTTCTAAGTAATCTTAACCCACTTAATATTACTACTATTGTACTTACTTCATGAAATACTACAGCAATTGGCATATCCATTTTATCAATAAAGTTCATAGTTAGTAAAAACACTACGATAGTCATAGCAAAAATAATGTTTGTAATGACTACTCTTCTTAACTTGGTTGCTACTTTATGAGTATAATTAAGTTTTTCTAAATCACTTTGCATTAATACAGCATCTGCTGCATCAATTGCAATATCAGTTCCACTTCCCATTGCAACTCCAATGTCTGCTTGAGCTAGTGCTGGTGCATCATTTACACCATCTCCAACCATTGCTACTGCGCCGTAAGTAGCTTTTAAATCAGCAATGATATTTGACTTATCTTCTGGTAATACATTACCTATTACTTGAGTTATGTCAAGTTGTCTACCTATTGCTTCTCCTGTTTTTATTGCATCTCCCGTAATCATTACAGTATGGATTCCTTGTTCGTTGAAATATTTAATTGCGTTAATTGATGTTTCTTTTGGGATGTCTTGAATAGCAATCAATCCAACTATTAAATCATTCTCACTAAAGTATACAACAGTCTTACCTTCATCTTCAAACTTCTCAGTTACTTCAAATATTTCTTTTGATACATTTTTATATGAACTAGGTTTACCTATTTTATATTTATTGCTTCCATAACTTGTAATTAATCCGGTACCAATGATATTTTCTGCATCTAACTTAATTTCTTTTACATCTGTAAATTTATTAATAATAGCATTTGCAAGGGGATGGTTTGAATGTTTTTCCATCGCAACTATAATAGCAAGGTAATCATTCTTTTTATCTTCTGATAATGTGTCGATAAAGTAATTATCAGTTACTAGGGGTTTACCTTCAGTAAGTGTTCCTGTTTTGTCAAATGCTATTGCTTTAACATCTGCAAAGTTTGAAAGGTATGAACCACCTTTAAATAATATTCCATTTTTAGCTAAGTTTGAAATGGCTGATAGTGTTGCTGGAATATCTGTTGCTGCAAGTGCACAAGGTGATGCTGCAATTAGCAATACCATAGTACGATAAAAACTTTGATAATGATCCCAGCCAAATCCAAATCTACCTAACGCATAAAATAATGGTGCAATTATTAACACTATAGTTACATAGATTGGTTCAATTCTTTTAATCAATACTGCTGTTTTTGAAACGTTTGTTTGAGTTTCACTAACAAGTTGTAATATCTTAGCAAAAACAGTGTCTTTACTATCTTTAGTAACTTTCATTGTAAATGTACCATTACCGTTAATTGTACTTCCAAAGACAATATCACCTACTGTTTTTTCTTTTGGAATACTTTCACCAGTAATACTTGATTCATCAATATTTGAAATACCCGTTAAGATAATTCCATCAGTTGCTACTTGATCACCATTTAACACTTGTAATATATCACCTATAACTAAATCGGCTACATCAACAATTGTGATACTGCCATCTGCATTAATTCTTCTACCTTGAGTTGGGTTTAAGTCAAGTAAGTTTTTAATTTCTTTTTGACTTTTAGATTCGGCATATTCTTCTAAAATATGTGCTCCTGCAAATATTAGTATTAACAGTGCTCCCTCAAAGTATTCTGCAATAATAATTGCACCTACAGCAGCAAGTGCCATAAGGACGTGAATATTGGGTTTAAATCTTTTATGTTTAATACTCGATTTGATTGTATCAGCAAAACCTTCATATATTACATGGTATCCTGAAATTACAGTTGCTATTAAGTAAAACAAGTTTTTAATAACTACTTCAAAATTACCTACTGTAAATGCAATACTTTTGGGCAAAAATATTGCCACTATAAATAATAATAATCCTGTAAAATATAAGATTAAATCTACTACTTTCCCGTGATTATGATTATGGTCATGATTGTGTTTTTTCTCTTTATTCATGATTACACTCCTCTTCCCTTACGTGGTCAATCGCTTGATTGAATATGTCATATACGTGATTATCTGAAAGTGAATAAAATATGTTTTTACCTTCTCTTTCATCCTTAACTAAATTAACATCTTTTAATACTCTAAGTTGATGACTTATCGCACTTTGACTCATATTTAGTTTGTCTTTAATTTCTGAAACAGAAAGTCTAGAATCTTTAAGTGTATATAAGATATCAATTCTTGTGGGATCAGCAATTACTTTAAATAAATTACTAACTTTCTGTTTTTCTATTTCGTTTAATAATTTGATTCGCATACATGAACACTCCTTCATATGATTGTTTACTCATGTATTATACTTTAAAAAATTATAGTTGTCAATAGTTTGAAACAATTTTATTTATAACCTTATTTATATGAATATATTATAAATAAGGTTATAGATAAATAAGGCTTTTCTTTAATGATTATAGAATCTTCAAATATGTTGACACCATTCAAAAAATATTTTTGATTATAAGCTATATAATAACTATTATAATAGTTATCTATTATAGTTAGAACCATAAAAAAGATACTTACTACAGCGGTCATAATTGCTGTAAATAAATCATAAAATGAGAGACTGAAAATATATGAAATCAAAGATAATATACTAATTACAGCAAATATAATTGTAAATGAAAATGCAATTAAGAACTTTTTTACTTTCATAACATACTCCTTTTTATTCTAAAAACCTCATAAGAAAATCCATACCTCATAGATCTAATAACTAATTGTTTAACGAAATTTTCTTTTATACTTTCATTCATAGTTTCTGCTTATATTTTCTTCAATATGTCTTAACATTTCAAATAAATTATCATACTTAAATAACTTCTTAGCTTCTTTAATTTCAAAAAATGAAACAATACTGTCTGGTTCGCCTTTTTCCTTAATTGATAAAGGAAATTCACCTATCCAATCTGTTATAAGGAACAAATAGAATAAAACTTTTATTTCAGGAACTTCTATTTCAGCTAAAAACTTTTTGTTTTTAATTGTAATCTTATTATCGAACTCTTCAGATACTTCACGATAAAGTGCATTAACAATATAATTTTGATCATACTTATCTTTAGTTTCAATTTTTCCATTTGGGAAAACTGCTTCAATGTTAAAACCTTTACCACGGTCTTCTAATAAAATTTTACCTTCCTTATAAAAACAAAAAACAACTGCTTCTATTAATCCATTTTTATACGATATTTCACTCATAATTATCCCCTCTTGAACCAACAATCAATTTTGAAAAATGGCATAACTCTTAGTCGAATTACACCATTTTTAGTTGCTTTATCTCAACCATATATGAAAACTATATAAACAATAGTTCAATATTACTTGAAATATATATCAAATTGTCCATGCACGCATATTATTGGCTATCACGTACACTATATTTTTTATATTAAATTTGGATTCCATATTTAGAATCTGTTAATTCTTCAAATTTACTTGTAACATCACTACCCAGGTTATTTGAAATAATATCATTGATTTCAATATAGTCCGCCATTGAATCACTGTTTGATAAACATTCTTTACTTAGGTAAGTTGCCAAGGATTCAGCTTTTACAATGACAATTGGATATCCTTCTAAATCAAGCACAGTGCCTCTACTAAATCTCGGTGCAACAACTATACAATATCTTGAACTATTTTTTTGTATATGTCTGCCCAGCCTTGCAGGGTTTAAATTACCTGCAGATGTTCCTGTTTTTGCATCTACATTGACTTTATAATGATCTGTACCAAGATTTGGATCCTCTACTGTACATAGTATGTCTGTATCACCAGAGCCACTTATTATGTCAACATTAAGAACTTCTCTAAATAGTTCAAACACAGGCTTTAGTGAATTTTCAAAGTCTTTACCATCTCTACTTCCATACTTAGATTTATGTGTCATATCAGCTAGAGAATTAATAATGTCTCTTTGACGGTCATAACTCGGGAAGATAACAGCTAAATAATTAATCATTTCTGTTTCATATAAATCTTCAATCCATTCCTTTTTAGAAAATACATGGCTGTTATCTAAAGATGTAGGTATATCAAATGGAGAATATGATGCTAAAAGAGCATTTGTTGCATCAACTAAATTCGGATTAAGTCTTATATAGCCTGGTATTTTCTTTCTTGGGACTACAGAATCTGTTCGAAATGTGGGTGTGTTTCCATGTTTAAATGAAAATGTTTGATTATTATTATGTGACCGATCTTCAATTAATTGAAACACGCCAAATCCTTGGAAAATAGTTATAAAATAATATTTTATTTCATGAAAACAATTTGCAAACAATCCATCATCATTACTGTCATTAAATAATTGATTTTTTTCCGTAAATGAAAGTTGCCTATATTCTAAAATACTTTCAATCAAATCCTCATAAATTTCATGATTTAAAGTCTTTAAAAAAGGTAAAAACCACGCAAATTCATCTATATAAAGTTTTTTCCCTATACGTTCTTCTGTTAATAATTTTAATATGAGCCTACCAGCATATATTTTAAAATTATCAGGTGTTTTGCTGTATGGGTGAGGATATTGAATAGAAAAAAGATTAGCTAGCATATTTTTATTTTTAGCGTTAGTGTCATGTAGCATGTTAAAAGTAGTTTGCGTTGGTATAAAAATTCCTCTATCACTTTTATATCCAAACATATAAAAACACATTTGACTAAACCTAACACCCATCGTGCTTAAAGAACCGTATATTGATCTACCTGTATAAGCGTTTTTTTCTCTCAACTTATCCTGAATTTGTGTCTTATCAATATCTTTTATTTCGTTAAGTACTTCTACATAAGATTTAATTAAATCACTGGAACTAATGTTTTTTTGAAAAATCCATTTATTATTTTTATCTCTTTCTAATTCAATCATTTAGTTTTAATCCTCCAATCCCCTTTAAAATATTTTTACTAAACATAGGTGGTATTGCTTCCCCAATAACAGTTCTAATAAGTGTATCAGTACACCAATCAGGTAAATCTAAGTCTGCAGGTAGAGATGAAACGATAAACAATTCTCTTAAGGTTAAAACTCTAGAATCTGAAAATGTTCCATCTTTCCTTTTTCTACCTGGATGAACATTGTTATGACCACCCATATTACCATTATTCATAGCTCGTGCAGGAGATGGTTCATCCCATTTCATACGTTTGTAAGTGTTATGAAACCCTTTTATTGCTTCTCCATTTTGTTTTTTCGGATAGTATATCTCATTTTTCATTGCAGACTTTCCTTCGCTAGTGTGCATCATTGCAAGGATTTCTCTTTCATTATGTTTCTTTGCAAAATGCCATTTAATTCCGCTATCCTCACCAGATTCGAGTGAAGGTAAGTGTCCAATACTTTCTTTTAAAGGTATTCTTTCTGTGGGTTTAGGATTTCTCCAACTTAAACCTTTTTTATATATTTTAATAAATCCCCTCGGTCTACTTTGAGGGACTCCATAATCTGCTGCATTCAATACAAATGTTTCAATATTATATTTATTTGAATATTTAATATTTACAATTTCTTCTAATTTAAGATATTTTTCATCAAAAGGAAAATATAATTTTAGATATTTAGGAACATTTTCTATTAAAATATAATCAAAATCGTGTTTATCCATGATGTCAAATACATAAAAAATTAAAAAATTACGTTTATCAGTTGAGTACTCCTTTTTTCCTAATGAACTCATTCC
>JBAZCK010000060.1:0-6192 GCA_041654955.1 Acholeplasmataceae bacterium | reverse complement strand
TAATCAAGATAACACACATTTAGTATTAAGATTAAGACAAGAATCTGCAGGATTATTAGATATAACAGATTTAAGTATTGTTCCTATTTTTGATACAGGTGCTGAAGGTACTGAAGTATCATTTGCAGATATCGAAGGCTTACCAGAAGGACTTGGAAGTAGCTGGATAAATGTAACTATTCCATTTAGTGAGTTTTATGATGGCGAAAATATCATTGCTGGGTATAAGTTAATTAACAATGGTAATGTTAATATTGCAATATCTTATAGTTTCTTAAGCTATTTAGGTGATTATGAAGCTGTTAATTATCCATTATTAGACTTAGAAGATGCATTGATATATGACAACTTTAATAGACCAGCGATTGGAGCTAGTACAACATATACAACTGATAATCAAGTTGCAATCGATAATGGATTTACTTATTTAATTTCTTATTCTGGTATTTTAGCATCTTCAATTGTTGATGGTGCCATTACATTTGATTCAACTGGTGGAGATTATGTAAGTTATAAAGTACATTCAACAACAAAAGCAAATCAAAATGAATATCGTTATTTAGTTTTAAAATATAAATTAAATGATGGTGGATCTCTTGATGATTTAAGAATTTCACAAGTAGATTTTAATGATCAAACAACTCCTGTAGTTTATGCTGGAGATTGGGTTGCAGGTCTAGGTCTACCTTCAATTCCTGAAGATATGGCATCTTATCCATATAAAGATGGTGATTGGACTTACTTAATCGTAGATTTAATGTTAACAGAAGGTTATACAACAGATTTTGCAGGATTTGATTTATATTATACAGGTTCATCTATCTCATTTGATGCAATATTCTTTGCAAATCAAGTGACTGATCTAGATGAATCATCAGAATTTTTATGGGCAACATTTGATGGATTAACATTAGGTTCTGCTCAAGATCAAGTAAGCGACAATCAATGGTGGGCAAACGTTTATGATAGCCCAACAACAATTGTTGCTGATGGTGAAACAAATCAAGTGTTACAATTAGATGGTACAGGATATGCACAATATCATACTGCATTTAAAGGTATGGGTAGATATTTAGCGTTTGATTTAAAAATTGCAACACCTGGTACGATAGTATCATTTAGAGTTGGGCCAACAGGTGCACCTTTATGGGCAAAAGATGAAGAACTAATTCTTGCAAACGGAACACCTATGGTAGTTAATACAGATGGCGAGTGGCATCATTATGTCATTGATTGGGTAGCTAGTGGTCTTGAATTAACTGATACGATTGGTTTTCATGCAAGTGATGGAGAGATCTATTTACTTGATAATCTAGCTTGGTTTAGTGAAAATCCTTATTTTGATGAATCCCTAGTTTGGGGCTCATGGGATGGGTTAACATTAGGCGATGCAAATGGTGTGCATGGTGATGGACAATACTGGGCAGCAAATTATGGAACTGCAACATCATTTGTAGATGTTGAAGGCAATATTATGTTAAAACTTGATGCAACTGCAGGATATGTACAATATCATACTGGTGTGATGGCAAAACCATATTATGTCTCTTTTGATATTAAAGTAGAAGCTGAAGGTAGTTTAGGTATAAATTTAGGTGATGTTCATAAATGGAATGCTGAACTTATTGGTCTAGACGGGCAACCTATCGTCTTACCTGCTGTTGGTGAATCTAAACACATCGTCATAGATGTATTAAAATCAGGTTTGTTAGTCTCAGATTCATTTGGCATCGAAGCAAATGATGGAGCTATCTATTATATCGATAACCTATCATTTGAATGGAATGATCCTAATAAAGGACAATATCCATTATTAGAAGAAAATTTTGATATAACACCAACTAATGACGGATCTCTTTATTGGTGGGGCGATTGGGCTAAAGTGCTTAATGGTCAAATTGAGTTAGTTACTGCTGACTATACAGCTGTAAGATTTGGATCACCTTTAATAGCTGGTGCTAATTATTTAAGATTTGATGTTAAACTTGATACAGATAATAATGCAACAGAATTTAGATTAGAATTAGGTGATGGTAATATTGTAAATTTCCAAACGTTGATCGATGATGGTTATGTAACAGCTATTGGAACAGATTTTATGACTGTAACTGTACCACTAGATGTCTATACTGATACAAGTGGCTTACAAGTTATAGGATTCCACATCAATACAGGTGGAGTTATGATTGATAACATGGTTATTAGTGATAATGCATACGGATATCAATTAAGTTTATTTACACAAGAGTAAACATATAAAACGAAGATTTCTTCCCTCAAAACGAGGGAAGAAATCTAATGTTTTTATTGCATATCCTGAATATACGATAAAAACATTAGGAGGCAAATAGATGAAAAAAATAATTTTAATGATATGTATAGGTATATTTTCTTTGACTCTGATTTCATGTAAATCAAGTACAAAGATAGAAGTTGTTATTGGTATGTGGCCAGAATCAGCAAACACAAGTGATGTTGTGATGTTTGATTCATGGAAACAAAGATTTGAAACAGATTATCCAGAATATGAAATCATTGGAGAACCTTTTACTTATTCAGTAGAAGCATTTTATGCAAGAGCAAATTCAAAAACTCTACCTACTGTATTTCAAACATGGTTTACAGAACCACAAATGATTGTATCAGGTGGACATGCTAAAGATATAACAGATATTGTTACTGATTTAGGATGGTATGACAAAATGGATCCGGCACTTAGAGAATATTTAACATTTGATGAACGTTTATATGGCATTCCACGTGATGGTTATGGGCTAGGTATGATTATTAATTTAGATGTATTTTATGAAGCGGGATTAGTTGATGATCTTGATGGTGATTTCATTTATGATATCGTTGATCCTAGTGATCCAAGTATTAAATACTATCCACAAACCATGGAAGAATTATATACATATGCAGAAACGATAAAACAAACAACTGCAATTGATGGTCTTGTTATTTTAAATGTTGATAAAAATGGCGGATGGCAATATTCAAATTATGCATGGGCATTTGGTGCAGAACTACAAGTTGAAGGTGAAGATGGAAAAGTTCATGCTAATTTAAATTCTGATGAAGCAGTAGAAGCTATGGAATTTTTAAAGTCATTTTATGATAATGAGCTAGTACCCATAGGTAATATGAATTATTCGGAATGGGCTACACGTCTTGGCAACGGCCAAGTCGGTATGGCAATTGCAGGTAATGATGTGATTTCAAATGTAATCACACAAGGTGGTATGGACCGCGACTCAATCGCATTTGTACCAATTCCTGAAGGTCCTGGCGGGCAACATACGCTTTTCGGAGGCACACCTTATATGTTTAGTGCCTATGATTCTGATGAGGCTGTAGAAGGTGCTATTAAGTTTTTAGAATATATGGGAAGATCTCCAGAAGTCTCAGAAGTAGCACAACAAGCGATGCGTGAAGGCTTACAAACAGCTACTCAAAAAAACATGTTAATTCTACCTGAAGTGAGAGCTTGGGTTAATACAGACTATACAGAATTAATTGATTCACTTAATGCACAATATGTTAATGTGCAAGCATTCCATAATTTTGCAGATTTTTATGAAATGTTACCAGAAACTAGAAGAAGAGAAGAGCCATATTATACACAGTATATGTATGAACTTTTAGACCAAGTCGTCGTAAATTTAAAAAATCCTGCATTCGATGTAAGATCATCATTAAATTCTAAACAAGAATTATTTGAAACATACTTAAGAGAGCAACTAGACTAATATGAATAAAGACATTGTATATAACCATAAAACAAATAAGAAGGCAAACATAAAGAAGGAAGTATTGGCATGGATCATTGCTATCCCTTCTCTTCTTTTGTTTGCCTTTTTCCTATGGGGTCCATTATTACAAAATATTGTATTCTCATTTGCTAAAACTTCTAATTTTGATATGGAAGGCTTTAATGGATTGCAAAATTATATACATGTGTTTAATGATCCTAGATTTACACAAGCTTTAGGTAATACAGTATTATATGTTATATATTCATTATTAATCGGATTTATAGTTCCAATCATATTAGCATTACTCATTAGTGAAGTTATTAGAACTAAGAGCTTATTTAAAGTTGGTTTTTATATTCCAAATATCGTTCCAGCGATTGCAGTTATCTTAACCTGGAAAATTATGATGGATGCAAATGATTATGGATTTTTTAATATTCTTTTACAAAAAATGGGTTTACCTACTTCTAGATGGATATCAGATGATAATTTATCCATTCCATTGATCATTTTAACGCTTACTTGGAAATCAGCAGGATCAACTATGCTTATCTATCTTGCGACTGTACAATCGATAGATAACACATTATATGAAGCAGCAAGAATCAAAGGATTATCAGTATTTAAAAGATTAAGATACATAACACTACCTGCATTATTACCAAATATTAAATTACTGTTAATCATTCAGATTATTGCAATTTTTCAGATTTTTTATGAGCCAATGATTTTTATGGGTCAAACAAATGATTCAGCCAATACATTAGGTCTTTTAATTTATAAACTTATATATACGACACAAGATACAGGACAAGCAGCTGCATTAGGTGTCATTACCATGATTATCTTGTTAGGTTTTACTTATGTCTATCTATATTTTGATAAGAGAACCAATAAAATGGTAAGTAAAGCTAAACCTTATATGACTTATGAAGAGTTACTTAATAGAGTAAATCAAAGACAAAAAAAAGGTTGGTATAAAGTTCTAATCCGCTTGTATAATGCTTTAAAAAGTTTATTTGACATCATACTTAAAGGTTTAAATAAACTAAAAGTAATTGATTTTTTTAAGCATATTAAAAAGATTTTTATCAAATTATTTAGTTTTACTAAAAGATTTGCATTGCGTATTTTTAAGCCCAAAAAAGATGGGATTCTTGCATACTCAGATTATAAAAAGACAAGTAGAAGAATTGGTTATTATATCATGTATCTTATATTAGTCGTTGGTATGCTTGCTGTACTACTACCTTTTGTGTGGTTGTTTTTTACATCGTTTAAAGAAAGCAACGAACTTTTACAGCTTCCTAGTCAGTATCAATTTTTCCCAAGTCAATTTGACTTTGGAAAATACACGACGGTAATTAAAAATACTCAAATTATGAAAAATGTTTATAATTCTTTATTCATCTCTATTGGTGCAGCTATATGTGCAGTTTTATTTAATGGGTTATTAGCATATGTGGTTTCTGTATTAAAACCTAAAGGTAGTAAAATAATATTTTATCTTATTTTAGGTTCTATGCTTATACCACCTGCTGTAGCATTAGTACCTTTATACAAAAATATATCAAGTATTTATGGGTGGATTGCAAGTCTAACTGGAATGTCCTTAAGACAGGTTCAATCAACTTTTGTTACTCTCATTCCATTTTGGTTTATTGCTGGAGCATCACCATTTAACTTTTTACTTTTTAAGACACATTTTGACAGATTACCAAAAGATTTATTTGAAGTTGCAAGTCTAGAAGGTGCTTCACACGCACAAACATTCTTTAAGATTGTTGTGCCATTATCTACACCAGTTATTATGGTTGTTGCAATCTTTAGTGTAACTGGAGCATGGAATGACTTCTTACTACCATATATCATGATTAATAATCAAGATTACTGGACAGTAATGATTAAGCTATTTAGAGTACATACAGAAATGTATGCATATAATATTACACTAGATCAATTCTTAAGTCTATTGTTATTCACAATGATACCACCAGTCATTATCTTCTTTATATTCCAAAAGAGAATCACTTCAAATGTTACGACAACTGGTATTAAATAGAAAGGACTTTTATGAGCAAAATATCATTAGAACATGTTTATAAAGCATATCATAAAGACCAATATGTCATTAAAGATTTATCATTAGAAATATTTGATGATGAGTTTTTAGTGCTGGTGGGTCCATCTGGCTGTGGAAAAACAACCATATTAAGAATGATAGCTGGCCTAGAAGAATTAAGTGATGGTAAATTATGGATTGATGGTAAGTATCAAAATGATGAAGATCCATCATCTAGAAAACTAAGTTATGTATTTCAAAATTATGCATTATTACCTGAATTGACAGTCTATGAGAACATAGAGTTTGGACTTTTAAATAAAAAGATGACAAAGCTTGAGAAGAAGAAAAATGTTGAGGATATAGCTAAAAAAT
>JBAZCK010000059.1:0-6385 GCA_041654955.1 Acholeplasmataceae bacterium | reverse complement strand
GGCTACATTTGACATCAATTGCTGCTGCATGGGTTAATATAGTCTATGGTTTTGGTGGATTAAGAAGTGATGGGAAGATTTTAAGACTATCTCCATTTTGTCCAAATCAATGGGAATCATATCAATTTAGAATACAATATTTTGATGTAAATATAGAAGTTTATGTGGATCAAAAAGAAGTTAAGCTTACACTTGATAAACAGTTAAGTAAACCAATCATGATTTTTGATAAGGTTTATGAACTCAAAAAAGGAACGATGTCAATTGCAATGGGAAATTAAAGAAGTCGGATACAACAAAGATCAAATTGTCCATTTTGGCAACAAGTTTTTAATTGGTAATTTAAAGCTTGGTGTTAGAGGAACACTTGATGAATATCGAAAAAAACATATGGTTGGTATCAACCTTCCTTTAGTCTACGATCAAGTTGGTAATGGTTGGAGAGAACCTGTTCATAGTTTTAATCCACTATATACATCAATAGAAGTTGACGGTCAAGCTGTTGATGTGATTAACCATAATCCTATTTATCATGAACAATCATTAAACTTAAAAAATGGTGTTATGACTAGAGTAACTACATATAGCGTTTCAGACAAAAAAATTACTTTTAAGTCTGAAAGATTTGTATCTTTAATAAATGAAAGATGCATCATAGCTAGATTTGAAATATCACTAGATCATGATGCAGTACTTAGAGTTAAGACAGGTATTGATTATGATATTTGGGATATTCATGGTCCTCATATAGAAAATATAGAAAGTTCTAATGAAGATAATTATTTGTTTGTTAGTGGAATGACACATGAAAAGGGATATCATATATCTACACTAAAAACAGTAAAACCGCTATTTACAGAGTATAATCAAAAAGTCATTGATAAAAATAAGATAATATATAACCAATATGAATTTTCTGGTTTGAAAAATCAAACATATCAGTTTGAACAATATAGCATCATTGGTGTTAATCAAGATTTTGAAGAATCTTTAAAACAAATACATTTAATTGAAGCTGTTGGCTATCAAAAAAAATTAAAAGAAAATGAAAAAATCTGGAATCAAAAATGGATAGATTCTGATGTTGTGATAAAAGGTGATCCAAAAGCTCAGCTTGCACTTAGATATTCGATCTATCATTTATTAATACTTGCTCCAAATGATTACCAACATGCATCAATTCCTGCAAGAGGTATCTCAGGACAAACTTATAAAGGCGCTATTTTTTGGGATACAGAAATTTTTATGTTACCTTTTTATTTAAATACAGATATAAAAAGCGCAAGAAAAATAATTGAGTATAGAATTCATGGTTTAAAAGGTGCAAAAGATAAAGCTAAATCATATGGTTATCAAGGTGCTTTTTATGCATGGGAATCACAAGAAGATGGTTATGATGCATGTACTGATTATAATGTAACAGATGTATTTACAAATAGAGATGTAAGAACGTTCTTTAGAGATAAGCAAGTTCACATCTCTGCAGATATTGTCTATGCGATTGAAAGCTATATAAATCGTACAAAAGATATAAAAATCTTATATGATGGTGCACTTGAAGTTATTTTAGAAGTGGCAAGATTCTATTTGGATTACGGAAGTTATAAACTATTAAAAGACAGATTTGAAATATTAGATGTACTTGGACCTGATGAGTATCATGAACGTGTACATAATAATGCATTTACAAATCAAATGGTTAAGATGGTATTTGAAGTCGTCTTGAAATATAAGGATTACTTTATTGCACAAGCAGATGATTACTTTGATGAGATTGTTAAAAAGATATCATTTGAAGATGATTTAAAACTTATAAAAATCTATAACGAAAAGTTTCATATCATCAAACCAAATAAAGATGAAATCATTGAACAGTTTGATGGATATTTCAATTTAAAAGATATATCGAAAACAGATTTGTTCAACCAAAAAATTCATGAAAATGAGTATTTAGGTGGACATGGATTGGCTGGCGATACAAAAATCATCAAACAAGCAGATGTGATTGCGATGCTATATTTATTTAAAGACAAATATAATCTAGATACACTTAAAGAAAATTGGCTATATTATGAACCTAAAACAGAACATGGATCATCTTTATCAGCCAGTATGTATGCACTTGTTGCTTGTTTAATTGATCAAAGCGATTATGCATACCCATTATTTATGAAATCTGCATCAGTAGACTTAACTGGTGAATCGAAGCATTATGCTGGTGGTATATATATTGGTGGAACACATCCAGCAGCATCTGGTGGTGCATATATGACGGCTATATATGGATTTACAGGTCTGTCATTTGATAATGGTATTCACCTAAATCCACACTTACCAAAAGAAATAGAAGCTATTTCATATAGAGTTAAGCATCAAGATAAAACATATGAAATTTATGTGGATCAAGAGAAACATCAAATCAAGGAGGGTTAAGATGATTAAAGCAGTAATATTTGATCTAGATGGTGTGATTGTTAGCACTGATGATCTTCACTATAAAGCATGGAAGCACATGGCAGATTTAGAGAAGATTGATTTTGACAAAAAAATTAATCACAGATTACGGGGTGTTTCAAGAATGGAATCACTTAATATAATTTTAGAAAAGGCAACAAAAAAATATTCAGACCAAGAAAAAGAAGAACTTGCGAGTATAAAAAATAATTATTATGTAGAACTACTAAATGAGTTAACACCAAAAGATATTTTACCCAATGTTAATGAGGTATTAAGAATATTAAAAGATAAGGGCATTAAAATTGCAATCGGATCTTCATCAAAAAACGCTAAAAATATATTAAACCACATCAAACTTAGTGATATGTTTGATGTGATTGCTGATGGGCATGATATCAAACATTCAAAACCGGCTCCAGATGTATTTTTAATAGCAGCTAAAAGATTAGGTGTGGATCCTAAAGACTGTATTGTTGTCGAAGATGCTGTTGCTGGTATAGAAGCAGCAAAACGTGCTGATATGATTGCAGTAGCTGTATCTGATGCAAAAAAATCCGATCATGCGGATTATAAGTTTGATCATATCAACGCTTTATTATCATTAATTTAGTGTATAATAATAGAAAAGAAGGATTGAGCGTATGTCAAAAAAGATGAATATTGCTGAAATTGCTAAACTTGCTGGTGTCTCTAAAGCTACAGTATCTTATGTCATTAATGATGTTAATAAAGTATCTGAAAAGACAAAAGCTCGTATCAATAAAATCATGTCAGACAATGATTATATTCCTAGCATTAACGCAAGAACATTATCAAATGGACAATCTAAGTTAATTGGTGTAACATTGCCACTTATCGCACCATCGGACACGACTGGTACTCTTTTAGAGACCAATCCTTTTTTTGCTGAATATTTAGGAGAAATACATAAAGTGATTGCTCCATATGGTTATGATATATTGCTATCTGGTATTCAAGTTAAAGGTAAATATAAAAATTGGATTAAAAGTAGAGGATTAGATGGCATAATTTTACTAGGATCATATCCGCCAGATATTTATGACGAAGTTAAAAATTTGGATATACCAACAGTTTTAACGGATGTTTATGAATCTTATGCTAATGATTTTCATTGTGTTAATACAGATGATGCAGAAGGTTCGTATATAGCTACAAAACATCTTATTGGATTAGGACATAAAAAAATAGGTTTTGTAGGGGGATCGATTAAAGAATCTCCAATTCATAATAATCGCTATTTAGGATATGGCAAAGCGATGATAGAAGCAAACCTAAAAATTAACAATGACTATATTTTTGAAACATTAACAACATTTGAAGGTGGATTAAATTTAGCTCAAGAGCTTATGAAAGAAAAGTATGATTTAACTGCACTTGTTGTTGATGCGGACATAGTAGCGCTTGGTATTATGAAAGCATGCCAAGATGCGAAAAGAAGAATTCCTGATGAATTATCAATTGTAGGATTTGATGATATTCAAGCAGCATCATTTACATCTCCTGGATTAACAACAATAAGACAATTTATTTCTAAAAAAGGTGAGATTGCAGCACATTTAATCATGAAAGATATTTTAGCCAATACAAGAACAACAGACTCAAAAGTCGTCAAAGCTAAATTAATTGTTAGAGGTAGTACGAGACAAATTTAGAGAAATGAATGAGGATATCCATGGAAATCATAAACGGACATGAAATTATATTTGAACCAGAGAAACATGAGTATTTTGTTGATGGTGTGTTAGTCCCAAGTGTCAGCCAAATATGTAAGATGGAAAATCCTGATATGTATAAGGGCATTGATCAATCTATATTGATGAATGCTGCTAGAAAAGGTACCAATCTTCATAAGCAAATTGAAGATTTCGAACTACATGGTATATTTAATCCAAGAAGCAGTGAGATGCAAAATTATTTAAGAATCAAAAGAACATATGACATCGTAAAAAAAATGACAGAAAAAATGGTCATCATCAAACACGAAGGCAAAGTCATATGTGCAGGTAGATTTGATTTGTTTGCGTCAATTAAGGGTATACCAGCATTGATAGACTTTAAAAGAACAAGTCAAATACACCATGAATATATCAAATTACAATTAAATCTTTATAGACTTGGATTAAAACAATGCTATAACGAAGATATTGATATACTTATGCTTATTAGATTGAGATATGAACAAGCTGATGTTGTGAATGTTCCTGTCGATGAAGATTTTGTGTATGAAGTATTAGATAAGTATAAATAATTTAGCAAGATAAGGCTTATAAAATATGTTTTTTGATGTGCTAATTTTTAATTTTGGAATATCTTTTACAATAATGTTATAATATTATTATCAAAAGTTGATATAATGAGAAATCATTCATATCAGATTACTAGTGTCAAACACATTAGTAAGCACGGCAAGAAGGTTCTTGTACAAAAAGCTTGGCTTCATCTTGGAGCTGGGCTTTTTTTATTTATTTGGTCAATCACTGTTGCTACATAGGTTTTAGTTGTTTCTCTAATCTATTAATAATTACTTTTAATTGTTTATCTCTAGAATCAACTTTCTTTAACAGATAATAACTCATTACGTAAGACTTTTGAATAGAGTTAGAAAGCAAAAAATAATGTTTATATTTCAATAGATAATTTTTAAGTATCATATCACCTATTCGAAAATTGTAAAAGTCTTGATAATATGCTATATTTAAATAAAACATATATAGGGGATTTACATGAAAACTAAACATGTTATTGTTGAGGATTATAATCCAAATTGGATAAGTGAATTTCAGAAAATAAAATCTGAATTACTAAAAATACTAAATCATAAAATCATTGACATTCATCATATAGGATCTACATCAGTGCCTCATCTACCTGCAAAACCAATCATTGATATTGATATTGAAATCAATAATAATTTTAATGAAGTTAAATCGGTTTTAGAAACGCTTGATTACATTCATGAAGGCAATCTTGGTATTGATGGTAGAGAGGCTTTTAAATACGCAAATAAGGCGCATTTGATGAAGCATCATCTCTATGTGGTAAACAAAGATAGTAAAGAACTTAAAAGACATCTAATATTTAGAGATTATTTAAAAAATCATATAGATGATGTGAAAAAATACGGAGCTTTAAAAAAAGAACTTTCAGAAAAATATCCATATGATATTGATGCTTATATAAAAGGTAAATCACATTTAATTGATAGCATATATAAAAAGTGTGGATTATATGAGATATAACCCAGCGATAAGAATCGATGATATCAAATTGCTTGCATATGAATTGTTTGATGCATATAGTAAACTTAATCATGAAGAACTCATGCATTATGCACTAGCTCTTATAGATCATGTTCTAGATTATACCAATTACACAGTAACACCATTGATTACATCATCAATTGAAACTCTAAAAGCATACATGAACAAAGAAATAACTTTGAAAACATTAAGAGATCAAAGCTTTAAATGTCACGAACAAGCAAGATTATGCAAAAAAATGGTTGAAAGAAATATCTATAGAGTGATCGGTCAAGCAATAGCGACTGCACATGTTAAACTGCATGCCCTTAGGGCATCAGATTATATGATTAAAATTGTTAATCTGATGGATTTAGGGAATGTAGAAAAAATAGGTAAAGAAAGAAGATATCAAATCTCTTTAATGGAACATATAAAAAGTCAAAGAAAGGATTAATCTATGAAACAACATCAATTAACAGAAGGACCCCTTCTAAATAAGAAGGGTGAACTGATTGAATCAGGTTATCACACTAAACTCATAAAGACTTATGATAAAAGTTTAGTGAAAAACGCACGTATGCGCTTAAAAGAATGGGATTACTACTATATAGGTAATAAAGATTATGGACTCGCATTAACAGTTGCGGATAATGGATATATGTGGC
>JBAZCK010000058.1:0-6427 GCA_041654955.1 Acholeplasmataceae bacterium | reverse complement strand
ACTATCGATTAATGATTCATATTCCTGATGCAATTGATAAGGATGGTTCATCTGGCATCATTATTGATTTAGAAAAAGGTGATTTTTTAGATAATATAATTATATGGGGACTAGAAGTTGAGTTAGGTTTAATATGCAAAGAAAATATAGAAGAAATTTTCACTTTTTTAGAAGAGCATTTTAATTCCACATCCTTTTATCAGATGTTTGATCAGTATGATCAGAATTTTAGAAGTGGGTGGGAACCATCAGAAACTATGCTTAATTTCAAGACTATCACTGATTGGGTTAATAACTATCAAGTAGAAATGATGGATACTAACGAAAAATCAAATGATGTATCTTATATCCACAAAGTTATGATCAAACACACTTATTATGGTGAAGTAAAAACATATGCATTAGATGAGCAAGGCATGTTTAGACTTGTAGAATAAGCTGTTCATATTAAGCCATATTGTATTATTTTAATTTATTAATTTTCTTGATATAATGTAATATGACAAACAAACAAAATGACAGAGGTGGATTATGGATATCATACGTTTTATATTACTTGTTTTAATTGGTGGATTCATCGGATGGCTAACCAATAAAGTAGCAATCAAAATGCTTTTTAGACCAATTAACCCACATAAAATTTTAGGAATAACATTTCAAGGTGTATTTCCAAGAAGAAAAGATAAGATTGCAGTTTCTCTAGCTGACATCATTGAAAAGGATCTATTATCAAAAGAAGTGTTGATGGATCAATTATTTGATGATAAAAAATTAGATGTTATCAAGGACAGATTAAAAACAGTTATTGTTGATAAATTATCTGAAGCTATACCTTCAGTATTATCTATGATGTTAGGTGGAGATGTAAAAAGCTTTGTTAAAAAATATATCGATAAGCATGGAGATGAGATATTTAAAGATCTTATTGCTGAGTTTAGAGAAACTGGGCTTGATAACTTAAATATTCATGAGATTGTTAAAAAACGTATTGATGAACTAGATTTTGTTGAATTTGAAAAAATTATTTTTGGTTTGATGAGTAAAGAATTGAGATTCGTAGAAGTTGTTGGCTTATTTTTAGGTGCGATGATCGGTGTCATTCAGTATTTTGTAACTATGTTTGTATAATTTTCTATGTTTAAGAATATATAAAAGTTATTGGGGGATATTATGGATAAGAAATGGACATTTAAAAAGATATTGTTATTACCATTTAAAATCATCATTTATCCGATAGCTTTTATTTTAATTTCAATTTATGAATTTTTGAAATGGTTTTTTTCTATGATTGAAAAAGCAGTCGATGCTTTTTTAAAATTGATTTATAAAATCATAGAATTAATAAATCATTTCTTTTTATTTTTAAAACGTATATTTTTAATAGTATTTAATTTTATTAAGCGTATATTTAAGAAAATATGGCATGTATTAAAAATTATTTTAAAGCCCTTTTATAGAGCAATAAGATATATCATGTTAAAAATATTTTATGTCATTAGATGGCTTTATGAGAAGTTCGTTGTAGTCATCGAATTTATCATAAGGATTTTTCATAAAGTGTTTGATCCGGTCTATCGTTTTCTTAAAGACATTTATTTAAAAGTTAGATCAATCATCGCTCTTTGTTTTAGATGGATTTATAAGATGATCATGAAAATACTTCGTCCAGTGTATCATTTTTTCAATAAGATATTAAAAAGCATAAAAACATTTATCATTAGTTTTTTTAAGTTAATTTGGAAGATATTAAAATGGATCTACAAAATCATAAAGAAAATCCTTCACCCTATATATTTACTTTTAAAACAAATATATAAACCAGTTAAAAAAGCAGTGGTGTTTGTTTTTAACGTGTTTAAACATATCGTTTTGTTTCTATATGATAAGATTTTCAAATATCCAGTAATAGCGATAGGATATATATTTAAAACAACCTATGGCATTGTAAAAAAGATTTCAAAAGATATCTTTAAAGTTTTTAAATCCATATACCATGTTTTTAAAAAGAATGATGATAATCAAAAGAGTAATGATGAATGATTCATAGTAAGAGCATTGAAACGATTTAGATTTCAATGCTTTTTTTATGCTATATGCAGATAGTCTTTATTAATGTAGCTATATTTAGTATAATTTATGTAATGAATCTTTTTTAGCATCTAAGGTGAAATGGAGAAACTTATGAAAAAACTATTTATTATATTGTTATTGGTCTTTATCATAACAGGATGTTCTAACACAACTGATCTAGATGAATTAATGGTTGTGATGGAAGAACACATAATTATAGCTGATCGGGTTGATGAAGATGTAGATCTTCCACTAGAAATCATCTTTCAAAATGAAACCTATGATGTGATTTGGGAATCTTTAAATGAAGATGTTATGGATAGGTATGGCCATATCTATCAAAAAGATGAAGATGTTATGGTAACATTAAAAGCCACAGTTAAGACAAATAGAGCTACATATACGATGACATTTGAGGTGAAAGTGATGAAAAAAGAAAATCCGAATCCATTTGTAAAAACACATCAGTATGTCAAGTATGCATCACATTTAGATTCTTCAAGATTTAATCAGTTAAAACTAGAAAATGATAAACTTATCATTCATGATGATCACATTCAAGGATCATATGAATCAGAAGTCATTGAAGCTAGCCTATTTAAAAAGATGGTTGGTTCATGGGCAGCTACGACAAATATGGATGCTACTGTAGAACTACAAGTAAGAGTTATGGTTGATGGACAGTGGAGTAAATATCTATCTTATAGACCTTGGGGATTTGAAAAACAAAATTTTAGTTTTAATACAACTGATGATATCGCTAGAATAGCGATTGATGAAATTATTGTTTTAAATGATAAAAAAGCTGAAAAATTTCAATATAAAGTCATATTAAAAAGATTAAATATTAATATAGATAGTCCAAAACTAGATCTAATATCTTTCGCATTAACGATTGATAATTATTCATATAAACCAAATGTAGAAGATCTTCCTAATTTTATAGACTATGAAGTACCTATGTTAAATCAACAAGCTGTATCAGAAATCGGTAGTAGTATATGTAGTCCAACATCAGCAGCCATGCTTTTATTATATAAAGGTCATGACTTATATAAAAAAGATGAATTACCTCATAGATATACAGCAGCTCTTTTTAAAGATTATGGCGCAAACGTATATGGTAATTGGGTATTTAATACTGTAGGTATGAGTAGTTTTAATGAAAAAGCGTATGTTGGGATGATGTATTCATTTGAAGAGTTAATGAGACATCTAGTAGAGGTAGGACCGGTTGCAGCAAGCGTTAGTGGCGATATGGGTGTTTATCAAACAGGCGGTCATTTAATTGTTATAAGAGGATATAGAATTACAGATGATGGAGATATATTTGTATTAGCAAACGATCCAAATATCAATTCAAGATTTGGAAATGATGATGAGGGTAATCCACTGTTTGTTTATTATGAGTTTCCTTTAGAGACGTTTATGAATACTTGGAAAGGTATAGTTTACATTATTGAATAAGTTAAAAGTAAAAATTGTTATTATTTAAAGTCTCTTTAGGTAGAGACTTTTTTTAAAATTATCACTTATCATACACAATATTCTTTTAAAACTTGATTTAGGTCAAGGAATTAAACGTATTTTTCATCTATACTAAAAACAGAAAGGGTGATAAAAATGAAAAAAACAATATTACAACTTGAGACAGTAACATGTCCATCATGCATCAAAAGAATTGAAGGTAGTTTAAAAAAATTATCTGGAGTTGATCATGTTGAAGTTAAATTTAATGCTTCAAAAGTTGAAGTGAGACATGATGAGAATGAAATTACAATAGATGCTTTAAGTCACATGATTACTAAATTAGGATACAAAGTATTAAGTGTCATATGAGATGGTTAAAACATAACCTCTATATCGTTACTATATCTATACTATTTGTAGCATCCATCATTTTGGATAATCTTGATCCGAATAACATTATCTCAAAGATAATCATGACTTTATTAACGCTGTTCGCAGGCTTTCATATATTTAAAAAAGCATTTATGGATCTAAGATATAAAATCATTGGTATTGATCTATTAGTAACGATTGCAGTTGTTGCAGCTTTCATAATCGGTGACTTATTTGAAGCTGCAGCAGTAACTTACTTATTTACTTTAGGACATGTTTTAGAAAAAAAATCATTAGAAAAAACAAGAAGTGCATTAAGCGCATTAATTGATTTAAAACCGACATTAGCAAGAGTAATTGATAAAAATAAAGAAACTATGGTAGAACTTAATCAGTTAAAGCCTAAAGATATTATCTTAGTCAAACCAGGTGAAAAGATTCCAACAGATGGTGTTATCATTGAAGGTTCTGTGATGATTGATGAACAAATGATGACTGGTGAATCTATGCCTGTTTATAAAGAAGTTAATGATCAAGTATTTGGTGCAACCCTTCTACAATCTGGATACATAAAAATAGAAGTTACTAAAGTCGGTAGTGATACTAGATTAAGTAAAATCATCCATATGGTAGAAGAAGCTCAAGATAAAAAAGCACATACTCAAAAGTTTATGGAAGTATTTTCTAAATACTATACGCCACTTGTTGTGTTATTTGCGATCATTATCTATGGTATGACTCTAGAGATTAGATTAGCGATTACTATGCTAGTTATTGCATGTCCTGGAGCACTCGTGATATCCACACCTGTTTCATTTGTTGCGGGCATTGGTAATGCCGCAAGAAAAGGTATATTATTTAAAGGTGGAGATTCGATAGAAAACCTTTCTAAAGGTAGTATTATATTTTTTGATAAAACAGGTACACTTACTTTAGGTAAACCCGTATTAAGAGACATTAAAGTATATGATAGCACTCAAAATGAGTTATTAAAAATTGCAGCTATTGGAGAATCATTTAGCGAGCATCCCTTATCTTTAGCAATCATTGAAGCAGCTAGAGAAAAAAATATAGATATAGAAGATGAACCAACAGATGTTGAAATGAAGATAGGAAAAGGTATTATTTTTAGGTACAATAAAGTTAAATACGCTATTGGAAATAAACAATTAATTTCTTTTGATATACCAAAACCTATTGAACACGAAATCGAAATGATGGAAGCACAAGGGATGACAACATTGATTATGTCAGATTCACAAAAAATATTAGGCTTATTTGGGATAGAAGATGGTATTAGAGATGAATCTATAAAGCTCATCAGAAATCTTAAAAAACTAGGAATCAAACAAACAATTATGCTTACAGGAGATCAAAAAAGAGTAGCACATCATATAAGTCATACATTAGGTATTGATCAATATTATGCAGGGTTATTACCTGAGGATAAAGCAAGCATTATAGAATCTTATCATAAAGAAAATCATACAATTTTCGTAGGGGACGGCATTAATGATGCTTTAGCGCTTTCAACAGCAAATGCATCTGTTGCAGTTGGTGGTATGGGTAAAGATATAGCGATGGAAACTGCCGATGTTGTATTATTAAGTGAAAATATTGGAAAATTAGAAGACGCCATCAAAATTAGTAAAAAAGTTAAAACGAATATGATCCAAAATGTAGTTTTCTCATTATTTGTGGTATTATTTTTAATAATAGGTGTTATCTTCAGACAAGTGACGATGTCGATAGGCATGCTTGTTCATGAATTTTCTGTATTAGTCGTCATAGTTAATGCAATCAGATTACTTAGGTATAACCAAGGAGGTCGTCATGACAAAAGATCTAGAACCAAACAATTGCATAAAAGCAGTTCCGATCTTCAAAAATCTTAATGAAAAAGAACTAGATGAAATTATTATGATTTCTAATCATCAAAAATTAGATAAAGGTGATTTTATATATACAGCAGGAGAGTATATAAAAAGTCTTTATGTTGTACATCGTGGGAAAATTAAAATGACTAGATATGCAGAAGATGGTAGAGAACAAGTGATTAGAATACTTTCTCATGGTGATTTTTTAGGAGAACTCGCTTTGTTTAATGACTCTAAAGTCAATACATATGCAGAAGTTTTAGAACCAACAGTTATATGTTTAGTTGAAAATAAACGATTAAAAAAATTAATGGCAGAAAGCCCAGCTTTATCGTTTAAAATGCTCAATGAGTTATCTAATCGATTAGAGAAAGCAGAAGCACTCATTGAATATCATCACTTATATTCTGCAGAAGCTAAGGTTTCTAGATTATTACTTGATCTTCAAAAAGATGGTATGGTTAAGTTCCATACGACAAAAGTTAATCTAGCTTCTCAATTAGGGATGACACCAGAGACATTTAGTAGAAAACTTAAAGCTTTAGATGATCTAGGATATATAGAGATTATGAATAATAAATTTGTAAAAATCAAAGATATGTTTCAGCTAGAACTATTAATTAATCCTGATCATATTT
>JBAZCK010000057.1:0-6453 GCA_041654955.1 Acholeplasmataceae bacterium | reverse complement strand
CAACAATCACAACAGCTTTATAATATTCAGCAATATATCCGGCAACATGCTTATCTTGCTCGATAATGCCTTCCTCACCGTCTAAAACCATTAACGCAACATCGCTTCTATCAAGGGCTGATAAGGCTCTTAAAACGCTATATTTATCCGTGTCTTCATAGACTTTGCCACGTTTTTTGATACCTGCTGTATCAATAACGACATAGTCTTTTCGATCTTTTCTAAACTGAGTATCTATGGCATCTCTTGTTGTGCCTGAGATCTCAGAAACAATCACACGTTCTTCGCCTAAAATCGCATTTGTTAATGATGATTTTCCAACATTTGGCCTACCAACAATACAAAAACGAATGACATCATCATCATAGACAATTTCATCATCTTTCATATAAGATAGGGCTTTATCAAGTAAATCACCTATACCAATACCATGAATGGCAGAGGTTGCGATTGGTTCATTTAAGCCTAATGCATAAAATTCATAGACATTCGTTGCTTGATTGATATCATCTATTTTATTGACTGCTAAAATAACAGGCTTTTCTGTTTTAAATAGCAGTTTCGCAATGTAATAATCACTATCTGTGAGTCCAACTTTACCATCAACAACAAAAATAATAACATTAGCTTCATCCATTGCGATCTGAGCTTGTGCTTTTATTTGATTTAAAAAAGGAGCATCGCCAATGTCGATGCCACCTGTGTCAATGACTCTAAAGTTTTTGGTTAACCATTGTGCGCTTGCATACAAGCGATCTCGTGTGACACCAGCCACATCATCTGTAATTGAAAGTCTTTCGCCAACAATACGATTGAATAAGCTTGACTTTCCTACATTCGGACGCCCAACGATTGCTACTTTAAAAGGCATATGTTTATTCCTACTTTTCTTATTTCTTTAAATCATCAGCAAACAAATCACCAATAGTGGTTGTTTCAGCTTCTTGATCATCTTCTAAATATTGTTCGTATGATGCACGTTCTTGTCTTTCTAAGACTTGTCTAATTGATAATTTTAATTGCCATTGGTCTCTGTTTGCATCTGTAATGACTGCAGTAACTTCATCACCAACCGCAAAATAATCTTCTGGTTTACCAATACGTTCATTTGATAACTCAGAAACATGAATAAAGCCAGTTGCGCCTTGAACTTCAACTTCAAGACCATCTTTAGTAACACTTGTTACACTTGCTTTAACAACATCACCACGTTTAGCAGTAAAGTTTTTCCATGGATTATCTTCTAATACTTTTTTAGATAATGCGATTCTTTCTTTTTTGGGATCCATTTGAATGATGCTTAATGTAATTTCATCACCAATTTTTACGAATGATTCAAAATTATCATTTGGATTCCAAGAAAATTCATTTTTATGTAGTAATCCTCTAACATCTTTAGCAACTTCTACAATAATACCGAATGGTAGTTTTTGGAATACAGTACCTGTAACCTCATCACCAACTTTATGCGTATTATAAAATTTTTCATAAGGTGTATCTTCTAATGCTTTCATTGATAAATCAAGGCGATTGCCTTCTTTTTTAATGATTTTAACTTCAATTTCATCACCTAATGATAAAACATCTTCGATTTTATCAATTCTATGATGACTTACTTGAGAAATGCGTAGTAAACCAACAACGTGTTCAAAACGAACTGTTGCTGCATGTTTTTCAATCTTATCGACTGTACCTTTCATCACATCACCTGTATTAATCTCTTCAAGTTCTTCTTGACGATCTTTTAGGCGAGCTTCATACGCTTCTTGTCTTTCTCTTTCAAATACAACTTTTCTAGATCCAACGATACGTCTAGATCTACCTTTACGAGTTGCCTCAATGATTTGGATTTCTAATGTTTTACCTTTTAAAGCTTCTTTATCTTTTAATAGATCGTAATCTAATAAACTATAAGGTAGAAATACTTCGTTAGCTTCGTAATTCAAAATTAATCCTTTATCTAATATTTTTTTAACTCTTGCTTTAACAGTTTCACCTGTTTCAGCTAAAGTCATGATTTCATCAAATTTTTCTTCAATGAGAAGAGGTAGGCGTGATAAGAGAATTTGCGCAGGATCGTCTGTGATTTTTTGTACTTTCGCTTTAATTTTTTGTCCTTCTTTTACTAGACCAATAAATGTGTCTGGTGCAGGTTTATCAAAATTGTCTAAATGTATTTTACCTTCTGTGGTGTATTGTACATCTAGATAAATTGTATTTTGTTCAATTTTGATGACTGTACCTTCTACAATTTGGCCAACCTTTAACATCTTAAACTCCATGTTTATTCTCCTTTTTGTCGGTTAATTCTATAATTTTATCAACCACTTCATCAATGGTTAAATACGTAGTGTCAATGATGATTGCATCATCAGCTTTTCTTAAAGGTGATTCTTTTCTTGTTGAATCTTTTTGATCTCTAACCACAATGTCTTCAATGACCTTTGAGATGTGTTGATCTTTACCTTTTTTGATATTTTCTTTATATCTTCTTTTTGCACGTTCTTCAACATTAGCAGTTAAAAAGATTTTTAAATCTGCCTTTGGTAATACGACAGTTCCGATATCTCTACCATCCATGACGATATTGCCTTTTTCAGCAGCATGTTTTTGTAAATCTACAAGTTTTTTTCTTACATATGGAAAACTTGATACTAAAGAAACATTATTCGTAACTTCTTCAGAACGGATCGCTTCTGTCACATCACGATCATCAACAAATATTTTGTCGAAATCATAATGAACGATCACCGATTCTAAAAAACCATACGATGACTCTTCTTCCAAGTTAACGCCAAGTTCGATCGCTTTTAAAGTCACTGCACGATACATTGCACCTGTGTCAATATGTGTCCAATTAAGTTTTTTTGCGATACGTGCACTTATTGTGCTTTTGCCTGATCCTGCCGGTCCATCGATTGCCAATTTATATCCAGACATAAAGTTCCTCCATACAATCTTTATTATATCATATTTTTAGCTCATTTAATAGCCTTAAACCTATATTTTTGAGATGCTATGTGCATATAATTGTTTAACTTCGTGAATCTTTAGTGGACGATACCTTCCTCTTTCAACACCATCAAGTGTCAAAAAGTCATATCTGATTCTTGTTAAATTTTTGACTTTAAAGCCAATTGCCTCAATCATTTTTCTCACTTGTTTGTTTTTACCTTCAATTAAAGTGATTGATAATAAGGTTGATTGGTTCTTTTTGTCAAGTTCTATAAGTCTTACAGCTTTTGGTTTTGCATGATAATTATTGTCTATTTTTACACCATTTCTAAGCTCAACGATTTTTTTTCTAATGATAATACCTTTGACACGAACTAAATATTCTTTTTCAATATGAAATGAAGGGTGTGTCAAATGATGTGTAAACTCACCATCATTAGTCATAAGTAATAAGCCAGCTGTATCATAATCTAATCTTCCAACTGGATATAATCTAACATCTTTATGTTCTTCAGTTAAAAGATCCATGACAGTACGTCTTCCTTTATCATCAGATGCAGTTGATAGGTAGCCCGTAGGTTTATTTAACAAAAAATAAAGATGTTCAGCCAATTTGATTGGTTTGCCATCTACTTCAATGTCGTCATTTTTATTTACTTTATATCCAAGTTCAGTGACCACTTGACCATTGACTTTGACTTTCCCAGCTAAAATTAATTCTTCTGATTTTCTTCTAGATGCAACGTTAGCTTGAGCTAGAACTTTTTGTAATCTTTCCAATATTTATCACCTGTTATATTATAGCATACTTTTAGTTTTTTTAATAAACTTAAGTACGTTATTTTATTTTTCTCCACTGTCAATAAAAAAAGGGTTTCCCCTTTATTTATCTCTTGAAACGTATGATCCATCTTGTGTACTAACGATAATCTTTTCGCCTTGTTCAATGAACATTGGAACTTTAACTAAAAGACCTGTTTGCATGTATGCATCTTTTGATGCATTTGTTTTGGTATCACCTTTAACACCAGGTACAGTGTCAACAACTTCCATAACGATCTTATCTGGTAAAGTTACCCCTAAGATTTCTACGCCATTGTAAAAGTTAACATCTACATTCATACCTTCATAAATAAACTTTAGTTCATACTCAATTTGTGCTGCTGGGATTTCTAGTTGTTCATAAGTATCTGTATTCATAAAGACATGCATATCACCATTCGCATATAAGTATTGCATTTGGAAACGGTCAATTTGTGCGCGTTCTACTTTCATGCCTGCATTAAATGTATAATCAATAACTGCGCCACTTCTTAAGTTTCTAAGTTTTGTTCTAACAAACGCACTACCTTTACCTGGTTTTACGTGCATAAATTCGATCACTTGAAATATGTTACCTTCGTGTAATATGGTTTGTCCTGTTTTAAAATCATTTGTACTAATCATTGGTATTGCTCCTTTAAACGGTTTTTTTGCCGTTTATATTATACATGAAAATATTTAATTAGACAACAAAAAATGGATAAATATATCGTTTTTTTCGTTATGCAAATTGAGATTGATATAAATCATGATAAAAACCTTTTTGATTTAAGAGCTCTAAATGGTTGCCTTGTTCAACAATATTACCATCTTTTACAACTAAAATTAAATCCGCATTTTGAATAGTTGATAATCTATGAGCGATTACAAATGTTGTTTTATGTTTCATTAAGTTTAACATTGCTTGTTGGATTTGCACTTCTGTATGTGTATCAACGTTTGAAGTTGCTTCATCTAAGATGAGCATTTTAGTTTTAGATAGCATCGCTCTTGCGATGACTAAAAGTTGTTTTTGTCCTTTAGATATATTTAATCCTTCATCAGTTAATAAAGTATCATATCCTTCAGGTAAATGTTTTATATATGAATGGATATGTGCTTTTTTAGCAGCTTCTTCAACTTCTAATCTTGAGACATCACCATTACCATAAGCGATATTTTCATAAACTGTACCATGGAAGATCCATGTATCTTGTAAAACCATAGAATAAGATCTTCTAAGTGATGATCTTGTTAAACTAGTTATAGGCATACCATCAAGTAATATCTCGCCTTGGTTAACTTCATAAAAACGCATTAATAAATTGACTAATGTTGTTTTACCAGCACCTGTAGGTCCTACAATCGCAATCACTTCACCTTGTTTGGCTTCTAGTGAAACATTTTTTAAGACAAGCTGATTTTCTAAATACCCAAAAGATAGGTCTTTAATAACGATATGGCCTTTAGCATCTTTATAATCGATAGCATTGATGTCATCTTTTAGTTCTTCATCTTCATCAATAACTCTAAAGACTCTTTCTGCAGCAGCTAAAGCTGACTGAATATCAGCGATGATATTACTCATTTGATTGATTGGTCCTGAAAAACGTCTAGAATATAATGTAAAACTTGTTAAGTTTCCTAATGATAATGATCCCATAAAATATAAGACCCCTCCAAAGACACCAACAAGTGCAACAGATAAGTTAGAAACAAAGTTTATAGAAGGTCCTACTGATGAAGCAAGATATCCTGCTTTATATGAAGCATCAGTTGTTTCTTCATTGATTTTGTCAAATTTTTCTAAGACAGTTGCTTCTTGAACATATGACTGAATCGTTCTTTGTCCAGTAATCATTTCTTCTGCAAAACCATTTAACTCTCCAAGTTTTCTATTTCTAATTCTAAATTGTTTTTTAACTAGTTTTGATAAAACTCTTGTAATGATAATAGAGATCGGAAGCGTAACTACAAAAACTAAAACTAATATTGGTGACATGATGATCATCATCACAAATGAAATAACAACAGTAATTGAACTTGTAAAGATGTTAACCACATCTGTTGCAAGCGATGTATTGATTGTATCAATATCATAACTCATTTTAGAAATGATATCACCTGTTTGATTTTGATCAAAATATGAAATTTTAACACGATTTAATTTTGCAAATAAATCTTTTCTCATTTTATAGACGACTGATTGAGAAATTTTTACCATCGCAACCGCTAAAACATAATTTAGGAATGCTGAAATTCCATAAAAAATAATCATTAGCCCAGCAAATAAGTAAACCTTATCAAAATCTACTCCATCAGTCATCGCATTAATCGTTTGTCCTGTTAAAAATGGTCCAACTAAAGATAAGACGTTTGCGATAACAGTTAAAAAGATCGCTAAAAAGAATTTCGTTTTGTAATAATATAGGTAATCCCATAAACGTTTTAAAACATATTTTCGATCACGCACTTTATCTGGTTGATCATTTTTTACTTTAGGTTGTTTGCCTGCATACATCATGAAAGATCACCACCTAACTGATAATGTGCAATTTCTTTATATAAGTTAGAAGTTTTCATGAGCTTGTCATGTGTTCCTTGAGCGACTATTTTTCCTTCATCAATAAGTAATATTAAATCTGAATCTCTTAAACTACTTATTCTTTGTGCAATGATAATCATCGTTGTATCATC
>JBAZCK010000056.1:0-6454 GCA_041654955.1 Acholeplasmataceae bacterium | reverse complement strand
GTCATCAATGAAATCTTTTCCAGTAATTTCACCTAAAACTACATGGTCGCCGATATGTTCAGCAATCGTTACAAATGCAAGTGGAGCAAACACTAACACTTGAGTAAAGTTTAACTTATAAGTTCCAATGATACTAAAGTTAGGTAGTTGAAAGAATGACACATTTGAAAAGCTAGCCGCTAGATCCACAACACCAAAGATGATAGAAAATATGTATCCAATGATAATAGCAACAATAAATGGTACAATTCTTAAAAATCCTCTAGCCTTTACAGATAAGAAAACGACTGTACCAAATGTAATAAAAGCAACTAATGGCACTTTCCATTCAGCACCTTCTAAACCAATATAATAGCCATTATCGTATAAAGGTTTCATCCCTAACAAACCAACGTTGGTTACTGCAACTGGAGCTAAGGTCAAGCCGATGATAATAATCATTGGACCAATAACAACTGGAGGTAATAACTTTCTTAACCAACCGCTACCAGCAAAATATATGATGCCAGCAATGATTGCATAAATAATCCCAACAACCATTAAACCTACATACGCACTAGATACTCCACCTGAAGAAGCAATCGCTGCAGATATGGTTGTAATATATGCAAAACTACTTCCTAAATAAACTGGAACTTTACCTTTTGTACATAAAATGTAGATTAAGGTTCCTAAACCACTCGCTACAAGTGCAACACCAACATCTAAACCAGTTAATAGAGGCACGAGCACTGTGGCTCCAAACATTGCGAAAACATGTTGTAAACTTAAAATAATCCATGTACCAACTGATTTTGGTTTTTCATTAATACCTACTGTCAATCCGTTTTCATTCATGAAACAATCTCCTTTTATTTTTTTTGTAAGGCCTCCTACAAAAAAAGACACCTGTTGGTGTCCTTTAAGGGTATGTTTGGTTAAAAACGTTCACCTTATTATGCTCACGGGCATAACTTAAAGGACCTTTACTGTTTAAAGTATATCATATTATTTTTATAATACAACACATTTTTTTGTAAAAAACGTTATAATAGTTTTGTGGTGATAAATATGAAAGAAATTATGAATAAAGATCAATTAACAAGAACTTTAAAAAGAATGACACATGAAATTATTGAAAAATATAATGATTTAGATGATATTGTTTTATTAGGTGTTTTACAAAAAGGTTATCCGCTTGCTAAAATCATAAAGCAAAACTTAAAAGATTTTGCACAAGCAGATATTCCATGCTATCCTCTAGATATTAGAGCTTATAGAGATGATTTAAATCAAGATATAGAAAAAGTAAATCAAGGCTTTGATGTAAAAAATAAAACAGTCATCTTAATCGATGATGTTTTATACACAGGAAGAACAGCAAGAGCAGCATTAGATGCAATTAATTTTCATGGTAGACCAAAGAAAATCAGTCTTGCAATTTTAGTTGATAGAGGACATAGAGAATTGCCTATTAGAGCCGATTTTATTGGTAAAAACATACCTACATCAACCGAAGAGAAAGTGATTGTTGACTTAAATAATATGTTAGTGGTCATCGATTAAAAATAATAAGAGAATAAGTGTCGAAAATATTGACTTTTTAAACATTATATAGTATTATAATCAAGGTACGTTTTAAAAGTTTTATCCACTTAAGCCCTTATTTCATGAAATAAGAATATAAGGAGAATCACAAAATGAAAACATTTATGGCAAATGAAAGCACAATTACACGCAAATGGTATGTAGTTGATGCTGAAAACAAGACTTTAGGACGCTTAGCGACTGAAGTTGCATCTGTATTAAAAGGAAAACATAAACCAACCTACACTCCTCATGTAGATTCAGGTGACTATGTAATCGTAGTAAATGCAGACAAAATTAATTTAACTGGTAAGAAATGGGATCAAAAAATGTATTATAGCCACTCAGGTTATAATGGTGGTCTTAAATCTACAGCTGCTAAAGACGTTATGGCTAAATTTCCAACACGTATGGTTGAAAAAGCAATTGTTGGTATGTTACCACATACAAAACTAGGTGCGAAGATGGCTGACAAATTATTTGTTTATGCTGGTCCTGAACACAAGCATGCTGCACAACAACCAGAAAAATTGGAGGTATAACACATGGCAAACAATAAAGTACAATATTTTGGTACTGGACGTCGTAAAAGTTCAGTTGCTAGAGTTATATTATCAAATGGTAAAGGCGAATTTTTAATTAATGGTCGTCCTTTTGAAGAATATATCCCATCAGCTGCAACTCGTTTAGACGTTACACAACCACTAGTATTAACTGAAACTGAAGGTAAATACGATATTAGTGTAAATGTAAATGGTGGTGGTCTTACAGGTCAAGCTGGAGCTATCCGTTTAGGTATTACACGCGCACTTATGGAAATCAATCCTGAGTTACGTCAAATCTTAAAACCTGCAGGATTAGTAACAAGAGATTCACGTAGTAAAGAACGTAAAAAATACGGTTTGAAAAAAGCAAGAAAAGCTTCACAATTCTCAAAACGTTAATTTTATTAGGACCCTTTGGGTCCTTTTCTTTTTTATGATATAATTTTAATGTAGCACATAATAAAAAGGAGCTTCATGAAACTAAATTATAAAACAACTTTTTATATAGGCTTGATCTTTCTAAGCATATCCATGTTTTGGCAAGCCTATGATATGTTAATCGCTAAGACCTTAATCGATAAATTCGGGTTAAACCAATTTGAATCTGGATTGGTCATGGCATTTGATAATATTATGGCAGTAATTTTATTGCCTCTTTTTGGTGCTTTATCTGATAGGAGTCAACATAAATTAGGAAGAAGAACACCATATATCATTGTCGGCACTGTTTTAGCTGCGTTTAGTTTTATGAGTCTAGCATATGTTGACTACAAACAAACAGAAAGTATTAAAACCACTGATTTAATTGAAGATCATTATGACGTTGCATTTGATGTAAACGAAGATATTACTTTAAAGTCTCATTGGTATGTCGTCATCGAAACAATGAAAGATGAAAGATATGATACATATACATCTGGGAATATAAGCTATCGGGCATATAGTGAATGGGAAGAAGATATTTATCATCCAATGAATGACATTCTCTCCACTTCTCCAGAAGCGTTATCTATTTCATCACAAACTAAAGTTAGAGATTTATATTATCAATATTTATCACTTCGGGCTAAAGAACTTACTGCAAGTGATCCAACGATATTTTATACGTTTATTGCAGTACTGTTCGTTTCGCTGGTATCCATGGCTATTTATAGAACACCAGCGATTGCTTTAATGCCAGATTTCACGATCAAACCCCTAAGAACAAAAGCAAATGCATTTATAACTTTTTTAGGAGCTATTGGTGGTGTTGTAGCAGTATTTATTATTTTATTTAGTGGACTAAATCAACATGCATATCATCATCATGTCAGTGTCTATATTATTGTAGGTATTGTGATGTTAATAGCTTTAGGTCTTTATTTGTGGAAAATAAATGAACCTAAACTTATTCAACAAAAAGAAGCTTTAGAAACTAAGTTTCATATTAAAGATAAAGATCCATACGAAAATCCTGAAAAATCACTAAATACGAAAAAAAGAATATCTCTTTATTTATTATTAACAGTCGTTTTTCTCATCTTTTTTGGATATAATGCTGTGATGAGTAAAATTGCTGATTATCTTCCAAAAGTTTTAAACATGGAATTTTATCAGTTGCCGTTTATCATTGCGCAAGCTGTTGTTATTGCAGCTATCTACCCAATCGGGTTATTAAGCATTAAAATCGGTAGAAAAAATTCGATGTTATTAGGTATTTTTATTTTGATAGTATCTTTAGGATCAGTTGTATTTGTAGAACAAAATCAGATTATCATCACTGCAGTGATAGTTGCATTTGCTGGTTTTGGATGGACATTTACGGGCGTAAATATATATCCAATGGTCGTTGAATTATCTAAAGGTAAAAACGTTGGCCAATATACAGGTTATTATTATGCTGCATCTATGGGGGCTCAAATTTTTACACCAATACTTTCAGGTATTTTGATGGATCAATATGGTAGAATTATATTGTTCCCATATGCAACACTTTTTATTATCTTAGCATTTATAGTCATGTTATTTGTTAAACATGGGGATCCACAAAAATTTGATTTCAAAAAACTGTTTAAAAAGAAGGTATAATATGAAGATATTAATCGCAGGATATTCAAGTTCAGGAAAATCAACATTTTCAAAAAGACTTTCTAAACATTATGGTATTGATGTACTTCATATAGATGCTATCTTTTTTGGACCCAATTGGACCCATAGAGATCACGATATTGTTGAAGAGGAAATCAATGAGTTTATGAATCAAGATCATTGGATTATCGATGGTCAATACCGTAAATTAGCACTACAAAGATATGAGGCTTGTGACCAATTATTTTTGTTTGACTTTAATCGGTTTAAATGTCTTTACGGTGCGATTTTAAGACGTATTAAATATCATAATCAAAATCGCGATTCAATCGCAGATGGTTGTAAAGAAAGACTTAACTTTAGCTTCATCTGGTGGATACTTTTTGGAGGCAGAAAAAAAGATTCAAAAGCACTTATGAAGTTATATAAAGAAAAGTATAAAAACAAAGTTATAGTGTTCAAAAATAGAAGACAAGTCAATAGATATCTAAAATCAATTGGCTATAAAGGTTCTTTTAAATATCAATAGTGATTATCTTATTGTTAAAATCAACTAGATATCGTATAATAATACTGCATGTAAGGATGGGATAAAATGAAAAAAGTTAGAGTAAGATATGCACCAAGTCCAACAGGACTACTTCATATAGGTAATGCAAGAAGTGCATTATTTAATTATGTATTCGCACGTCATTTTGGCGGCGATTTTATTGTAAGAATTGAAGACACCGATGTTTTAAGAAATGTCGAAGGTGGAGAAGCATCACAATTAAATTATTTAAGTTGGTTAGGTTTATCATGGGACGAATCTCCAGATAAAGGTGGAAGTTATGGTCCATATAGACAATTAGAAAGATTAGATTTATATAAAAAATATGCTGAAGAGTTACTAGAAAAAGGTCTTGCGTATAAAGATTATCGTGAAGATAGCGATAAATACGCAATTAGATTTAAAGTGCCAGCAAATGTTACGTATCAATTTGATGATATTGTAAGAGGCAATTTAAGTTTTGAAAGTAAAGATGTAGAAGATTGGATTATCATGAAAGACAATGGTATTCCTACCTATAACTTTGCGGTAGTTATTGATGATCATTTCATGGAAATTTCTCATGTCTTAAGAGGTGAGGAACATATCACTAACACACCAAAACAACTCATGGTTTATGATGCGTTTGGATGGGAAGCACCACAATTTGGACATATGACAATTATTGTTAATGAACAAAAGAAAAAACTTTCGAAACGTGATAAAAATGTTATTCAGTTCATCTCAGAATATGAATCTATGGGATATTTACCTGAAGCGATGTTTAATTTCATTTCATTGTTAGGTTGGTCTCCAACTGAAAATGAAGAAATATTGGATCAAGAAACAATCATTAAGCAATTTGATCCAAAACGCTTATCTAAGGCACCGGCAATGTTTGATAAAGATAAACTAGCATATATTAATAGTAGATACATTAAAAAATTATCAACAGAAGAACTTGCAACTAAATCAAAAGTATTTTTAGAAAAAGCGAATATCAAAATTCCAAGTGATTCATGGTTAAATCTTTTAGTTGAGATTTTTAAAGATCGTATGAGTTATATTGGACAAATCGTTGAACTATATCAAGCGTTTTTTCATCATGAATTTGAACTTAATGACGAAGCTTTTGAGTTTTTAGTAGAAAATCAAAGTATGACTTTATTAGAAACCTTTAAAAACCATTTAGAATCTTCTAGTTTTACTGCTGAAGAGATTGAAGTTCTCATAAAACAAGCAGGAAAAGACACTGAAACAAAAGGTAAACCATTATTTATGGGTCTTAGAATCGCAACCACAGGTGATATGCATGGTCCGAGTCTTCCTGTATCACTTGCATTATTAGGTAAAACTATAGTATTAAATAGACTCAATCAAACCATTAAACGTTTAAGAGGTGACTTATGAAAAAAATAAGCAGCATTGTGATGATACTCTTATTTGCAATTGTCTTAGTATCATGTGGCAATAAAACTGAAGTTTCTGTAACATTTGAAAATGTTCAAGTTGAACAAACAAGTATTCGTTTCGATCTTAAAGTTGATGATCCAAACAAAGAAATTACAGGTTCAACTGTTGTATATTTACACAATGAAGAAGGAAACATAAGAAATCAAGAAACTATGGAAGAAGCAATTGATTACTTTGGCATCTATTTTTATGGGTTAGAAACAACGACAACTTTTACACTTAAAGTGGTTGTAACTATAGATAGAGATGCAGTTGAAGTAGGTTCATATGAATT
>JBAZCK010000055.1:0-6492 GCA_041654955.1 Acholeplasmataceae bacterium | reverse complement strand
TCTTTTGATAATTCACTATCTGTTAATCGCCATCTCCAATTATTTCCGAGTGTTGATGGGACATTCATTCTACCTTCAGATTTTAAATGAAGATAGTCTTGAATTGGAATGATAGCGGTATCTGCAACACATCCTAAAGTTGACTTAATTAAGCTATCAACAGGTGAACCGTCACCTTGATGATTAATATAATCTATGCAATAAGCTAAATCTTCACTTGGAAGTGTTTCAAACCATGAAGCTGTTGTTTGATTATCATGTGTTCCTGTATAAGCTATGACATTTTTTGGATAAAGGTGTGGAATATAATCACTTTCTTCTCTGGAATCAAAAGCAAATTGTAATAATTTCATGCCTGGAAAACCTGTCTCTTTTAATAATGCTCTAACATCATCAGTAACAACACCTAAATCTTCAGCGATAATATTTACATGTCCAATATGTTTTTTAATACTATCAAATAATTTTTTACCTGGACCTTTTTTCCACTCGCCTTCTTTAGCAGTTTTTTCACCGTATTTAATGCTAAAGAAATTGACAAATCCGATGAAATGATCAATTCTAATCATATCAAATAATTCCATCGATGATTTAACTCGATCAATCCACCAAGAAAAATCATGTTTTTCTAAATATGCCCAATCATATAATGGGTTACCCCATAATTGTCCATCATCAGAATAATTATCTGGTGGGACACCTGCAACATGATAAGGTAGTCTTTCTTGATCCAGATCAAACATATTAGGGTTTGCCCAGACATCACTACTATCATATGATACATATATTGGCATATCACCAACAATTTCTACACCACTATCGTTAGCATATTTTTTTAATTTAAACCATTGTTCGTATGCTTTAAATTGTAAAAATAAATAAAACTCGATATCATCTTTTAAAAGTGCTCTAAAATGATTAAGTGTCTTTTCATCTCTTAAACGAATCTTTTCATCCCAATATAGCCAAGAATCACCTTCGTGATGTCCTTTTAGTGCCATAAATAACGCGTAATCACGAACCCAAAAGCCTTCTTTTTCTAAAAACTTTTTATAAGATTCATCTGAAAGATTAAAGTTATGAAAAGCGATGCGTAAAACATCAAATCTTTCTTTATATAAAAGGTCATAATCAACATATCTTTCTGAATGGTAGGTTGCTTTTATATCTTTTTGATCAAGTAGATTTTCTTCAACTAAAAAATCAAGATCAATAAAATAAGGATTATTTGCAAATGCTGAAAAGGTTTGATATGGTGAATCACCATATGATGTTGGACCTAATGGCAAGATTTGCCAATAAGATTGTTTTGCTTGTTTGAGGAAGTCTACAAATTCATAAGCTTTTTTCCCAAATGATCCGATGCCATATGGACTTGGTAAGCTAGAAATGTGACATAATATACCACTTCTTCTCATGATTTCTCCTTTATTTCGAATACAATAGATTCGAACGGTCTTAGTATAATATTGTGGTGTTTCATTTTTTGATTTTTATAATTAGATATTAAGACAGAATTTAAGTCAAACGCACTTAGATCATAGATAATCGTTTTTCTACTAAAAGAATTAATTATTAATAACATTTGATCATTAAGTTTGCGCTTATATATATAAATATATGGATTTTCCAAGTCAAGTTGTTCATAACTACCATATGTAATAACATCACTATATTGACTAAATCTTCTTAACTCAATTAATTTTTTATAATGATTAAATAAAGAATTTGGATCAATGATTTGATCTTCAACATTAATCTTTTTATAATTTCTATTTAAAGGCATTAATGGTTCAACATCACTAAAACCTGCATACATATCTTTGTTCCATTGCATCGCAGTTCTAGCATTATCCCTTGATCTAAGAGATGCCACTTTTAAAGCTCTCACAGGATCATCAGGTGTTTTTTTTAATTCATATGTATAAGTTGATTTAGAAGAAATATCATTAAACTCATTCACATCTTCAAAAGGATAATTGGTCATCCCAATTTCCTCACCTTGATAAATAAAAGGTGTTCCTCTTTTCATATGAAGCAGTGTTGCTAGCATTTTACCTGATACTAATGGATATTTATAATCACCATATTGACTCATCAATCTAGGTTGATCATGATTTAACCAATTAAGTGGAATCCAACCATCATCTTTAAATGCTGTTTGCCATTTATTAAAAGTCTTTTTTAAATCTAAGACATTTGTTTTTAATTTTTTAGGATTAGTAATTTCAAATAAATTATTACACCAGTTATGATCAAAATTAAAAACCATAGATAGCTCATTAGAATCAAAGCCAGCATATCTTTTTGCTTCTTCAATCGTTGCTTGACCGCCAACTTCACCAATAGTTAATGCGTCATACGGTTTAAATAACTCTTGATTCATCTTTTTCAAATAATCATGCACTTTTGGTAGGTTAGAAAATTTTTTCCAGTCTAGTGGATATTTGTCATCACTATTTTTAATATCGATAAAATCATCTCGATCTAAATGTGAGACTGCATCAATTCTAAATCCATCAACACCAAAATCCAACCACCATTTTCCTACATTAATCATTTCTTCTTGAACACGCGGATTTTTCCAATTCAAATCAGGCATTTTATCAGAAAATATCTTCATATAATAACTATCTGTTGTCTCATCATAGTTCCATGCACTTCCACCAAAAAATGAACCCCAGTTAGTTGGTTCTACTTTTTGTCCATCAACCATTTTTCCTTCATGCCAAATATAATAGTTACGATACGGATTATCAATTGCAGATTTTGATTCAATAAACCATTGATGCTCATCAGATGTATGATTTAAAACAAAATCCATCACAATTTTAATGCCTAACTCATGCGCTTTATCAACTAATTTACGAAAATCTTCCATACTCCCGAAAAGTTTGCTTACTTTAAAAAAATCACGAACATCATAACCATTATCATCCATTGGTGAATCATAAAAAGGGCAAATCCAAACAAGATTTATACCTAAGTCTTTTAAATAATCAAGTTTTTCATAAATACCATTTAAATCGCCAATACCATCTTGGTTACTGTCATAAAAGCTCTTAGGATATATTTGGTATCCAACACTTTCCATCCACCATTTTTTTCGCATGTAAAAAACTCCTTTTTGTACACATATATTCTATCATAGAAATAACTGATAAGATATAATGTGAGCGGTTTCACATTTTAAAAAAAATTGCCTATGATATAATTATTTTGGTGATCAATATGAACAAATTAGCTTTATGGCATCAAGCGAAATCTGAATACGCTTATGCATACGATAAAAACACGTTACACATCATACTTAGAACTGCAAAAAATGATATCGATGAAGTCTGTCTCATCCATGGAGACCCTTTTCAATGGGTTGGCAAAAAAGGTGAAACACCGACTTGGAAACATACGATATCAAAAATGAACAAACGATATCAGACTGATGATTTCGATTTTTATTTTGTCCCAATCAAACCGCCTTATTTACGTACTAAATACGCATTTTTATTAAAAAAAGATACGAATACCTATTTATTTGGTGCGAGACAAGCAAGATTAATTAGTAAAGAAAATGCTTATTATGAAACATATGATTTAAGTGAATATTTTAATTTCCCATATATCAATCATGAAGATTTACATCACACACCAGCATGGGTTAAAGATACGATATGGTATCAAATATTTCCAGATCGTTTTCATTCAAAATTAAAAACATCAAACTTACCTTGGGGTAAATTACCTGTTAACAATCATGAACTCTACGGAGGCGATCTTTTAGGTGTGATTGATAAGTTAGGGTATCTTAAGGATTTAGGGATTACTGGTATTTATTTTACCCCGCTTTTCACTTCTCCTTCTGCGCATAAATATGATACATCTGATTATTTTTCAATCGATCCACAATTTGGCACAAATGATGACTTTAAACAACTTGTGAAAAAAGCTCATGAACATGGCATTAAAGTTATGTTAGATGGTGTTTTTAATCACGCTGGCTATGATCATCCATTTTTTCAAGATGTAATCAAGCATGGTGAGATGAGTATTTATAAAGATTGTTTCTACATCGAAAAATTTCCAGTGATTAATTTTCCTTTAAATGAGGAAGGTAAGCCAACACATTACTACGGCTTAGAATTAAACTTAAAAACATTCGCTTTTACACCTTATATGCCAAAATGGAACACTTCACATCCACTTGCACAAGAACATCTATTATCTTGTATTAGATATTGGATCAAAGAGTTTGATATTGATGGTTGGCGATTAGATGTTTCTAATGAAATTAGTCATGATTTTTTAAGACAAATTAAAAAAGTGAGTCGTGAAGCCAAAAAAGATACCTTTATTTTAGGTGAAAACTGGGACTCATCCATGCCTTGGCTACAAGGTGATCAGCTTGATTCAGTAATGAATTATGATCTAAGCTATCCATTATGGAAATATTTAGAGCATGAAATGGACTTAAATACCTTTAAAAACTTAGTTACTAAGTATTTAGCACAAACACCTAAACATGTCATGGAAAACATGTTTAACCTTGTTGGTAGTCATGATACAGTACGCATAAAAAGAAGATTAAAAGATGATACAAGACGAATGAAGTTAAGTTATGTATTTATGTTCTTATCTAGTGGTGCGCCAAATATTTATTATGGTGACGAAGTAGGTATGACAGGCGAGCACGATCCTGATAATAGACGTTGTATGCTATGGAATGAAACTGATCAAGATCTAGACTTTAAAGCATTTACGAAAACATTAATCAACCTTAGAAAAATACATCCATCATTTAGATCTTATGATTATCATTTTATTGATTCAAACATTTTAGCATTTACTAAATCTCAAGAAAATGAAGAAATTTTAGTCCTAATAAACAATGGTGAAAAAACGACCATTAATTTACCTAAAACCTATGAAGGAAACTATAAAAATCTTTTAAATTCTAAAACCATCCATATTCATGATAAAATGGATTTAGAAACTTATGAGTTTTTAATTCTTTCAAAGGAAGTGTAGGTTATATGAAAGCTACGATTAGAGATGTTGCTAAAAAAGCAAACGTGAGTGTATCAACGGTTTCAAGAGTCATTAATCAAAAGGGATATGTTCATGAAGACACAAAAGTCATCGTTGAAAAAACAATTAAAGAGCTTGGTTTTATTCCAAATCAACTTGCAAGATCATTAACTTCAAGAAGTTCTAAAATTATTGGTGTTATTGTACCTCATATTGGCCCTAGCTTTTATGGTGAACTTTTAGAAGGTATTGAATCTCAAGCTTCTGCTTATGGTTATAAAATCATGTTTTGTAATACACAAGATGATCCTGATCGCGAGCTTGAATATTTAAAATTTTTTGAGCAATATAATATCGAAGGTTTAATTATCGCAGCTAATTTTTCAAACAAAGATAAACTTGCAGAATTGAAAATACCTGTAGTAACTGTCGATCATATCTTAGATGAAAACATTCCATCAATTACTTCTGATAATGTCAAAGGTGGTCAATTAGCAGCTAGAAAATTAATAGATACTGGTGCTAAAAATATTTTAGTTTTTAGAGGTCCATCATTCTTATTAACAACTATGGAAAGAACCATTGGTTTTCTAAATGAATTAAAACCTACAAAAATATACGCTGATATATTCGATTTCGATTTAGTCAGTCCTGATATTAAACTCATTGAAGAAATCCTAAAAAGCAATCCTCAAGTTGACGGTATATTCACATTTAGTGATACCCTCGCGATTGCAACTTTGAATATCTTGCAAAAATTAGGTAAGAAAGTACCTGATGATGTCTCATTAGTTGGATATGATGATACACCTTACAGCAAATGGATTACACCATCGATTTCAACGATTCATCAATCGGTTAATTTTATGGGTAAACAATCATTTATCAATCTAACTAGACTTATTCGAGGTATTGAACTTGATAGCTTACATGAAATTATTGATGTAAGATTAATTGAGAGAGCATCTACAAAAAAATCATAAATAGAATATATAAAAGTGGAAAATCAAGAAATGATTTTCCACTTTTTTTATTTCTTAAATTGTAGAATGATACCTGCTAAAGGTCCTAGTTTCGGTTTAATATAATATTTAAATCCATTTCTTTGTCCCTTAGTTGTGTATAACTGTGTACCATTATATTGATTTGATCCGTGATAAATTTCTTTATCACTATTTAAAATTTCTTGATATCTTCCAGCTCTTGGAACACCTATCTCATAAGTATGATGGACATTTGGTGTCATATTTAATACAACTACTAAGATCTCATCATCACTAGATCTTATATATGCAAAGACTGACTGGTCTTTATCATCAACAACTGACCATGAAAATCCTTGAGGATGATGATCATATTGATAAAGCGCATTATGATGACGATAAACTTGTGCTAAATCTTTAAAAAAGCGGTGTTGTTTTTGATGTTCTATTTGATCTAGATTGTGCCAATCTAGTTCTTTTTGAA
>JBAZCK010000054.1:0-6552 GCA_041654955.1 Acholeplasmataceae bacterium | reverse complement strand
GGATAATCATTTAAAAGCGTCTTGATGCCTTCAAAATAGTCTTCAACTACAACTAATGAATCTGCTCTGCCTTTTTCTCCACCGTCCATCACGAAATCTTCATCTTTACCTAAACCAACATATCCTATATTAAATGTCATGATTTGATATATTTGATCGATATTGATTTTTTCTAATTGATTATTTTCAATATTAACTACTTCTATATCTTTTGGTCTATACTCAAAAACAGTCAATGTACCAACAAATAAGCCAGCAATGATAAGTAAGGCAAGTATAATTTTTGTAAACACTTTAAGAATTTTCATAGTTCCTCCTAAATGTGATTTCTTATAATAATATATTTATAAATCTATATTGATTAAATTATTTTCCTATAGTGTACCATGAAGTAACCTATTACATACCCTAATTATATCTTATTTACTCCAATATTTTTTCCTATTGTTTCACTAACTTGAATTTCTTAAATTATTTATTATCATTTGTTCACATCACTAGACTAAATTATTTTGTTATCATATAATAAACTTATATTTAAAAGTAGGTGAATTTATGCATATTGATCATATATTAGAAAAATTTAAAACTCTAGAAAATAATTCATTAAAAAAAGCATATAGTAAATTTGGTTTTTCTAAAGTTTACGGCTTAAAAGTCTCTGATTTACGAAATATCGCAAAAGAGATTGGCATTAATAAAAATTTGTCTTATCAATTATCTGAAATGGATTCTTATGAAACTGTTTTTTTAAGTATCTTAATTGCAGATGAAAAGACTATTAAAAAAGATAGAATCACAGATTTAGCGATTAAATCGAGAAAGTCATCTATTATAGATCAAGCTTTAGCAGATTTGGTTTTAAAATCAAATCAAAAAGATGTTTTATATACATGGTACAAAAATGATAATGATAACTTGCGATATGCTTTTTATGCAACCTACCAGTCATATTTAAGAAAAGCTCCACTAGACGTTATTGATATCTCATTTGGCTTAGATGTTTTAGAACATGTCAAAAAGACTTTACTCAACGAAGATATCTACATTCAAAACGCCATGAATAATTTAGTCGTCATGGCAGGTTTACATGTTCCAAAATTAGTCGATAAAGCTTATGAGGTTGCTAAACATATAGGCTATGTATTGCCGTTAAAAGCTAAAAACAGTTGTAATATACAAAGTGCTCTTGATTATTTAGATAGATATATAGATAATCCTAAATTTTCAAGAGTTGCTAAACTAAAAACTAAATAGATTGAGAAAAAAAGTGATGATCCTAGAAGATTATCACTTTTTATTATTGTTTATTTTTTTTGATAAACTGCTTCTGCATATCTTTTAAAATGATCTAAAATACTTTACCATCCTTTTTCTTGTAGTTCTAAAGACTCTGTTGGTTCGCTTTCGTATTTTTGAATGATCTCTGTTTTTTGATCCAACTGATTAAACTCTATATGAACTTTCCTTTTATCATCTAACTCATAAGTGATACTATGTAAAGGTTCAATATCCAAATATGTTCCAGAAAAATCAAAAGCAAAGCTACCATCTTTCGCTTCCATTTTATAATTAAATCTACCAATCACTTTTAAATCATTAGTTGCATGAGATGTATGCCAATCATCTGATGCACTATACCAATTGGTAATATGCTTTGGTTCATTCCAATATGTCCATACTTCTTCGATAGGAACATTAACATGTGTTTGACAAACAATAACCATTTGATTCATGATATATACCTCCCTATTTTATAACGAGTTTTCCTCTAAAACCTCTAGATCCATAATATGAATCTGCACCATTATGATATGTAAATACAGTTTGATATCGATAATCACAAAATAGTGCGCCACCAAGGTCTCTAATCTTTTTTGGTGTTAGAACCCAACTTGAGGTGGCTTCATCAAAAGGACCATATTGCTGTAAACTTTTGTAGTCTTTTTCATCAAGTAATTCTATACCAATTTCTTTTGCCATATGTAGAGCACTGTCTTTAGGTGGAAATTTTTTTCTAGCTTCTAATGCTTCATGGTCATAACAAACACTTCTTCTTTGTTTAGGACTCTCTTTTGAACAATCTATAAAAACGATTTGATCTTTTTCGTGATCTAAATTTACGACATCAGGTTCACCGCCTGTTTCTTCCATTTTTATAAGTGTCTTTATATATGTTTGATTATTTAAAACTTTTGATTTAACATCCTCAAAGCTGACATTTTCATGTCTATATGCGTGTTTCTTAAATCTTTTTTCAAGGATGTCTATTATATCTTCTTTGTTCATATTTAGATACCTCCTTATCTTAGGTTAATTTTACCAATTAGGTATTTTTCATACAAAGATAATGCATATCATTTTTATTTTAATAAGAAATTTTATAATTTAGTTTACACAGATACTGATAAACTATATAATAATGATATAACTTATTTGGTTTAAAGGAGGATTTCATGCCTAAACTAACATTAAAAAAAGTAACAGCTAAAAATTTCGATCAAATCGTTAGACTTTCAAATACGCTAACAACTGAACAACAAAAATGTGTAGCACCTAACATTGCATCTTTAGCTCAAGCATATGTAAATCAAAAACGTGCATGGCCAAGAGCAATCTATTTAGGTAATCAACCCATTGGTTTTATCATGCTCGCATTATGGGATGATGATATTCCAAAAGATGATTGGCCAGCTTATTACTTATGGAGATTTATGATTGCTAAAGATTATCAAAAACAAGGCATTGGCACAAGGATCCTTGACATGATTAAACAAAAATGTATTAAAGATGGTATAAAAACATTTTATACTTCTTGTGATATGACATATGATGAGCCTTACCGCTTCTATATCAACTATGGTTTTATAGATACTGGTATAACTGATGATGATGAACAAGTTTTAAAAATGTATATCTCAGATTGACAATAATAAACATTTAAATCAATGAACTGAGCTCAATAATACCATTTTTAAAAATATATAATATCAAAAAAACATCTTTATAATGCTATTAAAAATGAAATTTTTAACATATAGTTCGAATTCGAAGCATTTGCTTTGAATTCTTTTTTTTGATGTGATAAAGTTAAAGCATAACATAAAAAGGAGTTTTTACAATGAATCAATTAATTGGCATACATCACGTAACAGCTATCACAAGTAGCGCAGAAAAAATATATGAATTTTTTACAAACATTTTAGGCTTAAGATTAGTTAAAAAGACTGTGAATCAAGATGATATCAATACATATCACCTATTTTTTGCAGATGATGAAGGAAATCCAGGTACAGACATGACATTCTTTGATTTTAAAGGTGTAGATAAGGGCAAAGAAGGTGCAAATGAAATCGCAAGAACATCATTTAGAGTGCCTTCAGATGAAGCACTAGCTTATTTTATTAAAAGATTTGATAAATATCAGGTAAAACACAGATCAATTGAAACTTTATTTGGAAAAAAAGTTGTCTTTTTTGAAGATTTTGATGATCAATCTTATGTTTTGTTTTCAGACCAACAAAATGATGGTGTTAAATCAGGTACACCTTGGAAAAAAGGACCAGTCCCAAATGAGTTTGGCATTACTGGCTTAGGCCCAATATTTTTAAACGCATCAGATTTAGAACGTATTGAAGAGGTTTTAATGAAATATTTATTCATGCGTAAAACAGATAGTTTTGAAAATTTTCATCTCTATGAAATGGGTGAAGGCGGTAATGGTGCATCAGTGATCGTCAATCAAACAGATCAAGATGGATACGGAAGACAAGGTTTTGGAAGTATTCATCATGTTGCATTTAGAATTCAAGATCAAGATGAACTTTATGAATGGATTGATCACTTAGACAAAATCGGTGCTCGTCATTCTGGATATGTTGATCGCTTCTATTTTAAATCCCTATATACAAGATTATATCCAAATATGTTATTTGAGTTTGCTACCGAAGGTCCTGGATTCATTGATGATGAAGAAGATTATGAAACACTTGGTGAAACACTGGCATTACCACCAAGATTCAGAAATCAAAGAGCTTATGTAGAAAGTGTAGTTAGACAATTTGATACAGTAAGAAGCACAAAAACTTTTGAAAAAGAATATTTTAATTGAGGTTAACATGAATAATCAACTAAAAGCAGTTTCGATTATGTTAAGAGCTACGCATGCATTAGAAGACATATTAAAAAAAGATATAGAGGCTTACGGGATAAATACCACTGAATTCGGCGTACTAGAGTATTTATATCATAAAGGTAGTCAACCGATGCAAAACATCGGTGGTAAGCTTTTAATGGCCAATAGTTCTATGACATATGTTATAGATAAACTGATTGAAAAAAAGTATGTCAAAAGAGGTAAGGATTCAACTGATAAAAGAAAAATCAATATAAAACTTACTGCAGATGGTGTTCGTTTTTTCGAATCGATTTTTCCTAATCATGAAAATAAAGTGAGTCAAGTTTTTTCAGTATTGACTGAAGATGAACTTAAAATCATGACGGATTTATTAAAAAAAGTCGGATACTATAGTAAGTTTTTAACAAATGAAGGGTGATTTGTATGCAACATATTTTTAAGAAAAACACATCAGATATAACACTTGTTCTGCTCCATGGTACAGGTGGTAATGAACACGAATTACTCCCTATTGCAAAGATGATTGACCCTGATGCAAATGTGTTAAGTATTCGTGGGCAAATATTAGAAAACGGTATGCCTAGATTTTTCAAAAGACTAAAAGCAGGTGTCTTTGATGAAAAAGACTTAATTTATCGTACGCATGAACTTAAAAGATTCATAGATGAGGCAAGTGTGACCTATAGCTTTGATAGAGATAAAGTCATTGTTTTTGGTTACTCTAATGGTGCAAATATTGCATCTAGCATACTATTCCACTACAAAGAAGCATTTAGAGCTGCCATCTTATCACATCCGATGATTCCACTTAAAGACATTCATCTACCAGATTTAGCTGACCTTGATATTTTCATCGGTGCTGGATCTAATGATCCACTTACCACATTAGATGAAACAAACCAGTTGAAAGAGATTTATGAGAATGCTAACGCTAAAGTTTCTATGTATCTTGGAAATTTTGGACATAGTTTATCTAAAGATGAATTAGATGAAGTTATAAAATGGTATAAAACTTTAACGTTATAGACACTAGATCTTCACGATTTAGTGTTTTTTTTATTTTTATATGAAAAAATATTTTAAAATTTGACATTCCAGTATATTTTTTCATAGATTTGATATAATTTGAGTATAGATTCATAGGAGGTTTTAAAATGCCTATTTGCAAGATGACATTATCACATGTTGATAAGTGTTTGTTTTTATGGAATACACTTATCAAACAAAACGAGTTATTATATAAACCCTTAGTCAAAGATCAATTCATTTTAAAATTTTTAAAATCAACTGATCAACTTAAAATCATTTCATTTGTTGATGAAGATAATCAAAAGATAAATGGCTTTGTTAGTGGAGTTATTGTAGAGGATAAACAAAAAGCTTACTTAACAACAATTATCGTTGATCCTAGCCAAAGAAGACATAAAATTGGATCTAGCCTTTTAAAAGCCTTTGAAGATGAAATCATAAATCATTATGATTTTGTTAAAACCATTGATGTCATATTCTTTAATCCAATACAGCTAGAATGGATTATACCAAACACTAACAATCATGATCACCCTAATGCTCCAGGCGTTGATATTGATGCTTTAGGCTATGATTTTTTAAATGCGATGGGTTATATACAATTTGCTAAACAAAACTCATATTATAAAAACATTGAAAACTATACTTATAATCAAGATATTTTATCAACCATTGATGATTTAAAAAAGCATGGTATAACTATTACATTTTTTGATTCAAGCAAGCATCATGGATTAAATGAATTATTCGAAGATCTAAAAAATCCTTATTGGACTGAAGAAATCACAAAAGCTACTGAAAGTCATTTACCCGTTTTAATTGCAGAAAAAAAAGGATTTGTTATTGGTTTTACTGGTCCACTTGGCGTCCAAAAGAGCCTTAGAGGTTATTTTGCAGGTATTGGTGTACATTCAGGATACAGGGGATATGGTGTTGGAAAAGTGCTTTTTTCTTCTCTTTGTTTAGATTTAAGTAAACTTGGTGCAGATTACATGACACTCTTTACTGGTGATGCGAATTCAGCAAGACGCATCTATGAAAAAGAAGGTTTTAAAATTGTAAGATCATGGGCTAACATGAGAAAGGAAATAAAAAAATGAAAACAATTATGGCAATTGGTGCACACATTGGTGATATGGAATTGACAGCTGGTGGTGTACTTTCTTCGATGTCTTTAGAAGGACACAAAATTATTACTGTAGCTTTAACAAGTGGAGAAAAAGGCAATCCAAAGGATATGTCAATTGAAGACTACCGCAAACAAAAACAAAATGAAGCTAAAGCTTTTGCTGATATGTTAAACGGTATTAGTGTTGTTCTACCTTATGATGATGGTACATTAGTTAATGAAGATCGTATAAAATTTGAAGTTGCAGATTTAATTA
>JBAZCK010000053.1:0-7322 GCA_041654955.1 Acholeplasmataceae bacterium | reverse complement strand
TCAAGAAATATTGGGTGTTGTAGGATATAGTGGTGCAGGAAAATCTACTTTAGTCAGATTGATCAATGGATTAATTAAACCATCTTGTGGACAAATCATCATTGATGGCACATCAATCCATGCACTAAAACAAGAAGATCTCAATCGAATGCGCTATGACATATCAATGATATTTCAACATTTTAATTTAGTGAGTAACTTAAACGTCTATGATAATATCAAACTTGCTTTAAGCATTAAGAAATATCCGAAAGAAGATATAGATCATCGCATCCATGAAGTTCTTGATTTAGTTGGATTAGTAGATAAAAAACATAGATATCCAAAAGAACTATCTGGTGGAGAAAAACAAAGAGTAGGTATCGCTAGAGCTATATCGAATAGACCTAAATATTTGTTATGTGATGAAGCAACATCAGCCCTCGATCAAAAGACAGCATATGATATTGTTCAGTTGCTTAAAACCATCCATAAACAAACAAAAATTACAATCGTTTTTATTTCTCATCAAATGGAGATTGTTAAAGACTTATGTGAGAGAGTTGTTGTTATGGACGAAGGAAGAATCATCGAAGATCAACCGACTAAAAATCTATTTGTCTCTCCAAAAAATTCAATAACTAAAAAGCTAATCAAACAAGTCATAGATGAACCCGTTCATTTAAAAAATAAAAACTATTATGAACTTATTTATGCTCATGATAATGTTGATGACAGTCTTTTAAGTTATGCGATTAAAACATATCAAATTGATGTTAATATCGTTTATGCAAAAACTCTAACAATCAACACTGAAATGATTGGTTATCTATATCTTGAAATCACTGGAGAGCATATAGATCAAGCAATTAATTATCTTAGAGAAAAAGATATAGAGGTGAGAAAATATGCTTAATATATACGAGCGTCAATTATTTAAAGAAGCTCTTTATGAAACGTTTTATATCATAGGTATCACAGGAGTTTTTGTCCTGTTATTTGGCTTAATCATAGGATTTACATTATATATCACATCTAATCCTAAAATAACAAATCAAACTAAAATAATGAAAATAATACACCGTGTCATAGCAACTACCAATGATGTTTTTAGGTCAATACCTTTTATTATATTACTCATTATGATTATTCCATTTACTAGATTATTAGTAGGAACCATGCTAGGCCCTAAAGCTGCGATTCCAGCGCTTATTATTAGTGCTACTCCATTTTTCGCAAGAGTCGTACATATGTCATTATTCGAAGTCTCAAATGATACGTTAGAAGCAGCTCAATCGATGGGAGCATCATTTAAACATCTTATGTATGTAATCTTTATAGAAGCACTTCCATCACTTGTATCAGGATATACTTTAACATTAATTACACTCATAGGATTTATGTCAGCTGCTGCAGTTATTGGTGCAGGAGGATTAGCGTTTCTAGCTTATGAGTATGGAAAATTTGGAAGCAATTATATACTCATGTATTTATCAATATTTACCATATTAGCACTTGTATTTATTATTCAAATCATCGGAGATAAAATCTCTAGAAAATTAGACCACAAATAGGAGAAAAAAATGAAAAAAATTATTGTATTTATATTGTTAATCACTTCGCTTTTATCACTATCTGCATGTCGTTCAAATCGTGAAAATGAAATAGAAGTTATCGCAACTCAATTACCACATGCAGAGATCTTAACATTCGCAAAAGATCTACTTGAAGAACAAGGATACACACTTAAGATTACAACAACATCAGATTACTATTTTCCAAATCCAGCCGTAGCAGCTAAAGATGCTGACGCAAACTATTTTCAACACATACCATTTCTTGATTTATATAATGAAAATAATCCGAATAATCCATTAGTAATCGCTGCTAGAATTCATATAGAACCCATAGGATTATATTCAAATGATATAGAAAATCTAGAATACATCCCTGATGGAGCAACCGTTCTTCTTAGTAACTCAGTATCGGATCACGGTAGAGCATTAAACTTATTAGAATCAGCAGGACTTATTACGCTTAAAGATGGGATAGATATTACAGCTTCAGATTTTGTTTTGCTTGAAGCTATTAAAGAAAATCCTAAAAATCTAATTTTTAGAACAGATGTAGCACCTGATTTTATGATTTCTGCTTATCAATCTAATGAAGCAGACTTATATATTATCAATTCAAACTATGTTTTAGAAGGCAATATGAATCCACTTACAGATTCTATATTTATTGAAGAAACTGAAAATAACCCATATGTGAATGTGTTAGCTGTAAGAGAAGATCAATTAAATGATCCAAAAATTCAAACTTTAATTGATATCTTATTATCAGAAGCAGTTAAAAATTTCATTATTGAAACATATCAAGGTGCAGTCATACCTGCATAAGCCCTTAGGGGCTTTTTTTCTTGTCATTTAAATTTATATGTTTATAAAAATAGTGTATAATATATACAAGTAATTTTAACTAAAGGGGCACATATGAAAAGATTATCACCAACAAAACAATATCTATTATTTATTATATTGTTTATCTTTTTAAATACGATAAATACATATTTTTTAACAGTCATTCATCTCAATCGTTATATTGAGCCTTTTTTACATAGCTTTGTTGGGGAAGTTAATCAGTTTTTAGGTAACTTTTCTGTTTTATTTTTGATTACATTTATTATTTCATTAATCTTTAAAAACACTAAATCTAAAATGAAGACTTTAATTTATGTATCACTAGTTCTAAATTTCTTTATCTACATATTAGGTGTATTTAATTTGTTTTACGGAACCTCATTCTCAAGGAATGCCATTGTGATGTTGAAAAACCCAGCTGATGGATTCGCGTTTGGTGTTATTCTTGAAGGTCTAGCAGAGCTTATTATATATTATAGAATTGCTGTATTCTTACCAACAATCATCTTATTGGTTCTGTATTTGACTTCATCTAGAGATCTGCTTAAAGATTTCATCATAAAGATTAATTTAAAAAAAGGACTTATAATAGTGCTTGCTACATTTTCTATTTTCTTTGTATCACTTAATACTTATTATCAACTACGAAAAACAACGACACCTGTCGCATCCATGACATCAACTTATGCCATTCAAAATCTTGGTGTATATCCATACTATATAGGTCAGTTATTAAACATTAATTTTCATATTGATTATGAAGAAATTCTAGATATCGAAAATGAGCAAGATGCATATGATGTCTTTGATTCCTTTAATAAAAACAAAGATGCCTATATTAATTTTTTTGATAAACAAACATACAGTAATCGTCTAATGATTAGCGATGCTGTTGATGATTTATATGTAGATGAAAGTCTATCAACTTCAGAAGATCTTACCGGTATATTTAAAGATAAAAATTTAGTACTTATTCATTTAGAATCATTTAATCAATTTTTACTAGATCACCCAGATATAAATGAGTTTATGCCTTTCATCAATGATTTATTTAAAGAAAGTTTTGTCTTTAATAATTTTTATAACAATGTTGGTATGGGTGTTAGTTCAGATGGAGAATTATCTGTTTTAACAGGATTAAATCCTACTGGGGATGAAACCCTATATTGGGAATATAATGATAAACCTTACGATTTAACAAATCTAGTTGCTTATTTTAATGAAAAGAATTATATGACAGAAGCTATACATGGTGATAAAGAAGCATTTTATAATAGAGATGTCATCTATCCAGAATTTTATGGTTTTGATACGTTTTATGCACTAGAAGATTTTATCGATGATGGCTATGTTGTAGAAGATGGATATGTATTTGATAAGGAAAACAATCTTGTTCATCATTCTCCATGGATTAGTGATTTTCATTTGGCAGACTTTACTTATGAGTTAGGTCAAAATTTTCAAAATCAATCAACACCATATTTTCTATTTCCAATTACTATGATGGGACATACACCTTATGATTATGATCCATATGGCGGTCTTAGAGAAGATCAATTTCCACAGTATGCAGATTTAATTCATAATATCACATTAAAATATATCAATTATTCAACATATTATAATGACATCATTCAAAGATTTTTTATCAGTGATGATAAAGAAGATCAAACACTTGATGATACTGTTTATGTATTTTATAGTGATCATGGCTCTGGATTAAAAAATGGAGATTTATCCATACTCTTTGATAAAGATATAGATCCTTTAGAAGAAAGACAAATGCTTCAACAAGTCACTGCATTTATTTATGCTCCAAGTAATGATGAATACGTCGATTATGGCGAATATCAAATTAGAAAAGGATTACTTACAGGCACACAAGATTTAGTGAGATCACAAATTGATCTTTATAGAACGATTATCGAACTTTTTGATTTACCTGTAAATAATGATATGTATTTTGGTGTGCATGGTATGAGCACGGAACCTACTTTCGCATTAGATAACAGACTAACTGATGTTGTTACAGATCATTATATATATTCTATGAGAAATAAAAAACGCATTTATCCAAATGATCTATTCGTATCAGATGATATGTATGATTATATTTTTAGATATAAGGTTTTAAGTGATTATTTGTTATCAGAGGCTGATATACAATCAAAAATGAATGTGAAGGCTAATCAAGATGCGTAGTTTTATAAGCAAGTTTATCAATATACCGTTTATACTAGGGGTCTCATTCGTATTTTTTAGTTTTATATTAGGTATTTTTCTTCGTAATGGATTAATCATCTTTCTATCTTGGAATATGATTTTAGCCTTAATGGTCTATGTTTTTAGTAGTATAGCCTTAGAGTTACATGAGAGGCAATTTAAATGGATATGGATCGTTATAAGTATAGGCTTATGGATACTCTTTTTTCCAAATAGCTTTTATATATTAACAGATACTATTCACTTTCAAAATTATGAATTTTTCAAACATTATCCTAATATTTATGAACTAGATTCATATGAATGGTACGTATTCTTTGACATTACGATTGCAGCATTAATAAGTTTAAAAATCGGGTTAATGTCATTAGAACAAATAAAAAAAATTGTTCCAAATGCTTTGAAACAATATCAGTTATTACTTATTATAGGATTGTTTTTTATATCTAGTATAGGTATTTACTTAGGTAGATTTATTAGACTTAATTCATGGAACATTTTTGATTTATCATCTATTATAAGTGGTGTATTAGAACATTTTAATTTCTTTGTAGTATTTGTACTACTGTTTACTATGATTCATTTAATCGCGTATTATCTATATAAAAATAAAGGTGAACATTGACATGTTCACCGTTTTCTTTATATAGTTAAATGTAGAATGATTGATATTCCACCAACAATTAAACAGTAAATTGAAAAATAAATTAGATTCTTAACTTTAACATATTTATATAATATTCTAACTGAAATTAAACTAAATATAAAACTCATCACAAATGCCAATGCATAACCTAAGACATGAATAGATTCACTTGCGTGAAGGGCATCATAAAACCCTAATAACATCACAGGTACAGAAACAATAATATAACTTAAGAATGAGAATTTTAATACTTTCTTTAGTTCTATTTTTTGAACTAGACCACCTGTCATAGTTATACCGCTTCTTGAAATCCCCGGAAAGATCGCAAACATTTGAAATGATCCCATAATCAGTGCATTTTTCCATGACACTTCATTTTTCCATTCAATGTCTCTAACCATATAAACATAAAATAATAATCCTGAAGTTAATATTAAAGCAAATCCAACAGATAATAAATCATTTGGAAGCATATCTTTAAATAACAATCCAAATATACCAATTGGTATAACTGCAATCAATAATTTTAAGACATAATGAAAATCTTGTTTATAATTTTCTTCTTTTTTGAAAACAAATTTGTATGTACCAATAATAAGTTCTTTAATATCATTTCTAAAATAGAACAATAAAGCTAGAAAAGAACCAGTGTTAGTAACCATTAAAAAAATAGTCAAATTGGTTAAATCAATATTAAACAAATGACTAAACAATGTTAAATGTCCACTACTTGAAACAGGAAATATTTCTGTAATGCCCTGTATAATACCTAATAGTATGTATTTTATAATTTCTATCATGTTATCACCAAACTTATTATAGCATAGAAGAAACTAAAAAAATATGTTAAAATGATATCAATCAAAAGATTTAATCATACAGGAGCAAACATGAAAAATATCATTAAAATTATTAAAGGTAGTTTTGTTGGAATGGGATCTATCTTACCGGGTATATCAGGTTCAATGGTAGCTGCCATATTAAGAATATATCAAGCACTTATTGATGCATTAAATGATTTCTTAAAAAAACCAATTAAATCTATTTTAAGTGTATGGCAATACATTGTAGGCGTTTTACTCGGATTTGTCATAGGATTTATATTTATTGATCTATTTTATGATATCGCACCTATACCAATTACATTTTTATTTATTGGATTTATCTTAGGAGCGATACCAGCACTTATCAAAGAAGTGAAAACTGATAAATACAAATGGCATCATTTTTTCGTGATGATTGTATCCATTTTAGCAATGGTAGGATTTATATTTATTAAAGAATCTGAAAACAATCCAGATAGTTTATTTTATTTCATTTCAGTCTTTTTAGTCGGTGTGATTTATGCAGTTGCGTTAATTATTCCAGGTCTTAGTGGATCAACTATGCTTATGGCATTTGGATACTTTCAACTCTTAATCGGATTAGTGGATGATATCGCAAAAGCATTTATTACATTTAATTTCACAGAGATTGCAGAAAGTCTACCGATGTTAATATTACTTATCTTAGGGGCGTTAACAGGACTGATTTTAGTTGGTAAATTAATGCACTATCTACTCCATCATTTCAAGATTCATTTCTATTTTTCTGTATTGGGTATTGTCCTTATATCGCCATTTAACATTTTGTTTACATTACAAGATAACACATCAGAAAATGTTTTTTCAAGTCCTTGGTGGATGTATCTTATTGGTGCTTTACTATTTATATTAGGGATTTTTATTACATATAAACTTTCACATAAAGAAGAAAAAATAGAAGGAGAAATCATATGATTAAAAAAGCAGTTATTCCAGCAGCTGGTTACGGTACAAGATTTTTACCAATCACAAAAGCATTACCAAAAGAGTTATTACCAATCATTGATCGACCAACGATTGAGTATATTGTTGATGAAGCAATTAAAAGCGGCATCACAGACATTCTTTTAATCGTCAGTAGCAATAAAAATGCAATCATTGATTATTTCGATTACAATATTGAACTAGAAACAATTTTATTAAGTAAAAACAAACAAGAAGAATATCATTTAGTAAGAGACATTGCTAGAG
>JBAZCK010000052.1:0-7509 GCA_041654955.1 Acholeplasmataceae bacterium | reverse complement strand
GTCAAATGTGTTATGTTACTGGTCTTGCTTTAGGTATTAAAGATGAGCAGTTAGATGAATTAAGACTTGCGGGTATGTATCATGATATTGGAAAAATTGCGATTCCTGATGCAATACTAAATAAACCTTTTGCTTTAACTGAAGAAGAATTCAAAGTTATGAAGACTCATACTGAATCAGGATATCATATCTTAAGAGCTGCTGATGATTATTCAAGACTTGCTGAATATGCTCTATCACATCATGAAAGATGGGATGGAAAGGGATATCCAAGAGGGTTAAAAGAAGATGAAATTCCTTTATTTGCTAGAATCATAAATTTATGTGATTCATATGATGCCATGACAACTAATAGAGTCTATAGACAAAAAATGTCAAAAGATGAAGCAGTCAAAGAAATTATTAAAGGATCAGGTAAGCAATATGATCCGAAACTAGCAAAGGCTTTTGTTGAAAAAGTATTATTAAGACCTTTTGAATAGATGGAATGAATAGCCCCTTGAAGCAAGGGGTTATTTTTATGTTATACTACTTATAAACAAGAAAGAAGGACTTCACATGTATCAAGTAGTTCATTACCCTAAAGATAAGTCTTATAATGAATATTTTTATGAAATGATTGATTTTTTAAATAAACATTATGAGAATCATAGATTTCTTCACTTTCATTGGAGTAGATGGGAGTGGATGTTTGCTAGAGGTTCATTTCATGAAGAAGACTTAAAAGCTATTTCTTTATTTATCAAAGATGAAGAAATTAAAGGCGCACTCATTTTTGAAGACGATCCAAATGATGCATATTTTTCAGTATATGATGATGATAAACAACTAAAAGTTGAAATGATAAAATATTTTAAGATTCATTATCCAAATAAAGATATCATTATGCCAGAAGATGATGAAATGATATTTTTATTAAATGAGATAGATTATGAAAAAACAGATTGGATAGATCCTGTCACAAGATTTTCATTAACAGCGTTTGACATACCCAACACACCAGAATATGAGATTATATCTTTAGCTGAAGATTATCGCTTAGATCAAATACATCATGCACTTTACTTAGGGTTTAATCATGGTGATGATATAACCTATAGTAAAAAAGATCTTGAAGAAAGAAAACAACAAACATCATCACCACATTTTAGAAAGCATTATACTTATGTAGCAGTATCTCGTGATAAGTATGTATCATACGCAGGCATTTGGTATATGAAGGGGACAAAAACTGCGCTCATAGAGCCGGTTGCTACCGTTCCTCAGCATAGAAAAAAATATCTTGCAAGAGCTTGTATATATGCAGCAATTAAAGCTGTAAAAAACGATGGAGCAAAAGATATTTTTGTTGGATCAAACATGGACGTTTACTTAAATATGGGATTCAAAGATTTTTCAAAAGCAACTAGATATAAGAAAAAACAATAATATATTGTGTAAATAGAAGGAAAAACATATAATATAAACATAAATATAATGGTGAGGTTTTTTATGATACTAACAGTATTTTCAAGGGTGCTTTCTCTTTTTATTGTCGTCGGTATAGCATTTGTCATAAGTTATATCATCACAATGAATCTGATTAAAGTAAGTCGAAAGTTTATGTTTCTAGTTCCTATTGTAGCTATCATTTTGACTGTTGCTTTTAGACTTTCACTTAATGAGCCAGTTGATTGGACAGAGGGTATAACGCAATACGCAATCATTATTATTGGTATTTTGATATCTGTTTCATCTTTTCTAGCTTCTATGGTTTTATTTATTAAAGAAAAAATCATATATTAATTTATAATAATGAAACTCTACGATATAAACAAAAGTAAAGTTTTTATTCATAATGTGTAATGGGTTGATTTTTTATACGACTAAGCATATAATTGGGAAAATATGATATTGAGGTATCTAGCCATGATTTTAAATGTTTTTAATCAAGTTGCAACTATTGGTGTTGGTTTGGTTGTTGCAGTTCTCATAAGTTATTTGATCACATGGATACTTGTAAAAATTAAGAAGAAGCTAGTTTTTCTACTCCCAATCTTATTTGGATTGTTTAGTGCGGTTTTTTGGATATTAGGTTTACTTTCAGATGACTGGAGTGCTTTAGGTTTTCTAATCTATGGATCATTAGGATTGATTGCTTTTGTTGGTTCATGTATTTCATCAATACTCATTTATTTAAAACAAAAATAACAATAGTGGTATATATATATATCTAACCTTGAGATCTATGTGATTTCAAGGTTTTTTATTCTTTCGCTTTACATTTATAATAAAATCATGTACACTATGATAGTGAGCACTAACTATCAAGGAGGAATACAGTGAAAAAATTGACATCACTTATCATGAAATATCCAATAAAAACATTTATTATTGCGTTTGTAATAATGATTGCTTTAGTTATTGGAGTAACAAAAGTAGAGTTAAAAACTGGTAATGACACACTAATATCGGATCAAACCGATATTTATATTGAAAATGAATCTTACCAAAGTGAATTTGGTAAAGATCCAATCATCTTAATATTTGAAGAAGATGAGATTTATGAGACTAGCACACTAGCATTAATTAATGAACTACATCAAGATTTAGAAAATTTAGATGGTATCTATGCAATTAACAGTCCGGTAACAGTCATCAATCAAGTTAGTTTGAATATGTATAATCAAACTGAAGAAGGACTTAATCAAATGTCTATGGGACTAAATGAATTAGCAGTACAACTAGGACTATTATCAAGCCAACTTGCTACCAATGATTCAAATGATTCACCTGATATAGAAATGATAACAAGTAATTTAACTAACTTAGTCAACACACAAAATCAGTTAAATACAGGTTTAATAAATTTATTTGACATGCTTAATGTCTTAAATTCATCTGTAGCGACATTAAAAACTGATTTAAACACTTTGAAATTTGAAATTGAACAAGATCCAACATTAACTGAAGAATTGCAATTAGCTGAATCTAGCATAGCGCAGACGGAAGCTATCAACCAAAGTTTATATGGATTGTTACAACAAGAAACAATTACTCAAATACCTGAACAAACAAGTATAGCTTTAAATCAAATGATGTTGACTTTAGTTGAATTATCTGAGACTTTAAACGGACAATTAGAATCTATGCAAACATTATCACAAGCGTTATATACAATGAGCTCAAATTTAGGAAATATCGCATCAAATTTATCTATGATTCATGCAAATTTTAATGCATTTGAACCTGGATTTCCTAGTTCTTCAGAAACACTTGAAATGATGATATTTGATGAAGAGAAAAACGTAAAAGAAATGTTTTCAAATTTTGTAGTTAATGATACACAACTTCGAATGATTATTGTTTTAAATGGTAATGTAACAGATCAAGAAATAGATGTCATACATGAAACCATACTTGAAACCATAGCATTAGAAGATAGTGAAGAACAAGTTTTAGTTTCGGGAAAACCAATCTTAGATCGTTCGATCAAATCATCGATGATGAATAGTATGCAATTTATGATGATATCAGCTATCGTCATCATGGTGTTGATATTACTGTTTATCTATAAAGTAAGAATGAGATTATTGCCAATCATTATGATCTTATTTGCAGTCATAGCTACCATTGGTATGATGGGATGGCTTTCTATTGGATTAACTATGGTTTCAATGGCGGTATTTCCTGTTTTGATTGGATTAGGTATTGACTATTTTATACAGTTTCAAACACGTTACGAAGAGGAAAGGGGTTAACCATGAAACATAATAAAGCATTATATAAGACAATTAAAAAAATGGTACCTGCTGTACTTATAGCTATGATATCGACAGCTCTTGGATTATTAAGCCTTTATCGCTCAAAAGTGCCTATGATAAATGATTTCGGAGCAATGTTAACTATAGGTATTGTCATAGCGTTTATGATTGCGATATTTATATTTATTCCCTTTTTGTATATACGAGATAAACATTTTCCTACAGTCGAACATAAGAAAGTGAAGCAGATTAAACCTAATGGTTTTATCTCAAGTTTTGTAGGGGTTATTATTAAATTTAAATTTTTAATCTTAAGCATAGCGATAGTGCTTGCGCTTGTTGGTTTATATGTTGATCAAAGCGCAGAAGCAGAAACAGATCTTGAAAACTTTATGCCTCAAGATAGTGAAGCTTTAGAAGATATTCAAACCTTAAGATCAATAATAGGTTCAACAGAACAAATTGCAATCATTCTAGAAAGTGAATATATTTTAACAAAAGAAAATTTTATGCTCATTGATGAAATAGAGAACAGTTTATTTGTTGAACACGAAGATAAAATCATAGAAACATCTTCTTTAATTAATATGTTTGAAATGATGGGTATTAAAGATTATGATATGATTAATGAAGATACACTGAAAAAGATTCCAGAAGACCAAATAAAACTGTTCATCAATGAATCATTAACAAAAACTATTATAAATATTTCATTAGCGGAAATGAGCGATGAAGAGTTTGATGTTTTTATTGGAGATATTGAAGATGATATCAAACTTATAAATTCACAAACTAATATATCAATTACTGGTCAATCTGTCATAGATAGCGAAATGATGAAGGCTTTAACGACTGGAAGATATGATATTACACTTATAGGACTTGCACTGATTTTTTTAAGTCTATTGATCATATATCGCTCATTATATAGAGCATTATTACCAATCATACCTATTATATTAATCATAGGCTGGAGTGGTGGAATCATGGCGCTATTTGGTATGAGTTATACGCCACTGACTGCAACACTTGGCGCTTTAATTATGGGAATTGGTACAGAGTTTACAATCTTAATTACAGAAAGATTTGAAGAAGAAAAATTGAAAACAGATGACCGACAATTAGCGATTAAAAATGCATTAGCAAAAATGACTAATCCGATTTTAGTCTCAGCATTGACAACTATGGGTGGTTTTAGTGCGTTAATCTTTTCAGACTTCGTAATTCTATCTAATTTTGGTATAATGACATTAGTCAATTTATCATTAGCATTGCTATCAACGATTGTTGTTTTACCTACAATTTTAGCAATCACATTTAATAAAGAAGTAAAGGTTCTAGAGCCTGTTACTTCTTCATAAGAAAGATGGTGAGGTTTTGAAAGAAACTAAAGAATTAATCATAGAAGCTAGTTTAGAAGTTTTTTCTGAAAAAGGTTATACTTCAGCAACAACGTTAGAAATATCTAAGAAAGCTGGAGTGTCAGAAATGACATTGTTTCGTCACTTTCAGACAAAAAACAATTTATTTTTAGCTACTATTAATGCAGCGATTGGCACATCGATTATTAATGATGAGATTATTGATCTAGATGTGGATTTGCGTAGATTTGTTTTCTTATTGATGCACGAGAAGTTACTTATGATTTCTAAACAAACAAAATTAATCAAAATGTTAATTAGAGAGACACTAGCGCACACACTTTCAAAAGATTTAGAGTTTACAAAGATGATATATAATCAAGTGATTAAAAAGATATCAAAATATGTAGCATATCACGAGCTTCATGTTGACTCTATATCATTTGCAGAAATAGTTGTCGGATTATTATTGCGCTATGCAATTATGGAAGACAAACCAATTTATCACCTTCTTGATGAAGATGAACAACTAAAATATTTATCGAGTTATTTAAACATTTTAAACATCTAAAGGAGATTAATTAAATGATAGCACTTGCTTTTTTGGTAGTATTGACTATTTTAGCACTACATGCTGGTGGATTTATTAGAAAGCATAATGTTAAAATTTATATAGTATTTACAATTTTGTCTATATTAGCTTTTATTTTTAAAGAGCATCCATTAGCTTTACCGTTTATACAAGGCTTTTTAGGATTAAGTTTCTTTTACTTAGTAATGATCACAGGTGCTCTACCTAAGAAAAATAAAAAAAGATTGAAGTTAATGGGCGTGAGAAGAGAATATTCAATTATAGGATTTATTGCGATTGCACCTCATGCATTAAACTATACAATTCAAGGATTAGATGGTACGAGAGCTCTAGAATGGTTTGGAGTTATTAGTTTTGTTTTAATGATTCCATTGTTTATTACATCATTTGTTGTGATTAGAAAAAAGACGAAACAAAAAACTTGGAAACTTATCCAGTCAGCAGCCTATATTATTTATTTATTGTTGTTCATTCATCTCATTTTGAATTATACAAAAACCATTAATTTAGTGTTGTATATTGTTATTTTTGGCTTTTATTTTGTGATGAAAATAATCTATGAGTTAAAAAAATATAAAACTAAAAACACACGTTTAAAAACTATTGAAATATAATAAAAAAGTGATAGCCTCTTAAGTAAAGAGGCTATATTTGTATTATTTTTATGAGTGTATATAGTGTGTTATACTAAAGGTATTAAAACAAGTTAGGAAGATGTATATGAAAGGCATTATATTTGATTTAGATGGCGTCATAATCCATACGGATCATTTTCACTATTTAGCATGGAAGAAAATGTGTGATCAGTTTAGATTGTCATTTGATAAAGAATTAAATAATCAGTTAAGAGGCGTTTCTAGATCTGAAAGTTTAGAAATTATATTAAACTACAATCAAGCGAAATTTTCTGAGGAGCAAAAAACATTAATGACTCATATAAAGAATGATTTTTACAAAGAGTTTTTATCGAATCTTTCAGATGATGATTTAGATGATGATGTAAAAAAAGTTTTATATGAACTAAAAAGTAGAGCTTATAAACTAGCAATTGGCTCATCAAGCAGAAACGCGAAATTTATTCTAAAAAATATTGGACTATACGATATATTTGATACAATTAGTGATGGAACTAACATTGAAAAATCAAAACCTGATCCAGAAGTGTTTATCAAAGCTGCTCAAGGATTGGGTTTAAAAAATGAATCATGTATTGTCGTTGAAGATGCAATAGCTGGGTTAGAAGCAGCTAAAACTTGTGGTATGACAACCATAGGCTATGGAGATGCTAAAGATAGTGAATTATCTGATTATAAGCTAGAGAAATTTTCTGATTTAATTAATTTGATTGGTTCTATATGAAAGCCTTATGCTTAGGCTTTTTTTATATAAATAATGCAATCAAAAATCTTGACACGTTAAAAGAATAGTGTTAAAATATAATTGAAATGGCACTTAAGGTATAAGAGTGCCAAATATAAAGGAGGTATAGTTATGTTTGGAGTAACGCCATTCAACAAAAGCGTAGTTCGTCGTAAAGGTGAGCCAGAAACGTTTTCTGACTTGATTGATGATTTCTTTGGAGATGACTTCTTCCCACTTAGATCTCTTCGCTATGATACATTCAAAGTAGATATTAGAGAAGAAGATAACGCGTACTTAATTGAAGCGGATATGCCAGGTGTTAAAAAAGAAGATATACACCTAGATTATCATGATGGATTATTAAACATTTCAATTAAACACGAAGAATCAAAAGAAGAAGAAACAAAAAATTATGTTCACAGAGAAAGAAAACACGCATCAATGCACAGAA
>JBAZCK010000051.1:0-7650 GCA_041654955.1 Acholeplasmataceae bacterium | reverse complement strand
ATTTTCATAGTATTGGTCTAGTGCGATAATATAGTCATAATCATCAACATCTAAGTTTTCGACACTATTTGTTACATCATCTACAAACACAACTTCATATGCATCAAAAGATTCTTGATATTTAATAAAAATCTTATGAAAATATCTTAGTGCTAATTTTTGATCATCAATTAATGTTAGAGAATCCCCTGATCCGTCATTTTTAGTAGTAATCATGAGTGATTCATCTGGATCAACATCTTCAAAATCAGCTTTTGTAAGCATACCGCCATTTAAATTAAATGTAGCATCCACTTCAACATAACGGTTTGGATTAATATCTTCAAGATCACTAACTAAATAAGTAATTTTATGTTCACCCATGCTATAAGCATCTTTATCAATTTTTAGGTTGTTAATGTATAAAGTGAATTCTGATGAAAAACTAATATATTCATTTAATGTAATCGTAATCTCAAACTCATTTTCTTTAGTCATTGTTGAAATAAACTGATTAGACTCAGTAATTATTTCTTCCTGATCAACATCAATATCTAAATGAATTTCACTTAATTCATAAAATCTGTAGATAACCATATCATCTCTTAACTCATATTCATCTTCATCAATAAGCAAATCATTGATATATAATTTAAGTTCAGATGAAAAACTTACCTTGTTATTTAGAGTAATTGTCACTTCATAATAAGCATCAAAAGTTATTGACGCATCAAAATCATCTGATTCTGTGATAACATCTAGAGACTCAAAATCTATATTTAGTTTTATTTCATTTAATGTCGTTTCATTCACGCATCCTATAAGTACAAATAAAGATGTGAGTAACATTAAAATGTATGTAATTTTTTTCATGTTAATCCCTCTGTTTCTTATGTCTTTATATTAAGTATACAAGAAAAATTATGTTGATGAAAACGAATACACTTTATTTTTATGTTTTGACAATTTATTTCATAAAAGACATAAAAAAGGGATGCATTTAAGCATCCCTATGAATCACTAAATCCAACCTCTTAATTTAACAGCATCTGCAACACGTTTGATCGCAATGCCATAAGCTGCATCTCTCATATATAAATTCTTTTTCATTGCTAGTTTGTATACAGCATGAAAGGCATCAGTCATTTTAATATCAAGTTTAGTTAAAACTTCATCTAAACCCCAATAATAATTCATGTTACATTGAACTTGTTCAAAATAACTACATGTAACCCCACCTGCATTACATAAAAAGTCTGGGATCATAAATATGCCTTTTTGCTTAATGACTTCATCAGCTTCTGGCGTTGTAGGTCCGTTCGCACCTTCAGCAATCATCTTAACTTTTTTAGATATTTGTTTTACATTGTCTTTTGTAATTTGGTTTTCTAAAGCACAAGGTAGTAAAATATCAACCTCTTGCTTAATCCAATCATCACCAGGTAAGATTTCACAACCTAATTCATCAACTGCTTTTTGTTTATCAATCGTACCATAACCATTTGAGATTTCTGATAATTTATCAATATCAATACCTTTTTCATTTTTATATGTATAAGCTTTCTTATCATGAATATCCCAACTACTAACAGCTATAATTTTTCCACCAAGTTTTTGATATAGGCTTGCTGCATATTTTCCTACTTTACCATAACCTTGTAGTGAAGCAGTTGTATTTTTAATATCAATACCAAGTGCTTTTAAAGCTTCTCTTACAGTATAAATTACACCATAACCGGTTGCTTCATTGCGGCCTAGTGAACCACCCATACCAACAGGTTTACCAGTAATTGCACCAGGATAATGTCCACCATAAATGGTTTCTAGTTCATCAAGCATCCAAAGCATATGTTGTGAATTAGTCATCACATCTGGAGCAGCTACGTCGATAACTGGACCCACATTTTTAGATAACTCTCTAACATATCCACGACATAATCTTTCTTGTTCTCCTAAAGACATTTCACGTGGATCACAAATAACGCCACCTTTACCGCCTCCAAGAGGTATATCAACAACAGCACATTTCCAAGTCATCCACATTGAAAGTGCTCTAACGGTATCAACAGTTTCTTCTGGATGGAATCTAATCCCACCTTTAGCAGGACCTCTAGCATCATTATGATGAATTCTAAATCCTTTAAACACTTGAGTTGTTCCATTATCCATTTTTACTGGAATTGTAATATGGATTTCTTTGCCAGGTTCTCTAAGTAATGCTCTAGCAGCTGGCTCTAAATCGATGTTTTCTGCAACGTTGTCGAATTGTTTTTGTGCAACTTGAAAAGCATTGTAATTTTGTTCTTTCACAGCTTAATCTCCTTATAAGTTTTGTATAAGATCATTGTTATCGCATTGATGACAGGATTTCAAAAAGATAAATCGTGTTTAAAAAGAGACCATTAATCTCTAAATAATTGATTATCTTTTACCCTTTTTCATCTCCATTAACATTGTAACATAGGTTTATAAAAAATGAAAGCGCTTTTATAACTTTTTTTCAAAATAAAAAAACAGAACACTTCATTGTGAAGTTTGTTCTGTTTTTAATCATTTTATTTATCTCTTCCGTCACCGAAAATTTGATTAAACTGACGGTGTACGCGTACGAAAGTTGTCGATCTAGCGAGCATTTTTAAAGTAGATGCACCAACATATGTACATGTCGATCTTAGTCCACCTAAAATATCTTTAACTGTATGATCAATATCTCCACGATACGGTATTCTAACTGTTTTACCTTCACTTGATCGATATTCAGCTACTTCTCCGTAATTCTTCTTCATTGCAGTTTCTGAACTCATACCATAAAATCTAACGTATTTTTTTTCATCTATTAAAGGTTTTCTTGACTCTAAGTCAATCTTTCCATTTAAAACATATTCTGTAATGACTTCTCCCCCACCTTGATCATGTCCCGCAAGCATACCGCCTAACATAACAAAATCTGCACCAGCTCCAAATGCTTTAGCAACATCTCCTGGACATGTACAACCACCATCACTAATGATGTGTGCACCAAGGCCATGTGCCGCATCAGCGCACTCAATGATTGCTGATAGTTGTGGATAACCAACACCTGTTTGAATACGTGTTGTACAAACACTACCTGGTCCAATACCAACTTTAACGATATCTGCACCTCTTAAAATAAGTTCTTGTGTCATGTCTGCTGTTACAACATTACCGGCAATAATTGTATGATTTGGATAGTTTTTTCTAACCTTTTCAACAAAGTCACCAAAATGTTCTGAATATCCATTAGCAACATCTATACATATAAACTCAATGTTTGGATGAGCTTTAATAATTTCAGTTAAATTTTGAAAATCTTTTTGATTTGTCCCTGTGCTAATCGCAAAATAATTTGGATTTAGCTCAGTTTTTACAGCTTCAATATCATCTTTTGTATAAGTTTTAACTAGACATGTAAAAAGCTGATGTTCCTGTAAAGCTAGTGAAACGTTAATCATTCCGACACCATCCATGTTTGACGCCATCACTGGGATGCCTGTCCATGTTTTTTTACTATGTCTAAATGAATATGTACGATTTAAATCGACATCTTTTCGACTTTTTAAAGTCGAACGTTTTGGTCTAATGAGTACATCACTAAAATCTAATTTTTGATCATCTTCTATGCGCATATTTATCTACCCCTTTATTTTATTTCCCTATATCATTATACACAAAATAACTATAAACATAAAGTCAATCATTTATTTTTTATTTTGGTGAAACCTTGTATAAAAATGAAACCAAATAATCCACCTATACTATCTATCATGATATCAAAAAATTGAAATGCTCTACCAAGCGAAAAAAGTTGAATGCTCTCATCCATAAATGCAGTCACAATAATAATAACAATGACCCATAAACTAGAAATTGATTTATTTAGTAGATAAAAACCCCAACAAATTGCAAGCATAAAAAACTCTGCAAAATGTGCATATGTTCTAATAAAACTAGAAACTGCATCTATTGGTATTACTATCTTAAATAAACTTAAAACAGATAAAGCTAAATTAACCAAAAATCCAGATTGTTGAGATGACACCTCAGCACTTAGCATTGAATTTATCCAAATTATTAAAGTCATGAAAAGCGCAAGATATAACCAAATGTTTTTTTTAAGATTCATCATCCTCATCTACTTCATGTTCAACGATAATTTTATCATTAAAAAACTTTTTAACGTTTTCTTGCCAATTGCCTGATTGATTTTTAAATGATACGATATGATATGGGAAAAATATCGTATTTATAATTGGAATGAGCAATAACAATATCCATGTTGGATGCCATTGTTCTAAGTATAGACTTACACCTACAAAGATAGCTACAACGATGATCGTTACTAATTTTCTTGGTGTTATTCTTCTTTCTACAACCATATTCGCTACTGGAATGAGTAAGAAAACCAACCAACCTGGATGCCACAAATCAAAACCAAATCCTAACCATAGGAATATAATAAGTGCAATTAATGGCGCTAAATCATTCATTCTTTTTAATATATGATTTGATAAAAAGATCCAACTTAAAGGAATAAGCAAGAAAAACGTCCATCCCAATGGCCAATTTTCTAAATATAAACCTGATACCAAAAACCCCAACAATGCAATTAAAGGCATTGCTTGTACTATTCTTTTTTTCATTTTTATTTCGAGATTTAAAAAAATCTCTCTCCCTTCAAATCAAAATTTTCTACATCCATATTATAACATAAGATTAAATATCATCTTTTAAGATATTTACATCTATTATTAAATTCAAAACAAGTTTTTTTATGTAATATATTTCATATGATTGAAATAAATGTGAAATTGCTATATAATGCAATTATAAGTATAGGAGGTTTTTATATGAGCAAAGCTAAACATGGTTACGGTTGGGTATTAAAGTTTATTTTGGCAGCTATTTTATTAGGTGTTGGTATTTACATGGTATTTGCAGATGAAGTTGTTTATGCAATTACAGGAGTTACCATCGTTATCTTTTCATTATTTAGAGTTTACCCTTTAATTAAATCCCTACATAAAGAAATTCTTAGAACATTAAATTTAATTGAAATTATATTTGATACACTTATTGGGATCTTAATGATTTATATCGCATTTACATATAAAGACACTTTAAGTGAACAAGCTATATGGAGTCAAGTTTATCGTTATAGCTTAGTATTCTTCTTTTACGCTAGAGGGTTAATATATTTTAATTCTGTTGTATTTTTAGGAGAAAAAACAGAAGTTCCTAAATTTTGGATTCATATCGGTATTCTCTCACTTGGCGCAATCATTGCGGTTTATCCAGATTTCAATTATGAATTTGTAGGCATATTCTTCTTAATCATCTCATTAATTGGGGCAGTTTATTTAGGATATGACGGTTATGGTGGATATAAGAAATATAGAACATATTCAGCAGAACTTAATGAAGGTGTTGGCAAGTCTAAGAAAAAAGAAAAAGAAGCTCCAAGACCTGTTTTAGAAGATCCAAAAGAGGAAGAAAAAAGACCATACGTAAATTAATCGCAACATAAAAAACACTGTCATGCAGTGTTTTTTTAAATTCATAGGAGATCACATGACAAAAACTACACACATAGCGGGTATCTTATTCGCATCCATCTTTGGATTTTCATTTTTATTTTCAAAAATAGCTTTATCTTATGTCACACCGATAGGACTTATAGCATACCGATTTTTAATTGCTTTTATTGCCTTTGAAGCACTTAGACTAACTAAAGTTATTAAGATCGATATACATAAATCCCAATTAAAATATTTAGGACTTGTTGCTTTGTTTCAACCCATTCTCTACTTCTTATTTGAAACTTTTGGCTTAAATCTAGTTTCAAGTGGAGAAGCAGGAATGATGATTGCATTAATCCCTATATTTGTTGCAATTTTAAGTGCTTTAATCATTAAAGAAAGACCTAAACCACTTCAAGTAGTATTTATTTTTGTAAGTGTTATTGGTGTTATTATCATCCAACTAGGTAAAGTTAATAGTGATAATACATCACAGTTTTTAGGGTTTATATTACTGCTTTTAGCAGTTATCTCTGCAGCATTATTTAATATTGCTTCTAGAACTGCTTCAACTAAAGGTTTAAGACCTATGGAAGTTACCTATTTTATGATGTTATTTGGTGCAGCTATATTTAACTTGATTTATTTGATTCAGTTAATTAGTGAACATAGAATTGCAGACTACATCACCAACCTGTATCACATTGAGATCTTATTACCAATTTTATATTTAGGTATCGTTGCTTCTATTGGTGGTTTTTTCTTGGTTAATCTTGTTTTAAGTAAAGTGCCAGCACATGTCTCATCAATCTATGCAAATTTATCTACGATTGTTGCGATTATTGCAGGTATACTCTTACTAGATGAAACGATTACTATCTTTCATATTATCGGTAGTTTATTAATTATTGTTGGTGTTTATGGAACTGTTAGACTAAACAGAAAAGCAAAAAAATAGATTCGTTTCAAGAATCTAATTTAAATGGAGATACGCATGAAAAAATTAATATCATTATTTTTTTCTGAAACATGGTTTACAAAAAGAAAACACATTTTAATCTCAATCATTTCTATTATAGCTACGCTTCCTTTAATCTATGGTCTTGTTTATATGACCGGTGGTATAAAGTATGTCTATTCTCATACGATGTATATACCTATTTTGTTAGCTGGCATTTTCATTAGTCCTGGATTTGGAATTATGATTGCAATTTTTGGTGGTATTTTACTTGGACCATTGATGCCAATCGATATAGTTACACAAGATTCCCAAGATTTTTTAAATTGGTTTTATCGCTTATTGATCTTTGTGATTATGGGTTCGATTTCAGGATTTGCAAGCCGCTTTTTAAGAAGATCAAATCAGCGTGTCAAACATTTATTGACACATCACTCTGAATCCCATTTACCTAATACTAATTTATTACAATCTTTGTCTGAAAAACTAATCAATACAAGATACATGATTTCAACATTAATGATTCATAACGCAGATCAAATCGCTGAAGTCTTAGGACTAAATACATATTACGATTTATTAGTTAAAATTTATCAAAATTTATCAATATTATATAAAGATGCTGTAATTGTGCAATCAGATCATCATAAGTTTTGGATTGTTAAGCCTGTTGGTGATTTAGAAAAAGATTCAAAAACAATCGTTAAATCAATTCAATCTATTAAAAAAATTAATCAGATATCTATATTTATTGATTTTACGATTGGTACACATTATATTTCAAACACATCACAAATCTCACATGAAATGACATTTAGACCAGCAGATTTAGCCGCTAAGCATGCGAAATCTAAAGATGTAGATTATCTTATTTATAAGGAACAGAAAGTTGATACACACCGTGCATTTGAAATTATATCTTCATTTGAAGAAGCTTTAAAGAATGGTCAAACAGAACTTTATTATCAGCCTAAAATCGACTTAAACACTTTAAAACCTATTGGCTTAGAAGCACTCATCAGATGGAATCATCCAGTTAAAGGTATGATTTCACCTGCTGAATTTATTCCAATTATAGAACAAACTAAACTCATTCACAATTTAACATCATGGGTCACTGAAGAAACTTTAAAACAAATTAAATTATTTGAAAAACAAGGTTATGATGTCCCTATA
>JBAZCK010000050.1:0-7790 GCA_041654955.1 Acholeplasmataceae bacterium | reverse complement strand
GTCACGGTATGGATAGACATATAAGCATGTCATGGTTGCTCATGTAAAAAAGCCGAGGTTAATTAATAACCGGAAACCAAAATTTTTCTTACGCTGCCTAAGAATAGGTGCGAGCCAACTATGAATTTACTTACGGTTTATACGCGGTCCAATTTAGTAAGTTATACTTATCAAATAGCCTAGTTTGATAAAAGAACTTAATTAGGATATGACCATTAACTTTTGTCTGTCTAGTTGATGGGATGAATTCATAAATAGACTAAACATGTAGAAAGTATGTTTAAAAGTATCTTGCACAGGGGTTCAATTCCCCTCATCTCCACCAAAAATTAATATTTTATATCATGTATCATAGCACTCTATACAACCGTTTAGATTGTACATCTTCACTACAATTCTACTATCTTAAAGGTAGTATGCCAAGAGAAGGAGTGTTTTTTTTGTTTAGTTTAAATCTTAAAGAGGTTAGAAAAAAGAAACATATGAAGCAATCTGATTTAGCAAAAGAGCTTAATACTGCTCAACAAGTAATATCAGATTATGAAGTAGGGAAAAAACACCAAGCTTAGAACGCCTAGTTGAACTTGCACAAATTTTAGATGTCTCTCTTGATGAGTTGATAGAGTTTAAAAAAATACATCATGAATATTCAAATAAACTGAAGAATAAATAATTTGTTTTAAATCCCTAAAACAAGGGAGGGAGTGTATTGATTTACAAATTCAAGTTTAATTTAGTAACCAATAGAAACTTGTATTACAGGACAGATGATTTCATTGAAGTAGTTCATAGCAAGGGAAATATTTTTCGTATATTTCCTTATTTCACTCTAGATAATAAGTTTTATCCAAGTGATGTGAAACTAGGTTTTGAAATACAAGAATATTATAAAAATTCTCAAGATAAATACATTCAATCCACACATAACAAAGGCTCAAAAAAAACATTCAGGATTACTTCCATAATTTCACTCACTGTATCCAATTTAAGAGCATGTATTAATAATTATTTCCAAGACAATCCCACATATGATGGACAATACATTATAGATTATGATGATTCTATTAAATATTTCAGTTTTAAAGATATCAAACAAAACCATGTTTCACTTGTAAAAGAAATAATTGATAGCTTCCAAGAGTTCGAAGAAATCGAGATTAGTCATACTCTTGCTATTAGTAAACTATTAAGCAAATTTAAGTCAGATTTAATTATAGCAATAGAGCAAAATGAACACAAAATTCAAGATGTATTAAAGCTATATAAAGATATTTTATTTTTAGTTTTAATTGGATTTGATTCAACTCTTGATTTTGAAGTTATCGTGCAAAGTGACACATATAGCGACAACAGAATTGATATTATTTCTTCAAAACCTTATAATCATATAAATCTAATAGAGTTAAAACAAGCTAAAGCAATATTCTTTAATAAAAAGAAGAAATATAGAGGTAACACTTATAAGCCAACCGAAGAATTATCAAAGGCTATACATCAGACGAATGTTCAAAGAGCTCATATGGCCATTTCTTCATCTGAATTATATAAGATATATGGATCTTCTATACTACTTTATGGAAACAAAAAAAACGAGTTCAGTTCCCACCCAGATAAAGAAATTCTAAATGAAAATTTAGAGATAATTAAATATAACAATAAAAATATAACTATAATGTCTTATGACGAAGTTTTAGAACGAATTGAATCATTACTATATAAACAAAAAAACTCTGATTTCACTTTGTGAAATAGAGATTTTTTGTTTTTGCTTGTTTAAACGGTTCTTTAAAAATGTTTGTGGTATAAGATATGCCTTCAAATAGGTTGTGGTCTTAATGGTTTTAAAAAAGAAGGCCTCAGTACATGATACAATTTAGTTACTACCCTAAATAACATGTAAAGGAGGTCTTCATGAGTCATGATATCATAGAACTCTTGAATTTGGAATACATTGAGCACTTAGTATCTGATATATCATTAAGAAAAGACGGACAAAATTTGTATGTGTATATCACATTAAAAAGAGAGATGAATAAGCAATGTCAGATATTTGGATCTAATCATCGATATGTTCATGATTATCAAACAAAGCATATCACACATAGCATAACAACCATAGGAAAATGTACGATTGTCTATAAAGCTAGAAGGTATAAATGTAAGACATGTCAACATGTTTATTATGAATCTAATCCATTCGCATCTGCATATGAATCGATAAGCATGTATACAAAAACAATCATCTTAGAACACTTATTAGATCATACTCATACTTTTACTTCAGCAGCAAACCTTTATCATACTTCTGTTCAAAGTATCATCAATATATTTATGCTGCACTAATTAACATACTTATTTTATCTAAAATCGCATACATTAAAATATCATTTGATGAGAAACCACTAGAAAAATACTCAATATGATAACTACTATGACATGCGCTATAGGTTAAAGTAATTAGGTCTGAGGATTTAGAGTTATCAGTTAACAACTCATCAAATTTTGTGCTATCAGAACTTCCATAGTTAATTAATAAAATATAGAAACATTGATTTTTATATATTTGATCTATTTCCTCTATAGTACCAAGTGATTTACTATTATACTTGTCCATATCTATAACCAAAAAGTTTTTTTCGTTAAAACGATTTAATTCAATTTCGCTAACCTTTGATATAAATTTAGGATGAAAATCATCATTAAAATTTAGCTTATCACTATAAACATATACATTTGCATTTGTATCTTCAATTTTATCAATTATATCAAAATAATCCGCAGGAAGTCCATTAGGGATTCTTTTATATGGTAGTTGTGTGTAAACAAGTATAAAAACAACACTCATAATAATTACAGTAATTAAAAAAAGGTATCTTTTATCTTTCATAACTCCTCCTTATGTTTAAAAGTAGAGCGTATTTACGTGAAGATCCGTAGTCCATTCAACAAACAAAGGATATCCTGTTACACATCTAAAAGTAGTCGCTAAATATATATCATTTACGAATATTCCAGCATTACTTGCATTCTTAGTCATGTTCACTAAGAAAGTTGCTTTATTATACGTCATACCATCTCTATAGCTACAATCAAGGAAATTGCATGAATATTTATAAGTAACATCAAAAATCTCTGTGTCTGGTTTGTGTCCATAAAGAAGGCTTAATTCTTTAATGTCAAAAGTAACTTCGCCTTGTATTTTTGGAGTTGCACTAAACTCAATTGAAGCTCTATAAGTTGTAGATGATATGGTCAGCATAGGAGAAGGTTGTTCCATTTCAAATAGCGATGCATCAGTGTAATAACCATATCCCCAATTTTTAAACCCTGAATCAACATCTGAATGAATATTTTGCGAAAGTGTTGTCATATCTGTAAATTTTAATCTACCGAAAAGTCCACCTTTCATATAAACATCTTTTGGATATGCAGTTGATTGAATAACGACTGATGCCCAATCGCTATCTGTCTGATCTTCATATACCAATACTACTAGTCTTGAATAACCAATAATATAATCACCATATTTAGTATTATGAATAGTATATTCTTCAGCTATCTCTAAATCTTTGTGAGTCCCATATCGGTCTGAATCTACAAAAAAACCATAAGCTTCAGAATCTGAATCAGCATTAGCATGACCAAAATCAACAAAATTAGCAAGTATTAGTGTCATTAAAACAAAAATAGTAATCTTTTTCATTATTACCCTCCCATTAGGTATCATTCTCACTTCTAACAATTTATATATCGCAATCGTTGGCTAAATCCTATAAGTATCTTAAATATATCATACTATTTTATATAAAAACAGGGCGTATATGGCCGATTTAGTTTTTTTGTGTTAAATATATGCTTTTTCCATAAGTAATTTAGAGTAATACTTGTTTAAATCCAAAATTTTTTTTGTTTTAATAGTTGACATAAATTCTCTGCAATGCTAGGTTTTTCTTGTACATCCCCCTCAAGCCGTCTAAAACTCATTGTTTAGTACCCTATTTGTTTAACTGACTTGAATATAAACTTCTAGATTAACTTCATTTTTCTTTTTTCTTTTTCTCTTTGTCAATCTTCATCACTTGATACATAGAATTCAAAGAATATAGTTAATTTATTCTAATGAATTCATTTGCCTCTTTGGTTACCATGGATGCTTTTTGTGGATGTCCTTTATAAAGTGATGTCTCACGTTTCTCTAATACATATGTAGGTAAGTTTGTAAACTTGTTATACCCTGTTGAGGGCTAATTCAGTTCAATATAGAAATCCATCACTAACCTTCGTTTCCTTGTTTTAAAGTTTAGACCTTTGCAATCTTTAGGGTGCTGTTGCTTTTCTTTTTTGTTTTCAATATAAGTGGTAATCTCATCACTGATGTCATCCATCTCATGATTATATAGTATGGTTTTATATTTTAAAATATGCTGAGTTATATGGTCACATGAATTTCTGCAAATTGAATGAGGCACACATAACCTAATTCTTTACTTTGTGACAAGAATGCTCTTTTTTTATTGGATATTTATAAGTATATTGATTTTTAGAAAATGTATTTACAAGCAATCAATATATAGACAATATAACCCCTATTGTGCATTTAAATTCAAAATTTATTTTAATTATATATAATAAACATAACATTTGATGTTATGATAAAAATAATGAACACTACATAAAAAAACATATACAGGAGCGTATCATGAAAAAAAGCGATTTTTTATGGATTTCTATACTTATCTGTCTTTCTTTAATTGTAATGATTCCACAATCAAGATTCATATTTGAACAAGCGACTGCTTCTTATCCATACTTGATGGGATTTATAAAAACTGCCATGTTAGCAAGCTTAGGTGAAAGATTAGTACATCGAATAAAAACTGGATTTTACTTTGGAGATCAAGGTATACTTCTAAAATTTATCGTTTGGGGATTTTTAGGTATGGTTTTCGTCATTATTTTTAAATTATTTTCTAGTGGTGTTGAAGCTGCACAAGCATCAAACCTACTTCCTAGTATAAGCAATACTACTTTTATAGCTTCTTTGCTTACGGCATTTATGATTAGTTTTTTAATGAATGTGTTTTTCGCTCCAACATTTATGTTATTTCACCGCATCACAGATAACTATATTGAACTTGGACATGGAAAAATCAATCAAATCATAAAAGTTCCATTTTCTAGTGTGGTTGAACGTATTAACTTTTCTCATTTTTTAAATTTTGTTGTTTTAAAAACCATTCCACTTTTCTGGATACCAGCGCATACCATAACATTTTTGTTACCAGAAAACTATCGAGTACTGATGGCTGCTTATCTTTCGGTCGTTCTTGGATTTTTATTAACTATTGCTAAACAAAAGAAACAATCAATAGCATAATACGACTTATTCTAATTGTAGTCGGTTTGCTATTTAACGTTGTTTTTGATATGATAATTTAGTCTTATTGATTCATATACTCTAAAAAGGATGATAATTTTATGGAAAATAAAGAAAAAACGCATCAAAGACGAAAAAGATATAAGGGTACACACCCAAAAACATTTGATGCTAAATATAAAGAACATCAACCCACTAAATATGCTAAAACCATAGAAAAAATAATCAAAAAAGGGAATACACCAGCTGGTATGCACCGTCCGATTTGTGTAGATGAGATTCTAGATTTTTTACAAATCAAGCCTAATCAAATTGGTTTAGATGCTACTTTAGGTTATGGTGGTCATACTTTAGAAATCTTAAAACAAATGAATGGTACTGGACATCTTTATGCACTTGATAGAGATCCAATAGAATTAGAGAAAACTAAAAAACGTTTAAGTGATCTCGGCTATGATGAAAAAATACTATCTATTAGAAACATCAATTTTTCTGACATCGACATTTTAGCCCTGGATTCAGGATCATTCGATTTTATCATAGCTGATTTAGGCATTTCATCTATGCAAATTGATAATCCTGAAAGAGGATTTACATATAAGCATGAAGGACCTTTAGATCTTAGAATGGATCCAAACAAAGGTATACCTGCATCACTTAGATTAAGAGAACTTTCAGAACAAGAAATAGAAGGTATGCTCACTGAAAATTCAGATGAACCTTATGCTGATAAAATTGCTTATGAGATTATATCAGCTTATAGACAAGGTCTTATGATTGACACAACTACTGAACTCTATCAAGTCATACAAAAAGCTTTAGCATTTTTACCCAAAGAACAAAGAGATGATGCAATCAAAAAATCTTCTCAAAGAACTTTTCAAGCACTTAGAATCGATGTGAATCATGAGTTTGAATCGTTATATGCTTTTTTAGAAAAACTTCCAGAGGTTCTATCAGCTAAAGGCAAAGTTGCTATTTTGTCTTTTCATTCTGGTGAAGATCGATTGGTTAAAAAATCTTTTCAATATTTTCAAAGACAAGGGATCTATCAAGAAGTATCAGATGGCCCTATTAGACCATCTATGGAAGAACAAAGTTCAAATAGTCGTTCAAGGTCTGCTAAACTTAGGTGGGCTATTAAAGCCTAACATAAACAAAAGCGATGTGCATGTGCATATCGCTTTATTTTTTTAGATTTATTTTAGCAAATAAATATTTATAAAACTAATTTAAATTTCATCAATACTGGATTATGATCACTATATAAAAACTCATGATTAATCGTCATCACAGGATATTCAGCCTCTATTGACACAGCTTCAAGCTCAATATTATCAGATACAATAAAACCATCAATTAAATAGTATTGTGTATTTTCTGAATCTTTATCATAAGGTTGATTAAGAAGTCTACATGTAGGACTACTTAAATCGACTTCAAAACGATAACCAGAAGGCATAAAATCATCTTCAATCGTATAAGCCTCATAAAAATTAGAATTTACAGGGTATAGATTTTCTGCTTCAGGAAATGTCTGATTAAAATCTCCACCTACAACCACATAATTACCTAAATCTCTTTGTTCTTCTAAAAACGTCTTTAAATATGCCATTTCTTGATCTCTTAAAGATCCATCACTATCATAAGCAGACATATGTAAATTAACAACAATTAATAGTTTATCACTATCATTAATTTCAAATGATGAAACCATCATTGCGCGTTTTAGGTTTGCGACTCTAAGAGGCCAACTAAAAGCACCAGGAAACTGATGACGTTCACTTTCTAAACCTTCGAATCTAGTAAGTGTTTGAATGCCACTTTCTACCGGTCCAATATAATCAGTTAATGAAACAGGAAATGGTACAAATATAGATTTAAAATTAAGCGCATATTGACTTGAAAAATCATTACCTAATGATTCTTTAATACCTTCAACTTGATTTAGGTTATAGCTTCTTCTAGCTTTTTGATCTACTTCTTGGAGTAGATAAAAATCTGATGGATAATCATTTAAAAGCGTCTTAATGCCTTCAAAATAATCCTCAACAATATCTAATGAATCTGCCCTTCCTTTTTCTCCACCGTCCATCACAAAATCTTCATCTTTACCTAAACCAACATATCCTATATTAAATGTCATGATTTGATATATTTGATCGATATTAATTTTATCTGCTTGATTATTTTCAATATTAACTACTTCTATATCTTTTGGTCTATACTCAAAAACAGTCAATGTACCAACAAATAAGCCAGCAATGATAAGTAAGGCAAGTATAATTTTTGTAAATACTTTAAGAATTTTCATAGTTCCTCCTAAATGTGATTTCTTATAATAATATATGTATAAATCTATATTGAATAAATTATTTTCCTATAGTGTATCATGAAGTAACCTATTACATAC
>JBAZCK010000049.1:0-8256 GCA_041654955.1 Acholeplasmataceae bacterium | reverse complement strand
ATGATACATCTCAAAAATCTTTATATGTTTATCTTTTGGTTCATAATTTCTTGCATCTATGGTTTTCATAGGTATCATCCTTTCGGTTATTTCTTATGTTTATACTCAAAGTATAGCATAGTCATCTAATCAGCACAAATGATTCTATAAGACTTTATAAACTAGTATATAAATAATCAATAATTCATAAATATTATTGTTTGTTTTTCTTATTTAAATAAAATCGTGTATAATAAATGCAGGTGATGAAATGTTAATTTATGATGTAACAAAAGAAGAACTCATAGAGTTTTTAAAAGCGCATGATTATAAGAAATATCGTGCAGAGCAAGTATGGCATTGGCTCTATAAACAAAAAATTACTGCATTTAAGGAAATGCATAATATGCCAAATGATTTAATTGAGCTATTAGAACAAAATTATAGTTTAAAAGCATTAGAACTTGTCATTAAACACAAGTCTCAAGATGGGACATTAAAGTGTTTATATAGCCTACATGATGGGCATTTAATAGAATCTGTTTTAATGAAACAACATTATGGTAACAGCATTTGTGTCACAACCCAAGTGGGTTGTAATATCGGATGCTCATTTTGTGCATCTGGTCAGTTAAAGAAAAAAAGAGATTTAACTGCTGGTGAGATTATTGCTCAAATTATTGATACGGAAAGAGAATTAAAAGAACGTATTAATTATGTTGTCGTGATGGGAATTGGTGAACCATTTGATAATTATGAGAATTTATTAAAATTCTTAAATATTATTAATGATCCTAAGGGCTTATCTATTGGAGCTAGACATATTACGGTATCAACAAGTGGGATTGTACCTAAGATTAAAGAGTATGCTCATATGGGCATGCAAGTTAATCTAGCGATTAGCTTACATGCACCAAATAATGAGATTAGAACGAAGCTCATGAAAATCAATCAAGCATATCCAGTTGAAGAAGTGATTGATGCGATTAAGTATTATTTGAAAGTAGCGAATCGAAGAGTAACGATTGAATATATATTAATTGATGAAGTCAATGATATGGAAAGTGTCGCTTTAGAGCTTGTTAAGGTGTTAAGAGGACTTAATGTTTATGTCAACTTAATTCCATATAATGAAGTCATAGAAGCGCCTTATAAACGTTCTATGATTGAAAATCAATTAAAATTCTATGATATTTTAAAGAAGAATCGTATTCAAGTGACATTAAGAAAAGAACAAGGTCACGACATTAATGCAGCTTGTGGACAATTAAGAAGTCAACATATAAAATAGGAGGATTTTCTTGAGAAAAGGATTTATAAAAAAACTCATCGCAAACCAATATACTGTAGTTGATGAAGAAACTAAAGAAGAGATTGTATGTCAAGCACGTGGTAAATTCAGATACATGAAAGTTGATGAAGACAGCGCGTTTAACAAACAGCTCACTAAAAGAACGAAATTAGATACTAAATTCATACAAGTGAGTCCTAAAGTAGGGGATAATGTCATTTTTGATGATAAGGAAGATCAAGTGTTTATCATAGAAATCTTACCTCGTAAAAATGATTTAGTAAGACCTGATGTGGCAAATGTTGATCAAGTGTTATTAGTTTTTTCAGCAGTGAATCCTGATTTTAGTTTTCATTTATTAGATATGTTTTTAATTATTATGAATCAAGAGCATTTGACACCTGTCATTGTGATTTCTAAAATAGATTTAATTGAAGAAGATCAATTAAATCAACTTAAGACAAATCTCAAATATTATGAAAAAATAGGGTATGATGTGTATTATGTCAATAGTAAACAAAAAATTGGTATCGATGTATTAACGCATATTTTCAAACATAAAATTACGGTTTTAGCAGGTCAAACTGGTGTTGGTAAATCAACACTACTTAATGCGTTAATGCCGGAGCTTGGTTTAAAAACTCAAGAGATTTCTAAAGCGTTAGGTAGAGGTAAACATACCACTAGACATACAGAACTTTATAATTATAATGAAGGTTATATTGTAGATACCCCAGGGTTTTCAAAAATTGAGTTTAAAATCTTTTATGAAGAAGATTTAAAATTATATTACAGTGATTTTCAAGCGTATCAAGAATCATGTAAATTTAAAAATAAGTGTAATCATGTTCATGAGCCTGGTTGCGCTGTCAAAAAGGCATATGAAGATGGAGAAATACTCGCATCAAGATATGAATTATATGTCGATTTTTTCAATTCAATTAAAGCACAAAAATCAAAGTATTAAAAGGAGGCTATATGCTAATTGCACCTTCAATATTAACAGCAGATTTCACAAAACTTGAGTCGGAAATAAAAAAAATCAGCGATGCTGATTTTATTCATTTAGATATTATGGATGGACATTTTGTGCCAAACATTTCTTTTGGACCCCATATTTCTAGAATGATTTCACATCAAACAAAAGTAGGTCTAGATATCCATTTAATGGTTACTGATCCTTTGTTTTGGATTGAGCAATTTGCGTTTGAAACAACAAAATATATTACCATTCATGAAGAGGCTAATCAAGTCTTAGAAACGATTAAGAAAATTAAATCATTAGGTATTAAAGTAGGCATTTCGATTAAACCAGGTACTTCAGTTTATAAAATTGTCCCTTTATTAAAAGATGTTGATTTAGTATTAGTCATGACTGTAGAACCAGGATTTGGTGGACAGTCATTTATGGAAAACATGATGGTTAAAGTCAAAGAATTAGTTAAGTTAAGATCAGAAAAGCATTTAAATTATATCATCGAAGTTGATGGTGGCGTCAATGATAAAACCATTGACATTTGTAAATCTAGTGGTGTAGATATGGCAGTTGCGGGAAGTTATGTATTTAATCATCAAAATCCAAATGAAGCGATTAAGAGTTTAAAATGAGAACGATTGTTGTATGCCATCCCACACCAAAAGATATTAAGAAGATATTTAGTTTAAATGATGATGACTATATCATCGCAGTCGATCAAGCAGTTATTGATTTATACAAACAAAGAATTAAGATTGATTTAGCAGTAGGTGATTTTGATTCGCTTAAAAATCACGGTGTTTTAACCAATTTAAACGTCATTAAGTTAAAACCTGAAAAAGATGTCACGGATACTTATCAAGCGCTTCTAGAAGCTAAAAAAATGGATTCTAGTGAACTTGTGTTAATTGGTGGCATTGGTGGAGATAGAATCGAACACTTCATGGTCCATTTAATGCATTTTGATGCATTTCCTGATTTAAGAATCATTGATGATCATAGTGAGATTTTTATGTTAACAAAAGGAGTTCATCCAATATCATTTGATGGATATGTATCTGTGTTTGCTTATCCAGATGCGGTTGTGACTTTAGAAGGATTTAAATATCCTTTAAAGGCATATAAATTAACGGCTTATGATCCACTTGGTATTAGTAATGAAATCATAGATGATAAAGCAAGTATTAACGTATTAGAAGGTCGCGTTATCGTTGTTTTATCAGTCAAAGATAGAACGTATTAAAAAAGAATCAACTAGATTCTTTTTTAATTAGAGATGAAACCAGAGGAGATTTTTTATGAAGAAAATTATTTTAAGTATACTTTTATTATGTATTACAGTAACAATATATGGATGTAATAATGACTCACAAAAAGAGCGTTTTGAGATGTTTGTGTCTAGTTTAGATGAGACAATCACAAAAGATATGGTTCTACCTGAGTCATTTGAAGATATTCCTGTATCATATTATATTGATGAAAAGAAAGTAGAAATGATCAATTTCATCTACACGAATAAAAGCTTATCTATGACATTAGAAGTTGTATTAGAGACTGAAGAACAGCTTAAACTTTCTAAAAAGATTAATATGAGTCCATCAGAGATGATGCATAATTTATATATAACGACTGAAGATGAACAAGAGATTGTATCAAAAGATGATTATATCAATGGTAAAGTGTCATTAGAATCTGATGGTGTTTTTGCTAAAGAAGATTTAGAGATGAGAATTAAAGGTAGAGGTAATTCTACTTGGACATTTCCTAAAAAGCCATATAAGATAAAATTTGATGAAAGACAAAGTTTATTAGGTATGGCAGAAGCTAAAGAGTATGTCTTATTAGCTGAGTATAATGATAAATCATTGTTGAGAAATTATGCTGCACATTATTTTTCAGAGTTTCTAAATTTCGATAGACATTTAGAAACAAGACATGTATCTTTATTTATTAATCAAGAATATCAAGGTGTCTATCTATTAACAGAACAAGTAGAAGTCGATGAAAATAAATTAAATATTGATCAATCTGATTTATTTTATGGTGGTTTTCTTATTGAACTAGAAGCAGATGAAAGAGTGGGTCAAGAAGGTATTGAAGATATCGATTGGTTTAGAGTTGATGGAAGAAACTTTGTGATCAAATCACCTGATATGGAAGATTATAGCCAAGTGGTTGTAAATGGCAAAGTTAATTATATGAAAGATTATTTAAATAACTTCTTAGAATCTATTGAAAATGATACTTATGATGAATATATTGATGTGGATAGTTTTATTGATTATTTTATTTTAGCTGAAATATTTAAACAAGTTGATGTTGGATATTCTAGTGTTTATGCTTATAAAGATGTTGATAGTAAGCTAAAAATGGGACCAATCTGGGATTTTGATATCTCAAGTGGCAATGGTGATTATTATGATTATGGTCCAGAAGGTTATTGGGTTGATTATAATCCTTGGTTTAATCAACTCATTGAAAAAGAGTCGTTTGAGATTAGATATATCAGAAGGTTTAATGAAGTCGTTGATCTATATTTTGATCAATTGATTACTGAAATTGAGTATGTATCAAATGCTTTAATTCCATTTGCTAGTGCTAACTTTGATACATGGGATATCATGGGTACATATGTTTGGCCAAATCCACCAGAAATGGTAGAAGCTGATACATATGAAAAACAAATAGCCTATTTTAAAGGCTATTTAAGTGAAAGAGTTATGTGGTTAGAAAATGAACTTAACACAAAAGGTTATTATAAAGATTAGTTCTTTTATATAAATCTAAAAAAAGGCAAAAAAATAAAAGGCGATTGCCTTTTTATTTTTTTAAACGCGTTCTAATTTGTTTTTCTTTAAAGCTCTTGCAGAGACTTTAACTTTAACAACGTTGCCATTTTCGTCTTTAATACGAACTGTTTGTAAATTACTCTTCCATGTACGGCGAGTAGCATTCAATGCATGACTGCGTTTGTTACCAAAAATTGTCTTTTTTCCTGTTACATAGCATGTAGCCATTATTCTCACTCCTAACTGCACAATTCAATTTAACATAATTTACCAAAAATTGCAATATATAAAGTTATAAAAATGTGATTTTTACGTATTTCCTATATTTACATACAAATATGATATAATATAAATGAATTTTAACGGTTATAATACTTATTGCATTTTGATTTGATTGGTGCTATACTGTTAAGGTATTTATTTGAATAACGAAATGAATTTGAAATTATACGAAATTTAAAGATAACATTTTTAGAAAATATGAGGAGGATCGAAATGGCAAATAAAACAGTCAGTGGATCTCTATTTAAAAAAATGGTAACAAACGGAGCAGTAAACTTAAAAAACAATCACAAAGAAATTGATCATCTAAATGTATTCCCTGTACCAGATGGCGACACTGGAACAAATATGCAAATGACAATGATGGCCGGCATTAAAGAAGTAAACAATTTAGAAAGTCAATCTATTATAGATATTTCAAAAATTTTATCGCGTGGACTACTTATGGGAGCGAGAGGTAACTCAGGTGTTATTCTTTCCCAATTTTTCCGTGGTGTTTACTCTGAAATTGCTAAAATTGATAATGGATCAGCAACAGTGCAAGAATTTATTCAAGCACTTGTTGGTGGATATCAAATGGCTTATCGTGCAGTGATGGATCCTGTTGAAGGAACAATTTTAACAGTAGTTCGTGAATCTGCTGAAAAGGTACTCCGTGAACAACCTAATTTAAATAGTGTAGAAGATGTATTAAAGATGTATTTAGATCAAGCAAAAGAAACATTAATTAAAACCCCAGAATTATTACCTGTATTAAAAGAAGCAGGAGTAGTAGATAGTGGTGGTGCAGGATTTATTAAAATCATTGAAGGCTGGATGATGGCACTTAACGGTCAAATGTTAAATGAATCAGAAGCAAGCAACGCACCAGCACCGTTAGAACATTATCATGGCGCTGAAAATTTAGGTGCTGTAGATATTAAATTTGGATATTGTACAGAATTTATTGTTAAACTACATAATCCAGATAAATTTAGTGAAGACTTTATGAAAGATCCATTAACACAAATGGGTGATTCATTGGTTGTTGTTACTGATGATGACTTACTTAAAGTTCATGTGCATACCAATCAACCAGGGGTGGCATTAACACTAGCTCAAAAATATGGTGATTTACAAACAATCAAAATTGAAAATATGAGAGTTCAACACTCTAATATTATGCATACAGAAGAAAAGAACGTTAATAAAGTAGAAAAACCAAGAGCTAAATTTGGTATTATTGCAGTCGCTTCAGGCGAAGGCATTAAAGAAGCATTTAAAGAATTAGGTGTAGATACTATTATTGATGGTGGTCAAACGATGAATCCTTCAACTGAAGCTTTTGTAAAAGCTGTTGAAGAATTAAACGCAGAACATATCATTATTCTACCTAATAATAAAAATATTATTTTATCAGCAGAACAAACACTTGACTTATTACAAGATCGTTCAATTAGAGTTTTAAAGACGAAAAGTATTGCTCAAGGATATTCATCTTTAATGGCATTCGATCCAACAGGCGATCTAGATGACAATATTGAAGAGATGAGCGCTATTGTTTCAAATATGAGATCAGCTGAGATTACTTATGCAGTAAGAGATACTGAAATTAATGGTGTTAAGATTAAAAATGGTGAATTCATTGGTATTACTAAAGGCGAGATTTTAGTTTCAACACCAAGTAGAACTGAAACAGCGCATAAGTTACTTGATGACATGATTGATGAAGATCGTGAAATCATTACAATTTTCCATGGCGTTGATGCGACAGAAGAAGAAATTTTAGCTGTTGTTGAATATGCGAAGAAATTGAATCCTGATATTGAAGTGGATTTGATTAATGGGAAACAAGAAATTTACTCATTTATTATAGCAGTTGAATAATTAAAAAAGGCCTTGTGCCTTTTTTTAAGCGGATGTGGTGGAATGGTAGACACGCATGCTTGAGGGGCATGTGGCTTTAGGGCCGTGTGAGTTCAAATCTCATCTTCCGCACCATAATTTAAAAGTCGACATTTTGTATCTATTACAAGATGTCTTTTTTATGTTTATCCCTCTATAACGATGTTTAATGAATAATTGGATGGTCAGAAAAAAGTCGACAATGTCGATTAAACCATGTAAAATGTCGACATAAACTGATATAATATATACTAAAGAGGGTGAAATTATGAACTATACGCAAACATTAAGAGAGTTTTGTAAACAGAATCAAGGAAAAATATTTGATGTTCAGTTTGAACAAAATCATCGGTTTTCTGTGATTCCATATAAAACACTTCTAAAAATATTAAACAGATTAGAAGATGAAAAAATAGTATCAAGTATAGCAAAAGGAGTTTATGCCATAAATTTTGATGAAGAGATTGACTTAGGTGAAGCGATTAAAGAGTATTATATTGATTATTTTAATGGAATGTTTATTGGCAAAACTATGTATAATTACTATGATATTGGAGATCAAGATAGTGATTGTGTTGAGATTTATACGAACAAGATAATTGCTAATAACAAAACAGTCGATAAATATCAGTTGATTAAATTTGATACTTATTTTTATGATGAAGTTGTTAGCCTAATTACTGCACTAGAGTTAATTGAAAAAGTAAGTACAATTATGGATATAGATTATATTCGTTATAATGAAGAAAAAGAATATGGTGCAAATGCTTATTCTGATGCGATTTTTAAAGAAATCATTAAACACCATAAATATAAATATTCGACAATAGCTACACTTGATGGTTTGCTAAGTAAATTATCTATTGAAAATAATGCTCTAAACATATATAAAGAAAACTTTAAAAATGCATTTTAGAAATAATGAGACTGATTTTTGGAATTGGTGTAGACATTATTTAAGACGAGCGAAGTCTGTCATCAAGGTATATGATAGTATAGAAAGTACGAGTTATCGTATTAAAAACATCAAATCATATAAAGAAGCAAAAGAAATA
>JBAZCK010000048.1:0-8494 GCA_041654955.1 Acholeplasmataceae bacterium | reverse complement strand
TCCTAATATGCTAACAGCAGCTACCAAAGACAAGCATAAAATAGTTATATTTTCAAAAAAAGCTTCAATATTCTTAGTTGAAAAAATATTATTTAATTTTCTGAAAAGTTTTTTCCAAAATTTATTCATATTTTTTATTTTTTCAAATTTATATTCATCGACCCACAATTGCACTTAAGGACTTCCCGCTCTCCTCTATTAGGGACAACCTCTGGTAAACCATTGCAATCATTACAAAATAAAAAATTAACAAGACTCTTAAATGCATCAACCACGGGGATAAAATCCCGTTTTGTAAAATTAGCCCATTCATTACAATGAATTGCTTTATTTATTTGCCACTGCTCTAAATACGATGCTGTAACCAGAAGATTAAAATTATCTTTAATCTTTCTAATTTTTTCCGCTTCTTCTGTCTTCTTCCAAGAAGTTGCGATAGACTCTCCCCTTATAAGTAACTCCTTAAAGCACGACATAGCTGACGGCAATAAGTCCCCTAATTGAAATTGGGCATCGCCACGAAATTCAACCTTAGCTCTTAACCGATGGCATAATTCCGTGGAAATAAATTCTAAATAATCGCGCAAAGTTGCCGCGGCTGATTTAACCTCATCTTTATCTAAATCATCATAAATCTTTTGCCAAACATCAACTTTATTCCAATCTGCTGGCCCGGAGTCAACATTCCAATCTCTAAAATGCAAGGAGGATCCTTGTGATATTAAACCGACTGTCGACATGTGTGTCAGCCAAACACGATCGTGCGTAGTCAAAATAAACTGGGTATTTGGAAATTTACTCTTTAACAAATTACAAACTTCACGCCTGTGGCCTGAATCTACCGACATAAGAACATCATCTAGCACTGCCAAAGTGAAACCATTCCCCAAAAGATGATTCATTAAAGCTAAATATAAACAAAGCCCCATCGAATCTTGATGTCCCTCGCTATGATAAGCGCCCGGCGGGAAAAATCCTCGACCATAAAAATTTACATCAAAACCTAACTTGCCAGTCGATGGTATCAATTGTGCCGTGAATTCTCCTTCATCGTGACTATTAATAATTCTATATAATTCAGAAAAGTTTGATTCAACTTCTTTGTAAATATTATCTAATATTTCTGTGCTTTTGTTTGAATAGATTTCATAAACTTTACTTGAAAGAGAGGCTCTACTCTTTGCTTGAGCTAGTTTAGCACTATTACTATTAAAAGCTGAAAAACGTTCTTGGCATATTGTTAAATACTCTTTCGCATTATCTTTTTCAGTCAAACTGGGTAGTTTACCAATAAACACCTCGAGACTATTTACTACAATTTCTACACCATTTGAAAATTTGCTAAATTCTTTTATCTCTTTAATAGTATCTGCGACAGGTATAAAGGCTTCAATTTTGATAATCCTATCATTGATAATTTTATAATGATCTCTAAGGCGGCCAGTATCTATAACGGGAAATACCTGTGTTCCATAGTTTGCCACTGTCAATAATAAAGACCTAAGTTCATCTAAAATAGACAATAACGGTGATAATTTAATCTCAATAGCTGTTCTTTTGCTTTTTACCTCCTCGAATGTTTTTAATTTAGCTTCAACAATTTTTTTCAAATTTTCCAAACTCAGCTCCGTATCACACACTGGACAAAAATCATCATTTATCAATAAAAGGGCTGATCTTAAAAAATTTTCTCTAGTCAAATGTTTTAAGACGTCAGAATTATTTTCTATAGATAATAAATCTTTCTCAATATCGGCACATATGTCTCGTGCTTCCTTCGATTTAATATATGAAATTAATATATTTAATCTTGCTATATCTTTTAATGCCGTGGTTTTAGAAAACACAAATTGGTTAGAAGATGCAACTACGCTCAAACCATCTTTTAATGACGTCCTTGTTGTCAGGGACGCTAGGGGAGAAAGCCCAAGCGTATCACGACGTCTATTTACTACTTCTAAAATATTCTTTTGATTAAAATCAACAACCTCCAGCGCACTAATCAAACGTATTTTTGATGAGTCGCGCTCTCTCTCAAGTGGGGCTATTTCTTTTGAGCAGGAGTTAGCAACTTTATTTAATATTTGTCGTAAATCTTCTATCTCACTTAATCTTAAAAGAGCCTGCACTTCTTCTGCACGCTCGCCTGGGGTAGTAACTACATATTTTATAATTTCACGTCTAGATAAAACAAATTCTGGATGAATTGATACTTGATCTAATATTTTTTTAATATCTAAATCATCGGGGGCGATTATTGGACTTGAAGGACTTTTTACATTACGCACTATAGTCGCAATCTTTTTAATAGAGGGGATATATATTTCTAATGTCACTTCTGCCTTCTCGGGATTATTACGGCTATCCACGTGCGGGGCGTGATCTTTTAGCGACACAACACGAGTTCCTTTACCAGATAAACGCGATATATTACCAGTAAGAGCGAACTCTAATGCGTCCACAACTCCACTTTTACCAGTCCCGTTATGCCCACATATTGCAAAATTCTTACCATTAAAATCGATGGATAGATTCCTAATACCTCTAAATTCTTTAATGGTAATCTTGCGGGCCTGAACCATAATTATTCATTTAATAGAGCTTTCTTAATTGTTTTCTCAGAAAAAGACTCATCATCTAAAATGGCAATCCTAAGTCTAGCTGTTATATCTTCAGATATTTCGGCTTTTTGTAGTTCATTTAAAAATTCACTAAATATCTTCTTAGGAACTTCTGACAAAGTTTTCTGTTTTTTGATATCTATAGCCATATAAAAACTTTACAATCATTTTAATAAACTGTCAAAAAAATAAAGCACATCGATGCTTTATTTACTGATCATTACATATAACTTTTATATATTCTTATGCAAAAAATGACTATGTTATATATCACATCAACCAGACAATAAAGTAACGAAAGAAGTATAATGAAACAAACTATTATTGTTGTCCCATTTAAAAAAGCATTAAACCATTTTTCAAATCCCTTAGCGTCTTTTGTTAGAGCTTTCCAGAAAGTAATTTTATTATTCTTTGTGCTATAAGTTTTTGGCATTACTGCCCCCAAAATCTGATAACCCATTCCCTCTTCTTCTTTGGTTTTATCAATCATTTTGTTAGTTATTCCCTTTAAATATTCTGATTGCGTCGGGAATAGTAAATTAAAATCTCTTATTTTTTGATTTAATTTTTTCTTTAATCCAGAAAAAACCAGATATTGCCCCAAATATAGCTAAGATATCCACTAACAGATCTAGAAATAATCCGGCCGATTCAAAGTAAGCACCCTTAAATCCCGCTAACAACAGACAAATAATCGCCGTTTTTCCATAATCCTTAGACGTCATTTTTCGAAATGTAAAGCTTTTAGGCTCTTCTTTACTTTTTAGATTCTCCATGTTTATTTAAATAATAAATAATTAAAGCTGCATTTAAGAAAATGGATATAACAAGACTAAAAAGTATCATGCCGTCACCCTTTACCAATATTTCATAATTCCACTGATAATGAAAAGCAAAAGCTCCAAAAACATAGAGATTTAAAATCGTATAAATAATCAAAGTAAATGTTGAGATCTTTTTATTCATATTTTTATTATTAAAGACCATTCCGAGGAAACAGAAAAGGCTCCCCATCATGGCGACGCCTTGCGGCATCCAACGCCCTTTCGAGCATTGACTACACGAATAATACCAGATGGAAAGCCATCTCTATATTCGTGTAGTTTTAAGACCATGCCAGCCAATAGCTAGTTTAGGTCAATTCAATTGTATTTATATCATATCAAGCTATTTATTGCTTATCAAGTCATCTTAACTTATTAGTGTTTATCACTATTGCTCAAAAGTGTCGGAATTACAGAGGGTGAAGTATATAGCTATCTAATTACTTCACGGCAGACCCCCCACTACCTTATTCTAATAAACAGATATTACAGAAAAGATATTCAGGCGGGGCGATAGACTACCCGTCACTGATAATATTTCACTACCCACGCTACGCCTAAAGGCATGCACAAATAATATTTCCCCAATATTAAATAAATTTATCTCGTATCAACAATGATAAATAAACCATAAAATATATCATTTGTATCACCCTGCAAGCATGACTACGGTGGTTCATTTACAGTTATTTCAAAGTAACTAGTTTTAATAGTATAATAGCTATATGGAAAATATAATTAAAATTATAGATAGGCTCTTATTTACTAAAACCAAGCAAGCTGCTCAATACCAGATAATCAAGGACAAGCACATAGATACCGGACACAAGTTCCCTGATTCTATTTCAGTCTCCGAACTATTAACCTCTGGTCTATTTAAACAGGATATTAGAGCCATACTGCTGAATCTAAAAGAACGCGGCTGTATTAGTAATATTCTAGTGCTTGGTTATGATATCCCCTGGCAAAGGGCCATTCTCTTATCATCTACCAATTATAGATTTCAATTAAAGATCAATGAGAAGAAGCTTAAGTTTTATAAACATTCATTAATTGGAGAAATGAATGATTGGCAGATTGCTATAGTCGTATCCGATAACGGAGATATTTATCTTAAGGATAATCGAAGCCTAGTTTACCATCTGGGCGACTCTAAAAAACTCAAAATCATTCAGAGTTTAAAAGATCTAGATACTACCATAAGCTCCCGAAACCTGTGCAAAAAAATACCATATCAATCAGCTCAATTGTTAAGCAAGGAAATAAGGAATATAAATGAATCATTAAAGAATAAGCTTGAATTAGATAACAAATTTATTGTTAATGAGAAAAATAAAGGATACAAATTAAACTGGAAAAGTTATGATATAAAGTTTGAAAAATTCTAGTTAACCTAAATCTTGTGGAAAAACAATAGATAATGGCCTATTTTACGGTCATTATTTTTTTATTTAGGTCAATTACTAAATTCTCCCAATTTTATATTATAAGAGTGCAACACTGGACATATCCATATCAAATAACCAAGTTCTTTTCAACCATGAAAAACCTACTATCATCAACACACGTGCGCACAAGTGTATATGATTCAAGGGAAAATGAGTCTACAGATCACACATAAACACAAATAACACTTAAAGGCATTATTTGAGAGGAGCGGCCAAGTTGCTATATAGCCATCTACAGCTATATGTTAATAAATTAAATACAAACAATATGCGAAAACCTGATCTAGTTCTTACCAAAAAAGTATACCTAACCCAAAAGGTATATAAAATTTTACGAAAAGAAAAAAGTAAACAAAAGAAGTCGATGGCCCGGCTTGCTTGCGAGGGAATCTTAAAAACCTACACCACTGGTAATTTCACTGATTTATAAATAAATGTTAGAGTGGTATTGCCGTCATAACAACATGTTATGCCTTCATATCGCTCTTTAACAATTAAAATGATAAGTGAAAATACTAAATTATTAACTCCAATACAGATAATGGCGATATTACAAATATCCAGGCCAACTCTCTATAGATTAATGGGGAGAAGACTGATTCCGTTTTGTAAAATTGGAGGAAATATTCGTTTCTGTTTATCCGACATTAATGAATATATAAAAGAAAATAGTATAAAATCGCTTTCTAATAATCTATGAGCGTATTCAAAAAAAGAAATAAATACTGGATAGGCTTTAGTTATCGCAGTAAACGATATCGGCACCCTAGTCCAGATAACTCAAGAGCCGGGGCGATTGCTTTTGAAGCTTTACTAAAACAAAGAATAACACGAGGCGAAGATTTGTTTCCTAAGGTAAAAGCTAAGACATTAACCCTAAAAGAATTTTCCGAAAAATGGATGGAGTCATATGTCAAAGTTAATAATAAACCCTCGGAAATAAAAAATAAAACAACCTATCTGAGATCCTGTCTTCTGCCATTCTTTGGCAGCAAAAGATTAAATGAAATCTCTAGCTTGAATATTGAAGAATTTAAAGCCGTGCAATTAAAGAGATTGAAACCTAAAACTATCAATGGCCAAATAGGCACACTACTTAAATGTCTTAGAACGGCTGTTGATTGGGGCGAACTCGATAAAGTGCCGATATTTCGTCCTCTAAGATGCGATCCAGAAAAATTCGACTACTTAAACGAGGAAGAAGCTAATCGCCTTCTAGGCGCCGCTTCTGAGCCCTATAAAACAGCGATTCTTCTTGCACTGCACACCGGAATGCGTCTCGGCGAACTAATGGCCTTAAATTGGACTAATGTTGATTTTGAAAAACGACAAATTATTGTGAAAGATAATTTCTCAGTTGGGGTTTTAGGATCAACTAAAGGAAATAAAATTAGATATATTCCGATGACTCAAGGTCTTTATGACCGACTAATGGCAACCACATCTAAAACTGGTTTTGTTTTGAAGGGCCCAGACGGATTAAGATTTCGACCGGAATGTTCACGGACCAGCATCCACACAATTTGCGATAAAGCAAAATTGCGTCAGATAGGCTGGCATAAACTCAGGCACACTTTTGCTTCTCGATTAGCTGAGAAAGGCGTAAATCCAATTGTGATAAAAGAATTAATGGGCCATTCAGATATTCGCACTACAATGAAGTATGCCCACCTCGGACAACACACTCTTAGAGATGCCATTAAAACATTAGAGACTCCAATAAAAATAGAACTCTGGCACCATGATGGCACCACGCTAAATTCTGACTTACAAAATATTGAGACTATAAAACGAGAAATCACTCGGTAAACAAAAGAAAAAACGAGATTTTACTCTCGTCTTTTCTATGCTCCCGGGGTCGGATTCGAACCGACGACCAATTGGTTAACAGCCAACTGCGCTACCGCTGCGCTACCCGGGAATTAAATTAACTTACAGCTAAGCTACAAAAAATAAAAATGTCTTACACATTTTGTTTTTTTATTTTAGCAAATACTCACTTTCTGTCAATTATGCCAAGCCTCCCACAATTTTGGGGGCTTGGCAAAACTGAAAAAGATTTTTTCTATTTTAGAATGACTAATCTTCAACTTTTCTTTAATAATCTTTGAGCTTCTCTAAACCTTTAAAACGACGAATTTTTTCCAAAGCTTTAGATTCAATCTGACGAATACGTTCACGGGTCACTTCAAATTCTCGCCCCACCTCTTCTAGGGTATGAGAAATTCCATCTACTAAACCAAAACGCCACTCCAAAATTTTCTGTTCCCGCGGTGACAATTGAGCCACTATTTCTTTGACATAATCTTTAAGCAACTGAAGAGCAGCAACTCTGTCCGGAGCCATTGTTTTTACATCTTGAATAAAGTCCTCTAAAGTGGAGTCTTCTTCATCATCGCCAATAGCTGCTTGTAAAGAAATTGTGTCCTGAGATATTTTAATGATATAACGAACTTTTTCTAAGTCTTCACCCATCTCCGCGGCCGCTTCTTCAGCCATCGGCTCACGTCCCAGCTCCTGGACTAAAAAGCGCTGCGTTTGTTGAAATTTATTAATTGTTTCCACCATATGAACCGGAATACGAATCGTTCGAGATTGATCAGCCAAGGCGCGGGTAATCGCTTGACGAATCCACCAAGTAGCATAAGTTGAAAATTTAAAGCCTTTTCGGTATTCAAATTTTTCCACAGCTCTAAATAAACCAATATTCCCTTCTTGAATTAAATCTAACAATGAGAGACCCTTAGCGCCCGCAAATTTTTTGGCATTTGAGACCACTAAACGAAGATTAGCTTCAATCATTTGTTTCTCAGCCTCTTTGTCGCCTCTTTCTTTCCGCTTGGCTAATTCCACTTCTTCTTCGCCAGACAAAAGCGGAACTTTACCAATTTCTTTTAGATACATCTGAATTGAATCAGCTGACATTTTTGATAAATCAAAACTAAGGCCGCCACTCTTAGCCAGCGCCTCCTCTTCACGACGAGTATTATCTAAGATGTGTCCAGAATCCTCAATGATTCTAATTCCATTTCGATGCAAGTCACCTAAAAACAAATCAAATTCATAGATATATTCTTCCACTTCAGAAAATAGAACCAAGAGCTCCGTCTCGGTAACAAAACCCCGGGTACGCCCCTTTTTTATCAAGCGCTCCTTCTTTTCCTCGCTCGGAAAAACAATCTCCCGGGGTGGAAGAATTTTCTTTGGCGTCTTTTTGGTTGGTATTTTCTCCTGACTACTTTTTTTAGTCACCTTTTTAGATTTTGAATTTAGGGAAACTTTTTTAGCGGTGACTGGTTTAAGAGTCTTTTTTGAAGCAACTGATTTCTTAACCGCGGTTGCCCGAGCGGTTTTTTTTGTCGGTTTTTTTCCGGCCGTCTTTTTAGTGGTGACGGATTTTTTTACCGTCAGCCTTTGAGCTTTTTTTGAATCCGATTTTTTGATCGGATTAGTCTTGGCTGCAGTTTTTTTGACTGCAGTCAACGATTTTTTAGTTTTTTGTGCCGAAGACTTTTTAGTCGAGGCCATATAAACTTCTTAACTTAGATTTTGATTACGTTGCCTTTCCTGATTTAAATATTTTAACTCTTCCATTAAA